>JARLIP010000215.1 GCA_031291685.1 Caulobacteraceae bacterium | reverse complement strand
GCTCGTGTAATCCGTCCGGGTGATCTTCACCGCAGCGCTCATACGATGCCTCCGCCATGCGATTCGTCTTCGCCGCATTGATTCGGAAATCGACCGCCTTGGGAATCCCATAAGAGTCGGCGTTAGCGCGGGCTGGTATTACAGCCAAAGGCGCCCGGCGGCGCCGGTCACTTCTTCAAAGGGTTTTTGCGTCCATGAAGCGCTCGTCCGTCCATATCGCCTTGCTCCTGGCCGCCATGACCACCGGCGCCGCCTCGGCCGCGCCATCTTCCGCCCATCCTATCCGGGACGCCGATCGCGCGGAGATCCTCAAGGCCGTGGAGGCTGACGCCCCGCAGATCTCAGACGCCGCCTTGAAGATCTGGGGCTTCGCCGAGGTCGGGTTCCAGGAATACAAGAGTTCCGCCCTGCTGCAGGATCAGCTCAAGGCGGCCGGGTTCGACGTCAAATCCGGCGTGGCGGGGATGCCCACCGCCTTTGTCGCCAGTTACAAGAACGGGGCCGGGCCCGTGATCGCCATCCTGGGCGAGTTCGACGCCCTGCCTGGCCTGGCCCAGGCCGCGGCCCCCACAAAGACGCCGATCCCCGGCCAGGTGGCGGGCCATGGCTGCGGGCACAATCTGTTCGGCGCCGCATCGGTCGGCGCGGCGGTCGGGCTCAAGGCCTGGATGGTCAAGAACAACATCCACGGCGAATTGCGGGTCTATGGCGCTCCCGCCGAAGAGGGTGGGTCGGGCAAGGTCTATCTGGTCCGCGCGGGCCTGTTCGACGACGTCGACGCCGTGGTGCATTGGCACCCGAACGACGCCAATTCGGCGGCCCAGTCGGTCAGCATGGCCAATATCAGCGGCAAGTTCCGGTTTCACGGCGTCTCCGCCCACGCCGCGGCCGCGCCCTGGCGCGGGCGTTCGGCCCTGGACGGGGTCGAGATCATGGACGTCGCGACCAACTATCTGCGCGAACACGTGCCGGATAAGACCCGCATCCATTATGTGATCACCAACGGCGGCGGCGCGCCCAACGTCGTGCCGGACTTCGCCGAGGTCTATTATTATGTCCGCAGCACCGACCCGGCCGTGGTCCGCGACGTCTGGGGGCGTGTCGAGAAGGCTGCTCAAGGCGCTGCTCTAGCTACGGGCGTCACGGTCGAGACCGAAATCACCGGCGGGGTCTATGCCATGCTGCCCAACGACACCCTTGGCCATGTGATGGACGCCAATCTGCGCCGTGTCGGCGGCGTCAACTGGACGGCGGACGAGACCGCCTTCGCCAGGAAGGTGCAGGAAAGCGTTCCCCCCGGCGCGCCCGCGCTGGATACGGCCAAGACCATCGGGCCCTACAAGGTCCAGGAAGACGGCGCGGGCGGATCGAGCGATGTGTCCGACATCAGCTGGGTCACACCGACGGTGGGTCTGGGTGTCGCCACCATGGTCCCCGGCACCGTCGCCCACAGCTGGCAGTGGGCCGCCGTCGCGGGCACGAGCATCGGCGTCAAGGGCGCCGTGGTCGCCGCCAAGACCATGGCCCTGACCGGCGCGGACCTGTTCAGCAATCCCGAACTCGTCAAGCAGGCCAAGGCCGAGCTTGTCGCCAAGCGCGGGCCGAATTTCACCTACAAGGCCATGCTGGGGGATCGGCCGCCGGCCCTGAACTATCGTAAAGCGACGAGCGGCGGGGGCGAATAACCGCCCCGTGGGGACCCCGGACCTTCGTTCGACCGTCGGTCCGGCCTCTGCTTCGCCGGGTTTCCGATGGGCTTTCCGGTTCCGCGGCATTGCCGCCTAAAGCGCCCGCTCTCAAGGTGGGCGGGTCAGGCTGTGTGGCGCGGGAGGACGCACCCTCCCTGGATCTGATCCGACAACCGTTCATCTTTGTAAGCTGCGGATTGGGCTCGGCGCGACTGCTCAATCCTAGCCGAACCACTGTCTCCACTACCAACATCCCGATCTTGACCGCCTGGCTGAACCCAAGCGCCCGTGCCTAACCGTCGGAATGAGGGACCCCTCTTCGGCGCCGATCACCCCGCTGAGGGGGGCCTTCTTCCACGCCACTCCACACTGGGAGCCCGTACAGGTATTAATGTTCATTGATACAACTCAATGTCGCGATGTGGGGCGAGCCGTAGCCTATGGCGCGTACATGAGGTGAGGACGGAGGCTCGCAGCGGATTTTCGGGGGCGCGCCGATTGAGGCGCGGCGCGGCGCGAGAGGAGAGGGCCATGATCGGAGCCGAGCCCATGCTGGCTGATATTTCATTGGCGGGGCAGATCATCGACATCATCCCCAGCCCTATCTTCTACAGGGACGTCGAGGGCCGTTATCTAGGCTGCAATAGCGCGTTTGAAAAATTCACGGGCCTCCGCCGGGAGGACGTCATCGGCAAGACGATTCATGAGGTCTGGCCGAAAGACATCGCCGACGTCTATCAGGCCGCCGATAGCGCCCTGCTGAAGAAGCCCGGATTGCAGAGCTATGAGGCGCCGGCCCTTGCCGCCGACGGCAGTCTGCGTGACATGGTCATGTACCGGACCACCTTCCTGCGGGCCGACGGGGGGGTCGGTGGGATCGCCGGCGTGGCCTGGGACATCACCGACAGAACCCGCGCCGAACGGAGCGTGCTGGATCAACTCCGCTTCGTCGAGCAATTGATCGAGACCATTCCCAGTCCGGCCTTCTACAAGGATGCGGAGGGGCGCTATCTGGGCTGCAACCGGGCCTTCGAGGTGTTTTGCGGCCTCAAGCGCGAAGACCTGATCGGCAAGACCGTGTT
>JARLIP010000214.1 GCA_031291685.1 Caulobacteraceae bacterium | reverse complement strand
GACACGGTGAAGTCGAAGATCATGTCCTCGTTCTCACGGGTCTTATTGTCCTTTTTAGTGACGACATTAATTTAGGCGTCGTAGATGCGAGCGGCTTCCCGTGAGTGGACCAGGACGCCGCCGGCCACCGAGCGGAAGGTCTCGCCCTCGGCCAGGGGATCGGGCAGGCCGCCGGTGACCAGGAGGCGCAGGTTCTTCTTCTTGGCGAAGATGGCGATGGCGTCCTCATCGGCCTCGGGGGCGATCACCACCTCGGTGAAGATCTTGGCGATCTCCTCCGCCGCCGCCCCGTCCAGGCGCCGGTTGACCGCCACGATGCCGCCGAAGGCCGAGACGGAATCGCATTCCAGGGCCCGCAGATAGGCGCTCTTCAGGTCCGCGCCGACAGCCACGCCGCAGGGATTGGCGTGCTTGATGATGGCCACGGCGGCGCTGGTCGCCGGATCGAACTCCGCCACCAGCTCGAAGGCGGCGTCGGTGTCGTTGATGTTGTTGTAGCTCAGTTCCTTGCCCTGCAGCTGGCGGGCGGTGGCCACGCCGACGCGGGGATGGGGGAAGCGGTAGAAGCTGGCCTTCTGGTGGGGGTTTTCCCCATAGCGCATGGTCTGGGCCAGCTGGCCGGAGATGGTCTTGCGCGCCGGCGCCTCGTCGCCGATGGCCTTGGCGAACCAAGTGGAGATGGCCGCGTCATAGGCCGCGGTGCGGGCGAAGGCCCTGGCGGCCAGGGTCTTGCGCAGGGCGAGCGACGTGGCGCCGTGGGCCGTCAGGGCGGCCAGCACCTCGGTCATGTCCTCCGGGGCGGTGCAGACGGCCACATAGCCGTGGTTCTTGGCCGAGGAGCGGATCATGGCCGGCCCGCCGATGTCGATGTTCTCGACGCAGGCGGCGAAGTCCCCGCCGGCCGCCACGGTCTCCTCGAAGGGATAGAGGTTCACATAGAGCAGATCGATGCCGCCGATGCCGTGCTCGGCCATGGCCTTGGCGTGCTCGGGGGCGTCGCGCACCCCCAGAAGGCCGCCGTGGACGATGGGATGCAGGGTCTTGACCCGCCCGTCCATCATCTCGGGAAAGCCGGTCAGGTCCGAGACGTCCTTCACCGGCAGGCCGGCGGCGGCGATGGCCGAACGGGTGCCGCCGGTGGAGACCAGCTCCACCCCCAGATCATGCAGGGCCTTGGCGGTGTCGATCAGGCCGGTCTTGTCGGAGACCGAGATCAGGGCGCGCTTGACCGGCGCGAGGTCGGGGGCGGGGGGAAAATCGGGGGCGTGAGGCAAGGCGATCTCCTTCGAAAAATGAGGACATTGCCCAGGCGAGCGGCGTTCGATCCGCGTGCTCCCCGGTGGTCGCCCACCTTCATCGCCAGTCACGCGCGGCGAGGCTGGCGATAGGCGCGGGGGCCGCTGGAGTCAACCTTTGGCGGGGCTACTGCCCCTCCGCCGCCGCCAGTTTCCAGCGCACGCGCCCGCCCCGGTCGGCGCGCAGGCGGCCGCGCAGGACGATCTGACTGGTGCGCACCGCCAGGCCCTCGCGGAAGCAGAGGGAAGGCTCGATGGCCACCTCGCTGGCGTCGCTGCGCAGCCACCAGCCGTGGTTGGAGGCGCCCTTGAGCAGCACACTGCGCTGATCCCGGGAGATCAGGGCCCGCACCTCCGGGTGCAGGTGGAAGCGCACCGCCACGGCCACGGGCCGGGCCTCGGCCTTTTCCCCGGGCATGAACCGATCCTCGCCGCGCAGCTCGTCCCGCTCCAGGTCGAGATAAAGCCGCCGCTCGTGCTCAAGCCCCGTGGCCGGCAGCCAGCCGGCGTGGACGATGTCCACCCAGACCGCGGCCTCGTTCTCCCGGCGATGGACCTCGACCTTGTCCGGCCCGCCCACCAGGCGCGGCCCCAGGGCCCGGGCCATGTAGCCCCGCAGCGGCGCCCCCAGCACCCCGTCCCCCAGGCTGACGGTGGAGCCCCCGGCGGCCAGGCGCAGGATATCCGGCCCGGCGGCCATGGGGCTCCAGCCGCTGTTGGCGATCAGCCGGTCACGGCCGCAGACCACCTCCAGGGCGCCGGCCTGACCGCAGGCGGCCAGGCTCCAGGCGTCCCTGGCCGGGGCGGCGGCGTCGACCATCACGGTGATGGCCTTGCCGGCCATCCGCTGATAGCCAGCATAGGGGGCGGTCTTCAGGGGGGTGGTCTTGGCGCCGCTGGCGTCGTGGGCCAGGGCGGCGGCGATGCGGGCCTTGCCCACCTCCTCGCCCCCCTGGAAGGCGGCCAGACGCCCGTCGGGCAGGGTGAAGAAGCGCACCCCCGCCGCCAGACGGTCGATGGCCTGGGAGATCCGCTCGGCCGGCGGGCGGCCCAACTGGGACAGGCCGTCGTCCAGGGTCAGAAGATCCAGCAACAGTTCCATCCCCGCCTCGGGGGAGCGGGTGGCGTGGCCGCCGTCCGGCAGCACCGCCTGCTCCAGGGCCGCGTCCAGCCGGGGCAGGGCCTTGACCAGCAGCCGCGATCCCGCCGCCCCGCCAAGGGCGGTTCCGGCCAGGGCCACGGCGATCAGGCGCTCGGCCGCCCGGGGGGGCTCGTCCCCCAGGCTGAGCAGGTGGCGGGCCTGGCGGGCCAGGCTGTCGATCAGGTTGGCGGCCTCCCAGTCCGAGGCCAGGGCGACCATGGCCCGGGCCGCGCAGGCCAGATTGAACACCCGCCGCTCCAGGATGTCGGGACTCCAGGAAAAGGTGTTCCAGCGACCGAACACCCGGCGCCAATCCAGGGTCAGGCGCAGGGCCTCGCGCAGGCCGATGTCCTTGGCCGCGACGTCCTGGGCGGCGGCGATCTCACCCGCCGCGATCAGGTCTCCCATCCACTCGAAGCGGTGCAAGCGGACGGCGAACAGGCGCCCGGGGCTGGGCCGGTTCCAGGGATCGCCCCTGGGGCCCACGACCAGGGTGGCGCCGGCCAGGATGAACTCCCCCCGCAGCAGGGCCGCGCCCCGCTCGGGATCGATGGGTCTGGGGTCCCTGGGGGCGGCGGCGATCCCGTCTGGCTGGGGTCCGCCCAGGGCCATGGCGTGGAACGGGGTTCCAAACCATTCGGTCCGCGCCTGCTGGGCCAGGGTCCGGCCGAGGGCGGGTAGCCACAGCCGTGCGCGCCCGCCGGCCATGCGCCGCTCCGTCTAGACGCCCCTCAGGGCGCGAATGTTGTCGGCATAGCGTTCCGGCCCGCCGCGGAACACGGCGGTGCCGGCCACCAGGGCGGTGGCCCCGGCCTCGACGCACAGGCGGGCGGTCTCGGGGGTGACGCCGCCGTCCACCTCCAGCTCGATGGGGCGGCCCTCGGCGTCGATCATCGCCCGCAGGCGCTCGATCTTGCGCAGCTGCGAGGTCATGAAGCTCTGGCCGCCGAAGCCCGGATTGATCGACATCACCAGGATGTGGTCGACCTCGTCCATCATCCACTCGATGCTCTCGGGCAGGGTCGAGGGGTTGAACACCACCCCGGCCTTGGCCCCCAGCTTGCGGATCTGCTTCAGCGAGCGGTTCAGGTGTGGCCCGGCCTCCGGGTGGATGCTGATCAGGTCGGCGCCGGCCTCGCGGAAGGCCTCCAGATAGGGGTCCGCCGGGGCGATCATCAGGTGCACGTCGAAGGGGATCTTGGCGTGGGGCCGCAGGGCTTTGACCACGTCCGGGCCGATGGTGATGTTGGGCACGAAATGGCCGTCCATCACGTCGATATGCACCCAGTCGGCGCCCGCCGCCTCGATGGCGCGCACTTCCTCGCCCAGGCGGGCGAAGTCGGAGGCGAGGATCGAGGGGGCGATGATCGGCGGTCTGGTCATGGGGCGGAGTTAGCCTGGACGGGGTTTGGGGCGCAACCTCTTCGCGCGGAACGCGACCTAGGTCGCCGAGTAGGGGACGACCGCGTCGTGCCGCACCAGGCCCTTGGTGGAGGCGGCCACCCCGGCGATGATGAACTGCACGGCCATGGCGCACAGGATCAGCCCCAGCACCCGCACCACGATGGTCATGCCCAGACGGCCCAGGGCCTTGGAGATCACCGAGGCCATCCAGAAGGCGGCCACGATGCACACGCACACCAGGGTCAGAACCCCCACCCCGGCGGCGGCGCCCTGCCAGCCGAAGGGCTTGGCCTCGCTGGCGTAGATCACCACGGTGGAGATGGCGCCCGGGCCGATCAGCAGGGGCATGGCGAAGGGCACCACCAGCCGCTCGAACCTCTGGCGGGCATAGGCGCTGGTGGACAGGGGCGGATCGCCCGCCACCGCCTCCTCGGCGAAGCGGGCGGTGAAATCGTCCTTGGCCATGTCCAGGCCCAGCAGGAACAGCAGGATGCCGCCGGCGATGCGGAAGGCGGGCATGGACACGCCGAAGAACTGCAGGATAGCCAGGCCGCTGAAATAGATCACGGTCAGGAAGATCAGGGCGAACAGGGCGATATAGAGGGCCAGACGCCGCCGTCCCGCCGCCGTCGCCCCCACCGTGGCCGCGGCGAACAGGGCCACGTTGCCGATCGGATCGATCAGGGCGAACAGGGCGACGAAAAAGTTGACCGAAAGTTCGACGAGGCTCATTCTGACGTCTTAGCCTAAATCGTCGAAAAGCGCGCCGCCCGAGCTTGATTTCGCTTGCTCGCGCGCCTTGTCGCGCCCGCAGGAGCAAAGCCATGTCCGTCGCCGCCCGTTCGTCCGAAGTCCTGGCCGATCCGCGCTTGATCATCCCCCTGGACCTGCCCACCCGGGCCGACGCCGAGGCCATGGTCGAGCGCCTGGGGGACGCGGTCAGTTACTACAAGATTGGCCTTCAGCTCCTGGCCGGGGGCGGCATGGACATGGCCAGGGAC
This sequence comes from Caulobacteraceae bacterium, assembly GCA_031291685.1. Lineage (GTDB taxonomy): Bacteria > Pseudomonadota > Alphaproteobacteria > Caulobacterales > Caulobacteraceae > Poindextera. The sequence goes on along the minus strand of JARLIP010000214.1, from coordinate 716 downwards.
CTCAAGCGCCGGGGCCGCCAGGTGTTCCTGGACTGGAAGCTGCACGACATCGGCGCCACCGTGGAAAAGGCGACCGCCGCCATCGTCGCCACCGGCGCCTGCGACCTGCTCACCGTCCACGCCGAGCCCCAGGTGATGGCCGCCGCCGTGCGTGGCCGCTCCGGCGCGCTTGGGGTCAAGATCGTCGGGGTCACGGTGCTGACCAGTCTCAATGAGCAGGATCTGAAGGACCTGGGCTATGGCCTGTCGGTGCGCGAACTGGTGGAGCGCCGCATTCGCCAGGCCCTGGACGCCGGCCTCGACGGGGTGGTGGCCAGCCCGCACGAGGCGGCCCTGGCCCGGGAAATCGGCGGCCCCGGCTTCCTGGTGGTGACCCCCGGCGTGCGCCCGTCCTGGGCCAAGGCCGACGATCAGGCCCGGGCCGCCACCCCCGCCGAGGCCCTGACCGCCGGCGCCAGCCACCTGGTCTGCGGCCGCCCGATCACCGCCGCCAACGACCCCCGCGCCGCGGCCCTGTCGGTGATCGAGGAAATCGCGGGGGTTTGAGCGGGCGCGCCTGTGCGTGGTTCGAGACGGCCGCGATGCGGCCTCCTCACCATGACCAAGAGCGGCGGCTTTGAGGCCGAGCGCTGAAGCCTAAACGCCGTCATCGCCGCTTGCGGCGATCCATTCCGTGAACGAGACCGGGCCAATGTGCGTCGGATTCAGTCTGAAAG
>JARLIP010000213.1 GCA_031291685.1 Caulobacteraceae bacterium | reverse complement strand
GATGGTGCTGACCCTTGAGAAAGCGGGACTTATCTCACGCGTGCCCGGAGCCGCCAGAAGCATCCAGCTCCTGATCCCACCAGAAGCCCTGCCCATTCTGCGATAAGCCAACCCGTCACAACCTCTGCGCCGCGACACTAGACGGGCTCACATCAAAATACGGATGCAACTGTAATGCTAGAGTTCCGGGTGCTTCACGACAAACGAATGCTGAGTCAGATTGATCACAATCTGGCTGCGTTTCGGCTTTTCCGTGATGGTCTTGACCATGCTCGGCGCCACCATCACGCGCCGCTCGACAGGCTCGACCAGATAGGTTTTCTTGACCAGCTTCAGGCTCTCAAGACAGCGGATTCGGGCATCGTTTGCACTATCGGAACAGGCTAAATCTTGCTGGTCTTTCAGCCAATTCGCCACGGCCTCCAGTCGAGCAGCGAAGAGGAATTCTACCCGTCTGTTATACGACATATTGATCGCGTTGCTATTCTCATAAAGTGGAAGACTTTCTCCAAAGCCCACACTCCATATGTCTGGACCATTTGCGCCGGCGTCCCTGAGCGCCTGCGCCACCGCGCGGGCGCGTCGAATGGACAGATTATGATTATAATCCTCCGCCCCCCGGCTGTCGGTATGCCCAGCCACGAACATCGCCACGTCGGGAACATCGCCCTGAAGCATCTCGGCCATCGCGGCGACAATAGGTCTCGCGGACGGAACGATGTCGCTACTCGCGGTATCAAAGAACGTATTTTCGGGAAAGACGACTCTCAGCACCGGTGTCTGGTGCTTGAAATCCTCCGGCATGACGTAGGCCGGGATAGTGTAGTCAAAGAACGCCGGTGCTGGATAAATTCCAAATTCTCGCACCAACCGCTGTAACCTGAGCGAGCGCGTTCGGTGCTCGAGGCCAATCGACTCTTCGGGCGACATCATATGGATTTCGGCCGCCTCAGCTGAATCCGACCACAAACCGACGGATGGCAGAAGCACCCCAGCCAGAAATAAACGCCTATTCACTTTTCTTCCTCGATATAGGCCTTCTGAATCTTGGCGATCAGATGATCGAACTCGGGCTTACCTTGATCAAGGAAGGTGATCTCCTGCCAGTTTTGCGCACCCTCGGCCTGCTCGAATCTGAATGTCGCATCATACTGACCAGACCCATCCTTGAGTGCGATCACCCCACGGCAGGTACGACGGTTGTAGCCGCTTTCAACCTCCTTGAGATCCCTGACGGCGACAATCGCGCCAACGCGGACCGCATCTATCTGTCCTCCACGCGGCACCAGGCTATTCGGGATCAGGGCGAGAGCGACGCCGTCCCCCATCGTTTCACAATGGGGGACCATATTGAACTCAGAGCATCCGACGCAATCGCTTAGGAGCATTGGGATGGCGAGCGCCGTCACAATGGCGCGCCGCCAGGTCAAATGCTTACATCACTCGGCTGAATACCGATGTCCTTCAGCTTGTCCAGGGTCATCCATTTGTCGCCATGAAGGCAGACGACATCACTGGTTGACGTATCCCTTCCCTGCGCATCGACTTGAGTGTTGATCCTCCTACAGTTCAAGACCTCGCTGGATTTTTGCGCGGTCACTTGAACGACATTGGACGCAGTGACGGTCGCGGACGCCTCATGCCCATCCGAAGTACGCCACTGATCCGATCGCGATTGACCGGAATTGAGGGATTGGAGTTGCAATTCGCGCAAGCGCTCACGGTCATGCGCGTTGGCGACTGACATCATTATCGCGCAGGCCCCCACGCCGAGACCAGCGCCGATCGCAGCCCCGCTGCCCGCGTTGCGGCGCCCGCCGATCAAAGCGCCGACCAGCGCGCCGGCGGCGACCGCGGCGATACATTTCCCAATTGTTCGATCGACCTCAGTTCGGCCATCGATGCCGGTCGCCGCGAAACCGGCGGAATCTGAGACGGCCTGAGCATATGCCGTCGAACCTTGTCCAAAAAGCAATGCCGAGCATACTAAGATGGTGGGAACATGCCGGAACGACAGAAGCATTGGGTTGGATATCTTTCTCTAATTGCATCTATTGTTGAAATGATCGAGCCGCGATCAGCCCCCAACGCGCTTCCCGGTGAAGTTCATCCCACCACCTGGGTGACCGATCGAGATCACTGGATCGAAGATGCGGCCGTCGATCCCCGCGTTAGTTTCGGTGGCCGACATGAAGCGCAGTCCGCCGAAAGGGGCGTCCTCACGCGCTTCGGGCTCACTTCCTTGGCTGTAACGCCAAAGCTGCCCCAACCCACCGGTCGGATCACTGCGCAAGGTACAAACGCGCTCGGCCGTGCAGATGAACTGGCCTTTGATAGGTGTCGATCGCTGGCCGAAACTGGCGGTGTAACTGATCCAACTGTTGACCATCTCCCCACTTGCAGTTGAAGCAATTTGGAGGGTCATCGGCCCAGAATTTACCCCATCCGAAAGTTGACCACTGTAGCTCACCACTTGGGCGGGCGCCGCCGTCAACCCATTCGCCGACCAGCCACCGACACGCCTCAGGTCGCCTTGAGAGCCGAGGGCGAACGCCTGAAAGAATTGCTGGGTGAGATCATCGGGAGGTGACCCGGGTGAAATCAAATAAACCTCATCCAAGGCAAGGTTTAGTCCGATTTGGTCAGCGACCTTAAAACCGGCCCTACGGGAATCCGAGACCGTCTTTTCAACGTCTGGTGAACTCGTTGAAATATCGGTGAAGAGAAAGAGCCTGCGCACTCTGTTGTCGCCAACATTGGGCGCACCCAACAATTTCAGCAGTTTCACCAGGGGTGACGAATCAAATCCGCTAGAAGTGGCAAGCTTCGCATCGGAGAGCTGATCCAATCTCATGAGCGCGAGCAGGATCTGGCGTGTGAAATCAGCCTGCTGCTTGCTGATCCGAGACGGCAAATCAGAGCCGAAATATTTTTGGGCGGCTGAACCACCGCCGCTCGACTGAATGGCCGCAAGCTCAGCGGCGGAGGCGCCCGGCAGGCAACCGGTAAATATGGGTGATAGAGTGCCTTTGGGCGCGGAGCCCGCCAACAAGGTCACACGTTCACGCGGAGCAACTGCGCCTGACTCGATGGCTTGGGCGGGGTCGGCCAAGCCGATCACCAGCTTGAACAACTCCGGATTCTTAGCTCGGAATTCTTCCGGCGATGCGGCCGTAATCGCTGAAGTATCAACGACAATGGTCGTCTCCCGAAGCGCTGGCGGCAAGCCCGGCGCGGAGCAGAACGTATCCAACTTTACCGGCCCGGACGACGCGTCCGCGCCCACACCGTCACTCTTGGGCTGGCAAGCGGCAAGGGCCAAGGCGACCAAGCCGAAACATACGCTGCCGCACGCTCGCCGCCACAGCGCCGTGGAGCCGAATTCGAGATGAAACACAGGCACGATCACCGCTCTCCAGACCCGAAGCCGAGTGTGATTTGCTCGGCGGCGTACTGCCGCGGCGTGAGTTGGCGATCCAGGGACGCCGGCGCCAACTCCAAGTAGGCGCCGTCCGGCAGCAGGAAACGCCTTTCGTCACCGTCACCAGCCTGAATCATCGCCTGCGTGAGCTCAGTCCTGTATTCAAGAATAATTGCCAGAACTTTTTGATCCTTCTCAATTAATTGTCCAGCCTGCATCCGGAGAAGCGCATAATTGGGACCTCGCGTGTTATTGGACTGCTTGGTCTCCGCGGATAGGGCGGTATCAAGGCCATGCCTTGCAGCGCGTTGAATTGCATCACGCCGCCTCTTTAGGCGATCGAGTTTCTTGGTGGCGGATTTATATTCTTTATCTTTTTCCGCATAATTCGGATCATGATCATGCAATGAATACGAGAGCATAAGCCCCCCAAGATATGCAACTATATTTCCAAACAACATAAATGTAATTCCACCCAACATCGATGGCGGAGCAGACCCCAATATCCTTGCTTGAATTATATATTCACGTAGATAATAATAACGCGATCCCGCCACCATCAATAGCGCGACGGTTAGCAACACACCACCAGCGATCAATCGGCGAATAGCATCACCTTTCCTGGAGCTATGCGATCGATCCCCCGGGTCTTGCGGTGAAAATAAATAGTTCCACTGCTTGAAGATGACGCCATGGAAGTGTGCCGACATCGCGATGGCAAAGGCCACCGCTAGCGTTGCCCCAGTCGCCAAAAAAGGGCTTGTTATATATGGCACCTTCATGAAACTTTCGAAGTTTATGAATGCTTCGAGCGTCACGAGGGCCAGCAGACCTAAGATATATACGATCAGGCGTGGTGGCGTCGGTTTACGGCCATGGCGCGCCTCAAGTGTGTTAAACTCAAGGCGTGCGGTATTGAAGCGCTCAAGAAGCGCTCGGTTATGATCCAGAAATTGGATCGTTTGATCGATCATCTCGGCTAGGTTGGCGGATCGAACCCGATCGCAGGCCACCTCTAGAAAGGTGCTTTGTGGGCTCCCCTCAGGCATCCGCTCGGCTTGGAATTGACCCGCGAGTTCAGCCACCGCTCGGCCTCGCGCTCCGCCGATTTTTGACGTGTACCAAGCGGTCATCGCCGGCGTCAGCGCGCCTGGCGTGGAAGCGTCATGCCGATTGCGCAGCCTTGATAGGTCGATAATTGACCTGTTGGAGGCCTCACTTGCCGCCCGGTCGAGAAGCGATTTAGCGAGGCCGGACCCTTCTTCGAGATCCAACGCCAAGTATGATTCTAACGCAGACGCCATGTAGCCCCCATCGGAACCCTACTCGCGCGCGCAACACAAAGCCGTCACACGCGATACGGTCCCCAACCCCTGCGGGAACTATGCAACACAAGGGGGCGGCTGGTAAAGCAAAGGTTGCTCGGCGCGGCGCAATACACGGGTTAGGGTCGCGGAGAAGCGCGGCCATGACGAGGCGCTGACCTCAGGGCGCAGCCATTTTCCATTTCTTAACAGCGAGTTTGGTTACGACGGGCAGTGCGGGGCCTCAGGTCGATGCCCGCCACCATCACCACACCCCGCCGTCCTAGGGCTTCGTCCCCCGCACATAGTCCACGAAAGCGCGCAAGGGGGCGGGCATGTGGGTGCGGCTGGGATAGTAGAGGAAGGGTCCGGAAAAGCGCGCCGACCAGTCCGCCAGCACCTCGACCAGTTCCCCCCGCGCGATCGCCGGCCCGATATAGTCCTCGAAGGAGGCGATCAGCCCCAACCCCTGCACGGCCCCGGCCAGTTCCAATTCGATCGACGAGCCCACCAGCCGCCCCTTGGGGGTGACGCGCACGATCTCGTCTCCCCGCTCGTATTCCCAGGGATGCACGACGCCGCTGTCGAAGCGATGGCGGATGCAGTCGTGCTCCAGCAGATCCTTGGGATGCTCTGGCCGCCCCCGGGCCGCCAGATAGGCTGGCGAGGCGGCCGTGACGAACCTCTGGCGCCGCGGGCCGATGGGCACGCGGATCATGTCCTGCTCCAGACTTTCGTCATAGCGGATGCCCGCGTCGAAGCCGGCGGCCAGCACGTCGATGAACTGATCGGTGGCGGTCACCTCCAGGGTGATGCCCGGATAGGCGTTCAGGAACCCGCCGACCATGGCCGGCAACACCGTCTGGGCCACGATGACCGGCACGTTCAGACGCAGCACCCCGGTGGGGGTGTCGCGAAAGGCGTTGACCGTGTCCAGGGCCGCGGCGATCTCCCCCAGGGCCGGAGTCAGCCGCTCCAGCAGCCGCGCCCCCGCCTCGGTCAGGGTCACGCTGCGGGTCGTGCGGTTGAGCAGGCGCGCGCCCAGACGCGTCTCCAGCCGCCTCATCGCCTCGCTGAGGGACGAGGCCGACACCCCGCGCACCGCCGCCGCGCCGCGAAAGCTGCGCGCCCGGGCCACAGCGGCGAAGGCGTCGAGGTCGCTGAGGTCTGGCTCGATCATTGTGCGAAATTCCATACAGCCGACACGGATTGACCCCGACTATCACATCGTTGGATCGCGCGCATGGCGGCGAGCCTGACGGATGGTTAGGTTGGGATGGGGCAGGATCGCTCCGCCCAGCCTCCGTTTCGAAGGACCCGCCCATGGCCCCATCGCCCGCCGATCGTGACTTCGCCCAGGATCGCCGCCGCCTCGAAGGCCTGGTCTCGGCCCTCCAGGCCGGCCGGCACGGGGAAGCGGTGGAGGCGGCGGAGGCGGCCCTGGCGGACGGGCTGATCCATCCCCTGCCCCTGCGCCTGGCCGCCACCATGCGCCAGCAGCACGGCCGCTTCGAGGAGGCGGTGGCCCTGTTCCAGCACGCGGTGGACCTTTCCCCCCGCGATCCTCACGGCTGGGCCGCCCTGGCCGCCTGCCTGTTCGCCGCCCGCCGACCGGAAGCCGCCCTGGAGTCCAGCGGCCAGGCCCTGAGCCTTGCGCCCACCGAGCCGGCCCTGCTCTGCGGCCGGGCCCAGATCCTGCAAAGCCTTGGCCACCTGGACGAGGCCGCCGATCTCTACCGCCGGGCCCTGGAGACCGATCCGGCCCTGTTTCCCGCCCGCTTCGGCCAGGCCCAGATCGCCGTCGAGGCCGGCCGCTGGGACGAGGGCGCGGTCATCGCCCGGGACATCCGCGCCCGCTTTGGGGACCTGCCCGCCCTCGGCTGGCTGGAGGCCCGCATCGCCATGGGCCAGGGGGATTTCGAGGGCGCCCGGGAGCGAATCGCCCAGATCCTGGCCGACGAGCATCTCAGCCCCGACCAGCGGGCCGAGACCCTGCTGCTGCGCGGCGAGGCCCTGGACGCCCTGAACCGTCCGACCGAAGCCTTCCAGGCCGCCGTCGAGGGCAAGGCCATCCAGCGCCAGCTCTATGCCGAGCGCGCCGTCGGCGGCGAGGGCGAGATCGCCCGCCTCACCCGCCTCGCGGGCTGGTTCCGCGCCGCCGATCCCGAACCCTGGCGCCAAGCCCCGGCGCCTGGTTCAGGCGAGGCCCGCACCCATGTCTTCCTGGTGGGCTTCCCCCAATCGGGCGCTTCCCGCCTGGCGCGCATCCTGGCCGGCCATCCGGACGTGGTGACCCTGGAGACGGCGCCGACCCTGGCCGCCCCCTATGCCGAGTTCATGACCTCCGACGAGGGTCTGGACCGCCTGGCCAGTCTCAACGCAACCGAGGCGGCCGTCTGGCGCGCCCGCTACTGGGCCGAGGTCCGGGCCCAGGGCGCGGAGCCCAAGGGCCGCGTGTTCGTGGACGAAGCCTTCGCCGGAACCCTCTGCCTGCCCCTGGTCGCCAAGCTGTTTCCCAAGGCCAAGGTGCTGCTGGCCCTGCGCGACCCCCGGGACATGGTCCTCGCCTGCCTGAGAACCAACGTCCAGCTCACCCCCATGACCTATCCCTTCACCAGCCTGACCGACACCGCCGCCTGCTACGACGCCAGCATGACCCTGGCGGGGATCTACCGCCGCGTCCTGCCCCTGGACCTGTTGGACGTGCGTCAGGAAGACTTGGCGGAGGACTTCGACGCGACCCTGGCCCACGTCGCCGCCTTCCTGGACCTGCCGGTGGTCCCCGGGATGCGCGCCGCCCAGCAAGGCGCCAGCCGCTGGCGGGCCTATGCCCGGCAGCTGGGTCCAGTGGCGCACCTTCTGGCGCCCTGGGTCGAGCGGTTCGGTTATCCGACAGACTGACCGAGGCGCGACGCCCTGGCGTTCGGCCTACTGCGCCGCCACCTGATCCGCCGCCGGCTCGAAGAACCGGTTGGCGGGACGGGCCAGGCCCAGGTTCTCCCTCAGGGTCGCGCCCTCGTACTCGGTGCGGAAGATCCCCCGACTCTGAAGCTCCGGCACGACCTGTTCGACGAAGTCGTCCAGCCCCTGGGGCAGGTAGGGGAACATGATGTTGAAACCGTCGCTGCCCTCCTCGTCCAGCCAGCGCTGCATCTCGTCGGCGATGGTGGAGGCCGTACCGACAAAGGCCAGCCCCCCGTAGCTGCCGACCCTCTGGGCGAGCTGACGGATGGTCAGGTTCTCCCGCCGGGCCATCTCGACCACCCGCTCGCGGGCGCTTTGACTGGCGTTGGTCGAGGGGATCTCAGGCAGGGGCCCGTCCGGATCGAAGCCGGAGACGTCATGGCCCAGCATCCCGTTCAGGCTGCCGATGCCGCTGTCATAGTGGACCAGGCTGTCCAGCTTGGCCCGCTTGGCCTTGGCCTCCTCCACCGTCTGGCCAACCACGACGAAGGCCGCCGGCAGGATCTTCAAGCTGTCCGGATCGCGGCCGACGGCGCGCATGCGGCCCTTCACGTCCGCGAAGAAGGCCTTGCCGGCCTCCAGGCCGCCGCTGGCGCCGAACACCACCTCCGCCGTCTCCGCGGCCAGCTGCCGGCCCGCTTCCGAAGCGCCCGCCTGGACGATCACCGGCCAGCCCTGCACCGGCCGGGCGATGTTGAGCGGCCCGCGCACGGACAGGTTCGGCCCCTTGTGGTTCAGCACATGCATCCTGGTTGGATCGAAGAAGATCCCGCTCTCGACGTCCCGCACGAAGGCGTCGTCGGCGAAGCTGTCCCAGAGCCCCGTGACCACGTCGTAGAACTCCCGCGCCCGGGCGTAGCGCGCGTCGTGCTCGACCTCCTCGTCGAGGCCGAAATTCAGCGCGGCGTCGGGATTGGCGGTGGTGACGATGTTCCAGCCGGCCCGCCCGCCGCTGATATGGTCCAGGGACGCGAACCGCCGGGCGATGTGATAGGGCGCGTCATAGGTGGTCGAGGCGGTGGCGATCAGGCCGATCTGTTCGGTGACCCCGGCCAGGGCCGAGAGCAGGGTGAAGGGCTCGAAGGATGTCACCGTGTGACTGCGCTTGAGGGCGTTCACCGGCATGTTCAGCACCGCCAGGTGATCGGCCATGAAGAAGGCGTCGAACTTGGCCCGCTCCAGGGTCTGGATGTAGCGCTTCAGGGCCGGGAAATTGAAATTGGCGTCGGGGGTGGCCCCCGGATAGCGCCAGGCTCCCGTATGGATGCTGACCGGGCGCATGAAGGCCCCCAGCTTCAGTTGCTTGGTCTTGCTCATGGAAACTCCCGAACCACTATGGCAGGGAGATATGAACGCCACGGCGGTGGCGCCGCCCGGCGGGCCTTGAATATTTCTTCTAAGGCCCCGCAGCCTTTCTCAAGTCCCCTGGCGCTTCGTCTTTGGGCGCCTCGTCCTTGAGCGCCTCCTCCTTGGGCGCCCCATCCTCCCGCAGGCGACTGCGAAACTCATCGAGGCGTCCGCGATAGCCGTCGGCGTCGCCGAACTCCAGGAAGTCGTAATAACGCTGGTGCGGATCAGCGATCTTCAGGGCGTGCTTGATCGGGCACCAGTACTGCTCGGTGCGGCTGGAGACCTCCCGCACATAGGCGATTACGCCATTGGCGTAGGCGCAGAACTGGCAATTGATCGCCTCGATCACATTCAGATAGCGCAGATGGCGCCGATCGAAGGCCAGATAGTCGGACCGCCGCACCTGGGGGATGTGGTAGGCGCGAAAACAGATCGCCTGATAGAGGCTGACCCAGGCGTCCATGATCAGCATTGGCGCGATCAGGGAATAGATCACCGGCGCCGTGACCACCGTGGCCATGGACGAACCCCCAAGGAACTTGGCCACGCCCTTTTTCAGGGCCTTGTGGCTGATCACCACGCCCTTCTCGAACTCGACGATCCGCTTTTTCAGCGTCCAACCCAGGACCTTGCGCCGGGACTCGATCTCCCGGTCCAGCTCCCCCTGCAAGCGGACGATCTCGCTCGCCAGCTCCTGCATTCGCTGCGTCATCGGCTATCCAGGGCTTGGGTTACGGGATCGAGCGCCAGCGGCGCCGGGGCAAGGGTCGCAATTCCCCTCCCCCGAATAGCATAGCGACGCAGGGGCGCAACCAACCGCCGGGACGCCCCCTCAGTCGGGGCTGCGCCCCGACAGCTCCCCCGTTCTTCGAACAGGGGAGCAGAACACCTTCTCCTCCCCTGCATAGCGCAGCGACGCGGGGGAGGTGGCGCGGGGCGAAGCCCCTCAGCGGTCCATCACCAGCAGCGAGGATGTGGCCGAGGCGTAGAGCTTGCCGTCCGCGCCGGTCAGCCGGGCCTCGGCGAAGGCCGCCCGGCGGCCGAAGGTGATCACCTTGCCCTCGGCCCGCACCAAGCCCGTGTCCTTGGTCATGGCCCGGTGATAGGCGACCTTCAGCTCCAGGGTCGTATAGGCCTGGGTGGGGCTGAGCCTGGTGTGGACAGCCACCCCGCAGGCCGAATCCAGCAGGGTCGCGGCGTAGCCCCCATGGATCGTGCCGATGGGGTTGTAGGCGTGCAGGCCGGGAATGGCCTCGAACACGGCCCGGCCCTCCTCGGCCTCCACCAGCTTGAACCGCAGGGTCTCGCCAATCGCCGGCTGGCGCCCGCCGGTCAGCCAGCAGCGCACCTGCTCCAGACCGCTCAGAGCGGGAGCCTCTTGGGCCAAGCCATCCATCTTCAACCTCCATCACAGGCCCCCGAAGATAGGGGACAGTGACTTGCATAACAATAGTGACAGGCTTACCCCTATCCCATGCGGCGCACATCCTTTGACGGCATGCTTTGCCCGATCGCCCGGGGCCTGGAACGGGTTGGGGAGTGGTGGAGCATCCTGATCCTGCGGGACGCCTTCCATGGCCTGACCCGGTTCGATCAGTTCCAGGCCAGCCTGGGCATCGCCCCCAACACCCTCACCCGGCGGCTGAACGCCCTGGTCGAGGCCGGGCTCATGGAGCGACGCCTCTATAACGACCGCCCTCCCCGCCACGAGTACCGGCTCACCGAGCGGGGCCGCGACTTCCTGCCGGTGCTTGTGGCCCTGACCGCTTGGGGCACGCGCCACTTCGCCCCCGAGGGCCCCGCCGGGGTCTTCGTCGATGTGGAGACGGGACAGGTCGCCGATCCGGTGATGGTCGACCGCGTCTCCGGCCGGCCCCTGGATCTGGAGCGCTTCCGCTTCGCCGCCGGTCCCGCCGCCGACGAGCCCCTGCGCCGGCGCATGGCCTATGCCGACCGCAAGCGGGCCAAGGGCGAGACCCCGGATCAGACGCCCAAGCCCTGATCCAGATCAGACCGCGCCAGCCGCGTCCATCCGACGGATTGTCCGGCCTGCGTCGTGCTTTACAAGCAGCGCCCATCGACAGTTCGATTCCCCGCCGCACAGGCGGGGCCCACGATCTGTCTCCATTGGAGGACGCCCATGGAAGTCGCACAGCCCCGCCGGGCGTTCCAGACCTTGGACGGCATGAGGGGCGTGGGCGCCTTCCTGGTGGTGACGCGGCACGTGCCGATGTTCTTCGGCCCGTTCAAGGCGCCGGAGAGCTTCCTGGCGGTGGATCTGTTCTATCTGGTCAGCGGTTTCGTGGTCGCCCACGCCTATGGCCAAAGGCTGAAGGCCGGCGGCTTCTTCTGGGATTTCTTCAAGACCCGGCTGATCCGTCTCTATCCACTCTACGCCTTTGGCCTGGGCCTGGGGATCATCGCCGCCAGCTATTCAGTGATCACCGACCCGGCGGGCTGGTGGACCCCCTACAAGCTGGTCGAGGCGATCCTCACCGGCATCCTGATGATCCCCATGTTCCCGGGCCTGCAGACCAACGGAACCGCCCTTGACGGGCCGGTGTGGACCCTCTTGCCGGAGCTTATCGCCAACATGGTCTATGCGGCGGGGATCCGCGTCATGACCCTGGGTGTGCTCATGGCCATCGTGGTGCTCTGCGGCGCCGGGGTGATCTTCGCCGAGTTCCACTACGGCTCCCTCGACGTGGGCTTTGGCCCCACCCAGCAATGGGCGGCCCTGGCGCGGGTGGGTTTTTCCTTCTTCGCCGGGGTGCTGCTGTTCCGCTTTTTCGGCGACCGCAAGATCGATTCGGCCCTGGCCTCCTGGGCCTGCGTGGCGATCCTGGCCCTGGCCCTGGCCTACAATCCGTCCGACGACCTGACCCCCTATTACGAGCTGGCCCTGGTCATGGTCGGCTTTCCCCTGCTGCTGGTGATGGCCGGCCACTTCGAGCCCGGCCCCCGGGTGGGCCGGATATTCGCCCATATCGGCCTGGTCTCCTACGGCGTCTATATCGTCCACCAGCCCTTGGGGAACCTGGCCCGCATCGCCCTGGCCCACCGGTTCGCCATCCCCGGCGACGCCAGCGGCCTCATCTATGGAGCGGCGTTCCTGGCCTTCCTGGTGGCCTTCGCCGGATGGCTGGACAAGGCCTATGACGCCCCGGTCCGCAAGCTCCTCCGCGCCCGCTTCATGCCCGCCCGTCCCAAGGCTTCCTGAACCCATACATCCCCAGACAAGCCGCCCGCCCTGGTTGACATGGCCCGCGGCGCACGGTGTGGTCCGCCTGCGGCTTTGGCGCCGCGGGAGAGGGCACCCCTATGGATTGGACGTCCGGCTATCGCGCCGACATCGACTACACCTACGGCTATTATCGCGAACTGGCCCCGGGGATGATCGACTTCGCCCTGGCCTATGCCGGCTTCGAGCCGCCGCAGCGGGGCGCCCTGCGCTATCTGGAACTGGGCTACGGCCAGGGGATGTCGGCCAATATCCACGCCGCCGCCTGTCCGGGGCAGTTCTGGGGGGCGGACTTCAATCCGGCCCATGCCTCCAACGCCCAGACCCTGGCCCGGATCTCAGAAGCGCCGGCTGAGTTCACCGACGAGAGCTTCGCCGAGATGTTGGGCCGGGATGACATGCCGCCCATGGATTATATCGTGCTGCATGGCATCTGGAGCTGGGTCTCGGACGAGAACCGCCAGGTGATCGTCGACACCATCCGCAAGCGCCTGCGGGTCGGCGGCGCGCTCTATTTCAGCTACAACACCCTGCCTGGGTGGGCCATGGCCATGCCCCTGCGCCACATCCTGGCCTTGCACGCCAAGGCCGCCGGCAGCGATGTCCAAGGGATCGTCGGCAGCATCGACGCCGCCATTGATTTCGGCCGCAAGCTGTCCGACGCCGGCGCCCGTTATTTCCAGGCCAATCCCATGGCCAAGGCCCGCCTGGACGCCATCGCCGGCCAGAACCGCCACTATGTGGCCCACGAATATTTCCAAGAGGTCTGGACCCCGATGTATTTCTCCGAGGTCCACGACCGGTTGGCCGAGGCCAAGCTCAGCTACGCCACCTGCGCCGCTGTCCTGGAGCAGATGGACCCCTTCAACCTCACCGTTCCCCAGAGGGAGATGCTGAACGGCTATCCGGGCGGCGTGCTGCGCGAGACGGTCCGTGACTACATGCTCAATCAGCAGTTCCGCCGGGACCTCTACACCCGCGGCGCCCGCAAGATGTCGCCCCTGGAGCGGATGGAGCGCCTCTACGCCATCAAGGTGACCACCCTCAGCCCCACCCCGGCCCCGATCAAGGTCGACACGGTCCTTGGGCCGCTCAATCTGCTGCAGGAAATCTACCAGCCGGTGATCGACCACCTGCACAAGCACGCCGCCGCCCCCCAGACCATCGCTCAGATGAGTGAGGACCCGGCCCTGGCCGCCCTGGCCCCCGGCGCCCTGCTGGAGAGCCTGGCGGTGCTTATCGGCGCTGGCCGCGCCCATCCGGTGCAATCGGACGAAGACATCGCCATCGCCGCGCCCCGCTGCGCGCGCCTGAACGCCGAACTGTTGGAGCGCTCGCGCATCAGCGGAGACGTCACCTGCCTGGCCTCCCCGGTGATCGGCGGCGGGGTCGGCGTGGCGCGGTTTGAACAGATGTTCCTCTGGGCCCGAGCGAAGGGCGCCAAGACCCCCGCCGACTGGGCGCGAATGGCCTGGGAGACCCTGTCACGGCAGAACCAGTCCCTCATCAAGGACGGCGAGATGCTCAAAACCGCCGAAGCCAATCTGGAGGAACTCACCGCCCAGGCCGAGGCTCTCGACGGCGACCGGCTGGCCCTCCTGCGTCATCTGAAGGTCATCGACTGATCATTATGAAGGACCGTTCGCAACCGGTCCTTCATGATCGATAGTTACAACGCGGTTCAGATTGTTGTCGCCTGGGTGAATCGAGGGCTCCGCCTTCGTCCGCCCGGCCTGAACGCGTGAGACCGCCGGATGTGGCTTAAGGTCAAGCTTGAAGCGCGCCTGATGGTGTCCTTCTTCATGTTCGCCATGACCACCGTGGTGGTCGGGCTCCTGGCCCTGTACCACCTGAACCGCGGGCCGGGCGGGGCGCCCCCCCCCCGCCGCCCGCGGTGGGGG
>JARLIP010000212.1 GCA_031291685.1 Caulobacteraceae bacterium | reverse complement strand
TCCGCCTCGGCCGCGCTCTTGATGCACCGATTGGCGCCGGCGGCCCTGGACGACTGTATCGGCGTCGGCGCCGGCCACGACGCCGAGGGCCTGGCGCGAAAGCGGGCGGTCTTGACGCGCGCGGCGGCGCGGTCGGACGCCGATGATCCGCTAGAGGTGCTGCGGCAGTTCGGCGGGCTGGAGATCGCCATGATGGCCGGGGCGGTGATCGGGGCGGCGGCGGCGCGCAGGCCGGTGCTGATCGACGGCTTCATCTGTGGTGCGGCGGCCCTGGCGGCGATCCGCCTTCAGCCTGCGGTCCGGGACTATTGCGTCTTCGCTCACCGCTCCGCCGAGCAGGCCCACGCCCTGATGCTGCAGGTCCTCGGCGCCGAGCCTCTGCTGGATCTGGACCTGCGCCTGGGGGAGGGCACGGGGGGGCTGCTGGCCCTGCCCCTGCTGCGGGCGGCCTGCGCCATGCTCAGTGATCTGGCCAGTCTGGAGGACGTCCTGGCGGGACGGCTGTGATGCGCCGGCAGGTCGAGCTTTTTCTCTGCGCGCTCCAGTTCCTGACCCGGATTCCGGTCCCGGCCCTGGGGCGGTTCGATCCGGACTGGATCACCCGCAGCGCCCCCTATTTCCCCCTGGTGGGGCAGATGGTGGGCGGGATCTCGGCCCTGGTCCTGTGGGGCGCCTCGCGGCTGTGGAGCGCCCCGGTCGCCGCCCTGCTGGCGGTGGCGGCGGGCGCCCTGGTCACGGGCGGTTTTCACGAGGACGGCCTTGCGGACACAGCCGATGGCCTAGGCGGCGGCCAGACCCCCGAGCGGCGCCTGGAGATCATGAAGGACAGTCGGATCGGGACCTATGGCCTGCTGGCCCTGGGCCTGGTCCTGGCGCTGAAGGTCGCGGTCCTGGCCAGCGTTCCGCCGATCCGGGGCGCGATCCTGTTGCTGGCCGCCCATGGACTGGGGCGAGCGGCCTCGGTGGCGATCATGCGCCTGACGCCCTATGCCGCGCTCGGCGAGGCGGGAAAATGGAAGCCGACCCCTCAGGGTGTGACCTGGGCCGAGGCGTCGATCGCTGTCGTCCTGTCCCTCTGGCCCCTGGCGTCGTTGCCCGCCGGCCCCGCCGTTTTGGGGGTGATTTGCGGCGCCCTCGGCGTCGGCTGTGTGGCGACCTTGGCCCGGCGATTGATCGGCGGACACACGGGGGATGTGCTGGGCGGCTGCGAGCAGATCTTTGAGCTGGGATTTCTGCTGGGGGCGGCGGCCCTGCTCGCGCCGTGACCATCCTGGTCTGCCCGCTGGAGGCTGTGGAGCGGTTGGTCCGCGAGCGTGGGCCCAGCCATGTGATCAGCCTGCTGTCCCCGGGCGCCGCGCCGCCGGTCCTGCCGCCGGGGCCGGTGCGCCTGCACCTGGCCTTCAACGATATCGCCGCGCCCCAGGAAGGTTTGATCCATCCGGATGCGGATCATGTTCAGGCTTTGCTGGCCTTCGCCCGAACCTGGGATCGCGCCGCGCCCCTGCTGGTCCACTGCTGGGCCGGGGTCAGCCGCTCCACCGCCGGGGGCTATATTCTCGCCTGCCTGAGGGACGGCGCCGGGGCCGAAGCCGCCCTGGCCCAAAGGCTGCGCGGGGCGGCGCCCTACGCTACGCCCAATCCCCTATTGGTCGCTCTGGGGGATGAAGCCCTGGACCGGCGGGGGGCGATGGTCCGGGCGATCGCCGCCATCGGTCGCGGCGCCGATACCGCGTTTGGCGCCCCATTCGCATTCTGACGCCGTGCCTGCCGGGCCTTAATGGTTATCGCGCGGCAGGCCCTTGGTCTGGGCGATGCGCTGGTAGTTCGCCGCGGGCTCCAGGATCGCACCGCGCTCCAGTTGGCCGACCAGGGCGCGCTGGATCTCCTGCCAGGGGGTCTGGCTGGGGGGGTAGGGGTAGCCGCCGGCCTCGGCCAGGGCCTGGCGGCGGGCCTCGATTTCCTCCTCGGCCAGCAACAGGTCCACCCGGCCCTTGGCCAGATCGATGCGGATGGGATCGCCGTTCCGGACCAGGGCCAGCACGCCGCCCGCGGCGGCCTCGGGGGAGGCGTTGAGGATCGAGGGGGAGCCCGAGGTGCCCGACTGGCGCCCATCACCCAGGCAGGGCAGGGCGTGAATTCCGTTGGCCAGCAGATAGGCCGGCGGGCGCATATTGACCACCTCGGCGGCCCCGGGATAGCCGATCGGCCCGGCGCCGCGCATGATCAGAACCGCGGTCTCATCCAGGCCTTCAGCCGGATCGTCAATGCGGCGATGATAGTCCTCCGGTCCGTCGAACACCGCCGCGCGGCCCTCGAACGCGTCGGGATCGTCCGGGTTGGACAGGTAGCGTTCGCGGAATTCCGGTGAGATCACGCTCAGTTTCATGATGGCGCTGTCGAACAGGTTGCCCCGCATCACCAGAAAGCCCGCCCGGGTCTTCAGCGGCGTCGCAAAGGGGCGGATCACCCGTTCGTCGGCGATGGGGGTGTTGCGGCAGTTCTCGCCGATCGTGCGGCCGTTGACGGTGAGGGCGTCCTCATGGATCAGGCCCTGGGCCATCAGGGCGTTGACCACGGCCGGAACGCCCCCGGCGCGGTAGAAGTCCTCGCCCAGATATTCGCCGGCGGGCTGCATGTTCACCAGCAGGGGCGTGTCCAGGCCGTGGTCCTGCCAGTCCTGGATATCCAGGGGCACGCCCATCTGCCGGGCCAGGGCGATCAGGTGGATCGGGGCGTTGGTGGAGCCGCCGATGGCGGAATTGACCACGATGGCGTTGAGGAAGGCCTGGCGGGTCAGGATGTCCGAGGGCTTGAGGTCATCATGCGCCATCTCGACGATGCGCAGGCCTGTGCGATAGGCGGCCTCCCGCCGGTCGCGATAGGGGGCGGGAATGGCGGCGGAGCCGGGCAGGGACATGCCCAGGGCCTCGGCCAGGCTGTTCATGGTCGAGGCCGTGCCCATGGTGTTGCAGAACCCCGTGGACGGGGCGGAGGAGGCCACCAGTTCGATGAAGCCCTGGGCGTCGATCTCGCCTGAGGCCAGCATCTCCCGGGCCTTCCAGACGATGGTTCCTGAGCCGATGCGCTCGCCCTTGAACCAGCCGTTGAGCATGGGGCCCACGGACAGGGAAATGGCCGGGATATTGACCGTGGCGGCGGCCATCAGGCAGGCGGGCGTGGTCTTGTCGCAGCCCGTGGTCAGCACAACTCCGTCCAGGGGGTAGCCATGGAGCACCTCCACCAGGCCCAGATAGGCCAGGTTGCGGTCGAGGCCCGCCGTGGGGCGCTTGCCGGTCTCCTGGATCGGATGGACGGGAAACTCGATGGCGATTCCGCCGGCGGTGCGAATGCCCTCGCGGATGCGCTCGGCCAGGACCAGGTGGTGGCGATTGCAGGGGGACAGGTCCGAGCCGGTCTGGGCGATGCCGATGATCGGCTTGCCCGATTGCAGTTCCTCCAGGCTCAGGCCGAAATTCAGGTAGCGCTCGATATAGAGCGCGGTCATGTCCGGGTTGGACGGATCGTCGAACCAGGCCCGGGAGCGCAGGCGCCGCGTGGGGGAGGGTTTGGGGGCGTCGGTCATCTGGGGGTGGCTCAGTCCTCGAAGGGCGCCGTTTGCACCCGGCGGCCGCGCAGGAAGGCGTCGGCCACGTGGCGCATGGGGCTGACGTCCACATCCGAGCGGCCCTGCGCGATCAGCTGGGCGAATCGGCGATAGAGGCCTGGATATTCCGCCTCATGGGTCTGGCTGACCACCGCCTCGTCTATGGCCATGACCGAGCCGCCCAGGCTCAGGCGCAGGCGGCCCTGGTCGGTCTCGACACGGATGTCCCAGGTCTGGGGACCGGTCCGCAGCCAGTCGAACCCGGCGATGATCTCGATTCCGGTCTCGTCGCTGAAGCGCAGGTCGGCGGCGACAGGGGCGGCGCGGTTGGCCGGAAAGCGCAGTTCGGCGTCGGTCAGGAAAAAGGGGCGCGGCAGGATGGCGGTGGCGATCGACAGGGCGTTGATCCCGGGATCGAACACCCCCAGGCCCCCGGGCCGCCAGATCCATTCCTGGCCTGGATGCCATTGGCGAACGTCCTCGCGCCAGTCGATCCTCACCCCCTTGATGGTCCGCTCCGCCAGCCATTGGCGGGCCGGCTCGACGGCGGGGGCGAAGCGGGAATGCCAGCTGGCGAACAGGGTGCGGTCCATGCGCTTGGCCTGCTGGCGCAGGGCCTCGACCTCACTGAGGGTGGAGCCGGGGGGCTTTTCCAGAAAGACGTGCTTGCCCCGACTGAGGGCGGCGTGGGCCAGGGCATAGCGCTCCTGGGGCGGGGTGCACAGGGCCACGGCGTCCAGGTCCGGATGGGCGTCCAGCATCTCGTCCAGGCTGTGATGGACCTCAAGGCCCTCGAACCCGGCGTGGGGACTGGCGCCGGCGGTCAGGTGAAACGCGGGGTCGGCGCGCAGGGCCGGGATATGCTGGTCGCGGGCGATCTTGCCGATGCCGACGATGCCGATCTGAATGGGGCCGGCCATCAGAGGTCTCGCGCGGCCGAGGCCGACTGGGCGCCGATATGCGCGCGGGTCTTGTCCATGATCGCCCAACCGAAGAGTGACGCCGCGTGGGCTCCCATGGATTAATACTCAGACAAAATGAGGGTGCGCAAGTGTGAATGGGGGCGCCGCGGCGGGCTCAGCGCTCGATCTCCGGGCGGGTGTCCTCCAGGGCCTGGGCCACCAGATCGCGCATGGCCGCCCGGGCGGGCTCGGCGCCGCCGGCGGCGATGGCGTCGAACACCCGCCAGTGCTCGGGCATGGGGTCCCGGGCCAGGGGACCGTGCCGCTGCTTGAAGATGGTGGTCCAGCGCACGGCGGCGCCGATGCTGCTGGCCAGGCTGACCAGGGGGGCGTTGTAGGTGGCCTCGATCACCGCGTCGTGGAACTCCCGGTCGGCGGTGCGCCCGTCCTCGTTGGCGACCCCGTGCTTTTCCATCTCCAGAAGGGCGCGCCGCATCCGGGCCAGATCCTCGGGTGTGCGCCGCTCCGCCGCCAGGGCCGCGGCGGCGGGTTCGACCACCATGCGCAGTTCGAACAGGTCCCGCACGAAGGCCGGGCTGGGGGCGCCGGCCTCGAAGAACCAGGCCAGCACCTCCGGGTCCAGCAGGTTCCAGCGCCGCTGGGGGCTGACCTGGGTGCCGGTCTTGGGGCGGCTTTCCACCAACCCCTTGGCCGCCAACATGCGAACCGCCTCGCGGTAGGCGCTGCGGGAGACCTGAAGCTGTTCGCTGGACTCGATCTCGTTGCCGAGGATCTCGCCAGGCTTGATCGCCCCCGAGACGATCGCCACCCCAAGCTTGCGGGCGATGGCGCCGTGCAGACGCTCCTTGGACTTGGCGCCCCCGATCAGACTTGCACCCCTGGACAGTTTCGGCCTCGTTTGGTGTTCGCCGCGATAGTGGCGCAGATCGGCGTCGCCGTGAACCGTGCTTCTGAATTACTCAGACAATAGGCCGGATCAACGCTCGGCGATGCGGCGCAGTCCCGGCGCATCGAGCACGGTCAGGGCGCCATAGGCCCGCCGCACCAAGCCAGCCCGTTCGAATTCCCCCAGATAGGCGTTCACGGTCTTGCGGGTCAGGCCGATCATCTCCGCCAGGGCCTGCTGGCTCAGGCGCAGGGACGCCCCGCCGGGCGAGGCGCGGGCCAGGGCCTCCAGCCGGGCGGCCAGCCTCTGGCGGGGCGGCAGGGCCGTGGCGACCGCCACCATCTGCACCAGGCCGCGCAGTTGCAGATAGAGCAGGGCCGCCACCGCCTCCCAGATGCCGGGATGTTCCGCGGCGATCCGGCCAAGAGCGCGGTCGGAGACCTGCAGCACCAGGCTGTCCTGGGCGCAGACCACGGTCACGAGGCGCGGGCCGCCGCCAAAGCGGATGGTCTGGCCGATCGCCACCCCCGGCCCGGCCTGACCCAGCAACACCTCCCGGTCGCCGGGCGCCTGGCACAGCAGTTGGACCATGCCCTCCACCACCACCAGCAGGCCGGTGTCGTCGTCGCCCTCGGACTGGGCCCATTGGCCGGCCTTGAGGCGGATCAGGCGGCCGTGGGCGATCAGCGGCTCGATCAGGCTCGCGCGCTCGCCCTCCAGCCACGGAGACTGGCGCAGCAGGGCGGTGGCGCGGTGGCGAAGAGCGGCGTCCATGGTGAACTGTAACTCTGGTGACGGTATTTGCCCAGCGCTTGGATAGGGTATCGGCCACGCGGCCGGCTTCGGTCGATGATGACCCTGAGGAAGACGCCATGGACCAAGCTGATCTGATCGTGCGCCCCGCCCCCGGCTGCGGCGCCTATGTCGAGGGCCTCGACGTCCTCAACGCCACGGACGCCCAGATCGACGCCCTGCGCGATACGGTGTTCCAGCGGGGGGTGGCCTTCCTGCACGGTCCGGTATTGGCGCCGGAGGAGCAGATCGCCTTCGCCCGGCGGATCGCCCCGATCGTGGTCAACCGCTATTTCCCCAAGGCCGAGCGCTATCCCGAGATCGCCAAGGTGGAGAAGACCGAGGCCCAGGTCACCAATATCGGTGGCGGCTGGCACACCGATCACAGCTATGACGCCGCCCCGGCCATGGGCTCGGTGCTGCTGGCGGTGGAGACCCCGCCCAGCGGCGGCGACACCCTGTTCGCCGACATGTACGCCGCCTATGACGCCCTGTCCGACGGGCTGAAGGCCACCCTTGCCACCCTCAAGGCCCATCACGCCTCGGCCCATGTGTTCGGCGAGGGCAGCGCCTACGCCCACACCGACCGGGCGGAGCTGTCCGGGCACAAGGAGATCCCGGACGCGATCCATCCGGTGGTGATCACCCATCCCGGCAGCGGCAGGAAGGCCCTCTACGTCAATCCCGCCTTCACCACCGGCATCGTCGGCTGGACCCGGGACGAGAGCATGGCCCTGCTGGGTTATCTCTACGCCCACGCGGTCAAGCCCGAGTTCGTCGTGCGCTATTCGTGGCGGCCGGGCTCCATGGCCATCTGGGACAATCGCTGCACCTGGCATAGCGCCATGAACGACTATCAGGGCCATCGGCGGCTGATGCACAGGATCACCCTGGACGGTGTGCCGCTCGACGCCTGACCCGCCCGGGCTCTTGAGCCCCGGCCAAGCCTGGGGCTTATGGGGCGGGGATCAGGGGGAGGCGCGAGCGGTGGTCGCCACGATCAAGGATGTCGCATCCCGGGCCGAGGTCTCGGTGATGACGGTCTCGCGGGTGCTCAATGGCGGGGACCACGTCAGCCTGGAGAAGCGCGAGCGGGTCCTGGCCGCGGTCAGCGCCCTTGGCTATCGCCGCAACCAGTCCGCCCGGGGCCTGCCGGGGTCGCGCACCTATGTGCTGGCCCTGATCGCCGCCGAGGCGCCCAGCTACGTGGCCGAGATCGAGCGGGGCGCCATCCGCCAGTGCCGCCGGGACGACTACCATCTGGCCGTGGTCTCCCCCGATCCGGCGATCGAGGACCCCGTGGAGGCCATGCGGGCCCTGATCGCCACCCTGCGGGCCGACGGCCTGATCCTGCTGCCGCCCCTGGCCAACCATGCCGGGGTGCTGGACCTGCTGGACAAGGCCGGGCTGGCCTATGTGCGGATCGGGCCGGACGACAGGTCGGACCGCGCCCCGTCGGTGGGCATGGACGAGACCGCCGCGGCGGACGAGCTGACCAGCCATCTGCTGGATCTCGGCCATCGCCGGATCGGGTTCAT
Organism: Caulobacteraceae bacterium; assembly: GCA_031291685.1. Lineage (GTDB taxonomy): Bacteria > Pseudomonadota > Alphaproteobacteria > Caulobacterales > Caulobacteraceae > Poindextera. The sequence continues at coordinate 29,885 of JARLIP010000212.1, read as the reverse complement.
CGGCGGTCCGCCGGACCAGGGAGGCGCCCTGAGGCGCTATCGGGGCTATGCCCGGGCCCTGGAGCGGCGGGGGATCAAGGTCGAGCCCGAGCTGGTCCGCCCGGGGGATTTCACCTTCGCCGGCGGGCTGGCGGCCGCCAGGGACCTCCTGACCATGGATCACCGGCCCAGCGCCATATTCGCCAGCAACGATCCCATGGCGCTGGGGGTGATGTCGGCGGCCTCCCAGGCCGGGCTCAGCGTGCCCGAAGAGATCGCCGTGGCCGGTTTCGATGACGGGGAGGCGGCGCGGCGTACCTGGCCCAGGCTGACCACCATCCGCCAGCCGACCGTCGATCTTGGTGAGGCCGCCGCCGAACTGCTGATCGCCAGGGCCGGCCGCGCCGGCGCCCTGGCGCCGGTCCAGGCGCGGGTGCTGGACTATGAACTGATCATCCGGGGGTCGACCCGGGCCGGGGCGGACGGGTAGGCCGGCTCAGGGTCTCTTTGGCGGCGCCGTCGAGCCCCTGGCGATGAGCTGGTAGCCGAGCCAGCGGTTGGCGATCGGCTCGCGGACCCGGCCCGGAGCCCTGGCCTCGACCAGCATGTCCACGGCGGCGGCGCTCATGGCGGCCACGGGCTGGCGGATGGTGGTCAGTTGCGGCCAGGCCATCTGGGCGGCGGGGGAATCGTCGAAGCCGGCCACGGACAGGTCGCCCGGCACGCTGAAGCCGGCGCGGGAGGCCGCCGACATCACGCCCAGGGCCATGTCGTCATTGCTGGCGAAGATCGCGGTTGGCCGGCTTGGCCCGCTCAGCAGGGTTTCGGCGGCCTCCATGCCGGACTCGAAGGAAAAGGCGCCGGGCTGGATCCGTTCCGGCGCGACGGTCAAACCGGCCTCGGTCATGGCGCGCAGAAAGCCTTCCAGGCGACGGGATGTGGCGCCGTGATCGGGGTGGCCCTTGATGAAGCCGATGTCCCGGTGGCCGAGATCCAGGAGATGGCGGGTCAGGTCGCAGGCGGCGGCGACATCGTCCATGGCCACGAACGGGGCGCGGTCCAGGTCGCGATCCGGCCCGATGCGCACATAGCGCACCCCGGCCCGTTCGATGGCCTCCAGCACCATGGGATTGTCGCAGACGGGCGGGGTCAGGATCAGGCCGTCGACCCGCAGGTGCGACAGGATCGAGTCCAGGGTCCTTTGGGTGTCGTCGGCGCTGTCCAGGGGCTCGACGATCAGCAGATGCCCGGTCTCGCGGCAGCGGGTGATGGCGCCGGTCTGGGCCTGGCCGATATAGGCTTCGCTGGGATTGTCGAACATCAGCCCGATCAGGAAGGAGCGCCCGCCCGCCAGGTCCCGGGCGGCGATATTGGGCACATAGCCCAGGGCGGCGGCGGCGGCGCGGACGCGGTCCTGCAGTTCCTGGCGGACGTTGGGCTCCTGGTTCAGGACCCGCGAGACGGTCTTGAACGACACCCCGGCGGCCACGGCCACGTCCTTGATGGTCGCCTGGCGTTTTTCCAAGCCCGCTTGCTCCCCCTTGGTTCCGCCTCCGCTTATCCCCCGAAATCGCCGGTGGCGTCGAGATCCCCGGCGGCTTGGGCGCAAGGCGCGCGAACGCGGCGTTCGGCGCTTTGAAATGCCTGCCTGGCGGGCATTCCGCCGCCTTTCGCATCGCTGGGCGGAATGGGGGGCGGAACGGGCTTGTTCGGCGGGGACGACCGGAGGAGCATGGAACACGCAAGTCAGCCTGCCGCCTTCGTGTTTGCGAAGGGCCCGCTGGCGGCAGTCTCAAAGCGGCGAGGCGATCATGGCGACGGGCATCCAAATACAGGACTTGGCCGAAGCGACGGTTCCCATCACCGGGCCGCGACTGACCCCGCCGCCGGGGCCGATCTTTCACCTGTGCCGGGCGGCGGATTCCGACTACGAGCTGGGAGAGTTTCGCGCCTGGGCGGGGTACAAGAACCTGGGTTCAGACGGGGCCACCGGGGGGCTGGCCCATTTTCAGCATGTGCTGAGCTTCGCCGGAACCGAGGCGGCCGGGCGCACTGGGGTGCACGCCCACTTCGCCCATGTCCACATCGTCATTCCGACCTCGGGCCGGGGGGTGTTTTCCTATGACGGGGTGGTGACCGAGGCCCTGCCCGGGGGCGTGATCGTGCAGCATGGCGGCACGGTGCACGACCAGTTCGAATACAGCTACGCCGCTTCGTCCCAGGCCGAGAACCGCAAGACCCCGCGGTTCATCGAGCCGCCGCCCGCCGGGACGCCGCCCTGCTCGTTCGGTTTCCTGGAACTGTTCGTGCCCCGGGATTTCGCCAATGTGGAGATCATCCCGCCGGACGCGGTGAGCGCCGTGGATCAGCGCACGGCCTGGGATCATCCCTATCACGCCGAGGGGGCGAGCTTCTGTCTGCAGGCGCCGGACGCGCCGGACGCGGCCTATCGCCCCCTGGCGGGGCGGCCGGACCTGGAGGTGCGGGATGCGGGAACCTGGGGGCCGAGCGGATGCATGGTCGCCACCTGGATCATCCGCCCTGCCGCTGGGCCATCCGAGGCGGCGCCGGTGAGCGCCGAGATCGCCGGGGAAGAGGGCGGGATCGACATCCTCTATATGATCAACGGTTCAGCGAGTTTTCCACGCGAGGGCGGCGAGACCGTGCGTCTGGAAGCCGGCGACACCCTGACCCAGAGCCACGGGATCTGCGGCGATCCCATCGGCTGTTCGCCGGACATGCGGCTGATCCGGTTCTTCATCTCCGCCCGGGCCCAGGATCTGCGTCGGCGCACGCCTGAGGAGATCAAGGCGTTGGAGGCCCTGGGGCCGCGCATCATCACCCGCCGGGAGGTGCGCCCCGAGGGGGACGCCCGGCCGATCAACGCCCTGCGGGAAACCTGAAGGGACTAACCTCGGGCCAGGATCTCTTCCGCCGCGCGCACGCCGGACTGGAGGGCGCCGTCCATATAGCCCAGCCATTCGGTGGCGGTTTCCGTGCCCGCCCAGTGGATGCGACCCACCGGTTCGCGCAGGGCGATCCCGAACCGGGTCAGGACGCCCGGCGCCATGGTGCCCACGTAGCAGCCCCGGCTCCATTCCTCGGCGGTCCAGTCCTGGTCGTCATAGGCGATCGGGTGCGCGGCCTGCGGCCCGAAATAGTCCACCAGGGCGTCGATGGCGTGCTGGCGGCGGGCGTTGTCGCCCACGGCGCTCAGTTCGATGGCGTGGTCTCCATCAATGAAACCCACCAGAAGGCCCCGGCTCTCATCCTCCGGGCTCTGGTCGAAGACGACATTGAAGGCGTGGGCGTCGCTGGCGGCCTGGCCGGACAGGCCCGCCTTGCGCCAGAACGGGGTCTCATAGGCCACATGGACCTTGATCACCGAGCCCATGGGCATGCGCTGGGTCAGGCCGTCCCGGCGGGCGGGCAGGGGGCGGGCGTAGTGGATGCGCTGGGCCAGGGCCGGGGGCGAGGCGACGATCACATAGCGGGCGGTGAAGTCGCCCTTGTCGGTGCGCACGACGGCGCCGTTCTCGTCCTGCTCGATGGCGCGGACGGGCGCCTCCAGCACCACCGACGCCCCCAGGGGCTCGGCCATCTTCTGGGCGATGCGGAAGGCGCCGCCGCGAAACTTCTCGGCCTGGGCGCCGCCCTCGACCCCGATCAGGGTCTCCAGGCTGTCGCCGGAGCGCAGATATTCCAGGAAGAATAGATAGGAGAGCTGTTCCGGCTCGGCGCAGAACACCGCCCGGGCGACGATGCGGGCGAAGGACCGCGCCCCGTCGGTCCACAGGTTGCGGCGAATCCAGCTTTCCAGGGTCTCGCCGTCCCAGTCCATGGCCTTGAGCGCCGTCCAGGGCGCCTCGGCGGGCAGGGTGCGCGCCTCGCGGTTCCAGCGCTTCACCGCCCGGTCCAGCTCCAGCAAGGCCGGCAGGGGCAGGCTGGGGGTGTCGCCGGCATAGGTGGAGCGGCGGCCCTTGCGGTGCAGGACCTGGCGGCCGGTGTCGTACTGCTTGTAGGTCTCGATCCCCAGGGCGGCGGCCTCGGCTAGCAGGCGCTTTTGCTGCGGGCCGACCCATTGGCCGCCCCGGTCGATGGCCATGCCGGCGATCTCGCCGCCCTTGGTGCGGCCGCCCACCCGGTCGCGGGCCTCCAGCACGATGACCGACTGGCCGGCGTCGGTCAGCCGGCGGGCCGCCTTCAGTCCCGCCAGGCCCGCGCCCACGATGATGACGTCCGCGTTCCGGTCCATGTGCTAGTTTCTCCCCCGAAGTTTGAATAGTTTTATGAACGCGTTCAGTTTAATGCAAGGGGCATGATGGAGCCGGCGACGAAATCGACTGGGAAGCGCGGTCGGCCCGCGCGGGGGGCAGACCAGGCTGAGGACGCCCGCCGGCGGGTGCTGGAGGCGGCCGGGCGGCTGTTCGCGGCCAAGGGCTATGAGGGGGTGTCCATGCGGGCGCTGGCCCAGGAGGCCGGCTGCGCCCTGGGCGCCCTCTACACCCTGTTCCCCAGCAAGCGGGCCCTGTTGCGCGATATCTGGGAGGGCGCGTTCGAGGATCTGCTGGCGGTGGTGCGCGAGCGGTTCGCTCAAGCGGACCCGGCGGTGGTGCGGCTGCGGGACATGATCCTGGCCCTGATCGGCTTCTGGCTGGAGAACCCGGACCATTTCCGCGCGATCTTCCTGATCGAGGACCAGGTGACCTCGGCGGAGGAGCGCTATTTCGTCGAAAGCTCGCAGGCCGTGCCGGCGATCCTGGCCCTGTTCCTGGAGGCGGTGACCCTGGCCCAGGCGCAGGGGGACCTGGCGCCGGGCAGGCCGCAGGGGGTGTTCGAGGTGCTGTTCGCCGGCGCCCACGGGGTGGCGTCCCTGCTGGTCTCGATCCCCGAGTTTCCCTGGGACGATCCCCGCGGCCTGCCGGCCCGCACGGTCGATGCCCTCCTCACGGGGCTGGGGCCGGTCTGAGCTTTGTCTGCCTCTGCGGTCAGGTCGCCTTGGCCATCATCGCTCTGAAGCGCATCAGGGCCGCGGTCAGGGCGATGGCGCCGATGATCGAGATGACCACCAGGTGGCCCCAGATCTCGGCCAGGCCGCCGCCCCGGAACAGCACCGCCTCGGACAGGGCGACGAAGTGGGTGGTGGGCGAGGCCTGCATGATGGTGCGCATCAGGTGGGGCATGCTCTCGATCGGGGTGACCGCGCCGGACAGCATCACCAGCACCACGAACACCGGGATCGAGATCAGGGCGAACTGGGGCATGGAATCGGCCGCGGTCGCCAGGAGGATGCCGATGGCGGTGGTGGCGAACAGGTAGGGCGCGACACAGGCCATGAACAGGCCGATGGAGCCCTGGATCGGCACGCCCAGGGAGCGCTTGATCACCAGCTCCAGGGACAGCCAGGCCGCGAGAGCCACCACCGCGCCATTGGCCAGGATCTTACTCATGGCCACCTCCACGGCGCTGACCGGCATCACCAGGAGGTGGTCCATGGTGCCGCGCTCGCGCTCGCGCATGAAGGCCGCGCCCACCAGCACGATCGACAGGATCGTCAGGTTCATGACGATCTGGGTGATGGCGATGAACCACATGGCCTTCTGATTGGGATTGAAGGCGGTGCGCGGCGCCAGGCGCACGGGGGCGAGGGCCTCCAGACCGGGCCGGTTGAGGAAGGCGGCGCTTTCCTGGGCGATGACCTGCTGGATGTCGCTGGCGCCCAGGCCGGCCTGGCTCATTGCGGTGGCGTCCACCAGGAGCTGAACGGCGGGTCTGCGCCCTCGCAGCACATCGGCCTCGAAGCCCGGAGGGATGTCGAGGACGAAGATCACGCGGCCCTCGTCCATCGCCGGCGCCACGGCGTCGGGGGTCAGCTCGACGGGGGCCTGGAACATGGGGGGCTGGATCGCGTCGCGGATGCGGAAGGACAGGGCCGAGCGGTCATGGTCGACAATGCCCACCGGGGCGTCCTCGACCTCGGCCTTGATGTCCTGAGAGACGGAATAGACGGCCACGGAAAAGCAGAAGGCGATGATGACCAGGGCGGCCGGGTCTCGCCACAGGCTGGCGAGCTCCTTGCGAAACAGGCTCCAGAGGCTGGCGAGGCGCATCGGTCAGACCTCCTGCTTCTTGAAGACCAGGCGGGCCAGGCCAATCTCGCCCACGCTGATGCCCAGCAGCACCAGGATCGGGGGCCACAGATCCGCCCAGCTTAGGCCCTTGGTGAAGGCGCCCAGGCTGACGATCTGGAACCAGGTTCCGGGGAAGATGGCGCTGACCAACCGCCCCGTCCCCTCGATCTCGGCGGTGGGATAGAACAGGCCGGAGTAGTTGATGGCGGGGATCATGGTCAGGATCGCCGCCGCGGCCATCACCGCGACCTGGCTGCGAAACAGGGTCGACAGCAGCACCCCAAAGGCGGTGGTGGTGATCACATAGGCCAGGCCCCCCACCAGGAGGGCGATCAGCGAGCCCTTCACCGGCACCTCGAACTGAAGCCAGGCCATGAGGATCAGGGCGATCAGGGCGATGAACCCCAGGGCCACATAGGGCGCCTGCTTGCCGATCAGATAGTCGCCGACGCTGGCCGGGGAGGTGTAGAGGTTGATGATCGAGCCCAGCTCCCGCTCGCGGACGATCCCCAGGGCGGTCATCATGGCGGGGATGATCGCCAGGAGGAACATGATCACCCCCGGCGGCAGGGCGTAAACCGAGCGGAAATCCTGATTGTAGAGAAACCGCGGCTCGACGCGGATTGGATCCGTCGCGGGAACGAAGCCGTACTGCTGGCGGATCCGCTGCTGCGCGTAGCCGGCCATCAGGCCCAGGGCGTAGCCCCGGGCGGTCTCGCCGCGAAAGGGCTGGGAGCCGTCGACGGACAGGCCAACCTCGGGCCTGTGGCCGTTCAGAAGGTCCTTGCCATAGCCGGGGGGGATGCTGATGGCCAGGCTGACCTCGCCAGTCCGCATCCGCCGCATCAGGTCGTCGTCATCGGCCAGGGGCGCGCGGGCGTCGAAATAGCGGGAGCCCTGGAAGGACTCGATCAGGGCGCGGCTCTCCACGCTGTGGTCCCGGTCCAGGACCGCATAGGGCAGGTGCTCCACGTCGAAGGAGATGCCGTAGGCGAACACCACCATCAGCAGCAGGGGCGCCAGGATGCTGAAGGTCATGCGCACCGGGTCGCGCCACAGCTCCAGCGCCTCGCGGCCGGCGAAGGCCAGGGCCCGGGCGCCGGGCCGCATCCGGGGCTTGAAGGCCTGGCTGGCCCCGATGTCGGCGGGGGCCGTGAGCGGCGTCTCGGATTCGGCCTGGAGGTATTCGATGAACGCCTCCTCCAGGGTCGCGGCGTTCTTGCCGGCCTTGAGGGCCTCGGGCGTCCCCACCGCCAGCACCTTGCCCGCGTGCATCAGCGAGATCCGGTCGCAGCGGGCCGCCTCGTTCATGAAGTGGGTGGAGAGGAACACCGTCACCCCCTCTTCCCGGGCCAGGCGGATGATGGTGCGCCAGAACATGTCCCGGGCGGCGGGATCGACCCCGGAGGTGGGCTCGTCGAGGATCAGGATGTCGGGGTGGTGGATGCAGGCGGCCGCCAGTTGCAGACGCTGGCGCATCCCGAGCGGCAGGCTGTTGGGATAGGCGTCGCGCGCCTCTGTCAGTTCGAAGTCCTTCAGCGCCGTCTCGATCCGGGCGCCGCGCTCGCTGGCGGGGATGCGGTAAAGCTCGGCCTGGAGCCGAAGGTTTCCTGAGACCGTCAGCTCCTCATAGAGAGAAAAGGCCTGGGACATGTAGCCGAGCTTCAGCCGGCCCTCGAGGTCGCTGGCGTCCACGGTCTGGCCCAGCACCTGGGCCGAGCCCTCGCTGGCGGCCAGGAGGCCCACCAGCATCTTCATGGTGGTGGTCTTGCCGCAGCCATTGGAGCCGAGGAAGCCGAAGATCTCCCCCCGCTGGATCTCGAAACTGACGTGGTCCACGGCGGTGAAGCCGGCGAAGCGCCGGGTCAGGCCATCGGCCCGGATCGCCGGCGGGCCATCGCTGGGCGCCAGGGGCGGCAGGACCAGGGGCTCGGCGGGGGCTCCGGAGACCATCCTGGCATAGGCCTCCTCCATGCTGGGGGCGCCGTCGATCACGTGGGCCGCCGATCCCGCCGCCAGGATGCGCCCGTCGTTCATGGCCACGATCCGCTCGAACCGTTCGGCCTCCTCCATATAGCCGGTGGCCACGATCACGGTCATGGTGGGACGGCTGGCGCGCAGGGTGTCGATCAGGGCCCAGAACTGACGCCGCGACAGCGGATCAATCCCGGTGGTCGGCTCGTCCAGGATCAACAGGTCCGGGTCGTGGACCAGGGCGCAGCACAGGGACAGCTTCTGCTTCATGCCCCCTGACAGCTTGCCGGCCGGCCGGTCGGCGAAGAGAGAAAGGCCAGTGGCGGCCAGCAGGCGGGCGATCCGCGCGTCCCGTTCCTTTCGCCCCTGGCCGTGCAGCTGAGCGTGGAAGTCGATGTTCTCCCGTACCGACAGGGTGGGGTATAGGTTCTTGCCCAGGCCCTGGGGCATGAAGGCGATCCGGCCCGCCACCTGGGTCCGGGCCCTGGCGTCGGCCATGTCCACGCCGAACACCCGCACCGTTCCGTTCTGAATCCGCCGGGAGCCGGCGATCAGGGACAGGAGGCACGACTTGCCCACGCCATCGGGGCCGACCAGGGCGGTGGTGGAGCCCGTGGGGATGATCAGGTCCGCCGCGTCCAGGGCCAGCTTGCCCTTATAGCGGTGGCTCAGGCCGGCGACGGTGACGCTGACGTCGATGGGGAGTTCATCGACCATGGTCCACCGTCACCTTCAGGGTGGCGGGCCAGGGGGCGTTGGGGTCCAGGCGCAGATAGGCCACCCCCGTCAGGCCCCCATGGATGGCCTCCGGATGGGCCAGCAACACCGACCGGTCGATGGCCAGCTTGACCCGATACATCAGCTTGTCCCGCTCGGAGGTGGTCTCCACGGTGCGCGGGGTGAACTGGGCGTCGGTGGCGATATAGGAAACCCGGGCCGGCAGGATCGGCGCGTGGGGCCCGTCGAGCCGCAGGCGCGCCTCGGCTCCCATCTTCAGGCGGACCACATCGGCGGTGGGCAGGAACACGGTCATATAGGCGTCGGTGGGGTCGAGCAGGGTGACGATCCGCGATCCGGCGCCCACCACGGCGCCCGGCTCGACCAGGCGATATTCCACCCGGCCGGCCGTCGGGGTGAACAGGCGGGTGTCGCCCAGCACGCTCTTGACCTCGGCCAGCTGGGCCGCGGCGGCGGCCTTGGGCGCATCGGCCTGGGCGTCGGCGGCCCTGGCCCCGGCCAGGGCCGCGATGGCCCCATCCCGTTGCGCGCGGCGGCGGTCGGCGTCGGCGGGGGAGACGGCTTCATCCCCCACCAGCCTGTCCGCCCGCCCGGTCTCGATCTGGGCCAGGCCAAGGGCGACCTGCCGGGCCTGGACCTCGGCCTGGGCGCGGGCCTCGGCGTCCTGGGCGGCGCTGAGATTGGCGCTGGCGGCCTGGGCGCGGGCCTGGATCTGGTCGGTGTCCAGGGTGGCGATCAGATCGCCCGCCGCCACGGAATCCCCTTCCCGGGGCGTCACGGTCAGCACCCGGCCCGGCGCCTTGGTCGCCACGTCGAACCGCTGCATCTCGATGCGCCCGTTGGTGCTGGCGAACCCTTCGGGCAGAGGGGCGGGTTGGTGGGCGCTCCAATAGAGATAGCCGCCCCCGCCGACGGCGGCCAGGGCGAGGATCAGCGCGATGGTCTGGACACGGTTCATGGAGGCGGAGTTCCAGGGAGGCGGGGTTCCAGGGTTGGGCCAGGACGCGGCCGACGCCCGAAGACGTCGGCTCGCGAAATTCCCTTAGCCGGGTGGGCCTGGAGGGGAATTGATCTGTGACAACGACGGGGCCTGGACGGCTCGGCATCTACGCCCTGTGTCGCGATGCGGGCGGCCGTCGCCGCCAGGGTCGCGATGTGGCGGTCAATATCGAAAGCGAAGGCTGACGCCGGATGGGTGAGATGGGTATGGGCAGGCCGGCGCGGCTCGCGCCATGGATGGTCGCCATCGGCATGGGCGCCCTGGTCGCGGGCTGCACGGTCGGGCCCGACTATGTGCGTCCCACGCTCGATCTGGGCGGAACCTTTCCGTCGGCGCCGCCCCGCGACGCCAGCGGTCCGGCCACGGCGACTGAAACGGCGGGCTGGTGGCGCGCCCTGGGCGATCCGGCCCTGACCCAGGTGATCGAGCGGGCCCTGGCGGCCAATGCCGATCTGGAGGCCGCCGCCGCCCGGGTGGCGCAGTCCCGGGCCGAACTGACCGGGGTGAAAGCCCTGGCCCTGCCCATCGGCCAGGCGGGCGCCGCCGCTCTGCACGGCTCCGACAGCGCCCGAAGCCCGGAAGGCCAGCTGCTCAGCCAGTTCCGGGCGCCCCTTGAGAGCGATCTCTATGCCGGGGGCCTCGCCGTGACCTGGGAGACCGATCTGTTCGGCAAGATCCGCAGGGGCCGCGAGGCGCGGGCGGCCCAGGCGCAGATGGATGTTCATGAATTGCAGGCGACCCGGGTCGCGGTCGCGGCGCAGACCGCCCGGGTCTATGTGATCCTGCGCGGCCTGCAGCAACGCCGGGCGATCCTGCGGCGGCGCCTTGTCGCCGCCGAACGGGCCCTGACCCTGACCCAGCGCCGCGCCGTGGAGGGCGAGGGGGCGGGGCTCTATGTCCGCCAGGCCGAGGCCCAGGTGGCGAGCCTGCGGGCGGCTCTTCCAGTGATCGACGCGGCCATCGCCCAGTCCATCGACAGCCTCGATGTGCTCCAGGGCCAGCCCCTGGGAACCAGCCGGTCCCTGCTTTCGGGGCCTCCTATCCTGCCGGTCGGCCTGGCGGCTCGGGTGGTGGACGCTCCCGCCGCCGTGGTGGCCCGCCGTCCCGACGTCGCCGCCGCCGAGCGGGCGGTGGCCGCGGCCAATGCCGGGATCGGGGTGGCCGTGGCGGAATACTATCCCCAGGTCAGCCTCGCCGGCCTGGCGGGCCTGTCATCGACCCAGAGCGCGCACCTGCTGGATTCCAACGCGGGGCTCTGGGCCGGCGGGGCCGCCGTGCAGTGGCGTCTGCTGGACTGGGGGCGGATCGGCGCGGATGTGGCCGCCGCCAAGGGGCGCAAGGCCGAGGCCCTGGCCGTCTATCGCCGCACCGCCGAGACGGCGGCCGCCGAGATCGACGTGGCCCTGGCCCAGCTACAGGCGAGCGCCGAACGCAGCCGGCGCATCGATGATCTGACCCTGTCGGTGGCCCGCGCCCGGGCCATCGCCGATCGCGCCCACGCCGTGGGTGAAACCACCCTGGCCCCTGGGCTGGAAGCCGAGGACCGGCTCTGCGCCGCCGAGGACGAGCGGGTCCAGGCCCAGGTCACGGCGCTACAGGCCTCGATCGACCTCTACCGGGCCCTCGGCGGGGTCTGAATCCAGGCAGACCGGATCTTCGAAGGTGTAGAAAGTCTCACGGGTTGCGCGATGTGAAGCGTCCGCAATCGAGGCGGTAGTCGAGCGTCCGCTCCGACGATTGACGCCTGTCGCCGCGTACCGCACCTTCCAAGCGCCGACCGCACACAGAGGCGGCGGCAGGGTGTTTCAGGGAGTTGATCATGGCCGACGCCGCCTTGCCGATGGGGGAGCCGACGTCGGTCCAGTCCGAGGCCGTGGGGCCCGCGCCACCGACGGCGAGCAGGGCCGGGATCGCCACCAAGTTCTTCTACGGGTTCGGCTCGATCGCCTTCGGCGTGAAGGACAACGGCTTTCAGACCATATTGCTGCTGTTCTACAATCAGGTGGTGGGCCTGCCCGCGGCCATGGTTGGCGCGGCGATCCTGCTGGCCCTGGCGGTCGATGCGGTGATGGATCCGATCGTCGGCCAGATCTCGGACAATCTGCGCACCCCCTGGGGTCGGCGCCATCCGTTCATGTACGCCTCGGCCCTGCCGCTGGGCCTGTCCTATCTGCTGCTCTGGAATCCGCCCCACGCCTCCCAGGGGGTGCAGTTCGTCTATCTGGTGGTGGTGGCCATCATCGTGCGGACCTTCATCAGCTTCTATGAGGCGCCCAGTTCGGCCTTGGCGCCGGAGCTGACCACCGACTATCGCGAGCGGACGTCCCTGTTGGGTTATCGGGTGTTCTTCGCCTGGTTCGGCGGGCTGTCCATGTCGTTCCTGGCCTTCACCGTGCTGCTGCGTCCCGACGAGACGCATCCGGTCGGCCAGCTCAATCCGGCGGGCTACGCCCACTACGGCATGGTGGCCGGGGCGGTGATGGCGGTGACCATACTTATCTCGGCCCTGGGCACCCACAGCCGCATCAAGACCTTCACCGTGCCGCCCCAGCGCCGGATCGGCCTGGGTGGGATCATCAAGGAGATGGGGGCGAGCCTGTCGAACCGCTCGTTCGTGATGCTGCTGCTGTCCAGCCTGTTCTCATCGACGGCAACGGGGCTGGCCTTTTCGATGAACCTCTATTTCTACACCTACCTGTGGGCGCTGTCGGCCGGGCAGATCTCGGTGTTCGCCGTGGCCAGCCTTGTGGCCGCCGCCCTGGCCACGGCCCTGGCCGCCGCCATGTCCGGGCGGGACAAGCGCCGCTCGGCCATCGTGCTGTTCATCGCCGGCATGGGCCTGGCCAGCGCGCCCCAGATTCTGCGATTGCTGGGCTGGTTCCCGGTCAACGGATCGCCGGTGCTGTTTCCGTTGCTGCTGGCCTTCAACACCGTCGGCCTGTCGCCGATGATCGCCGCCTCGATCCTTGGGTCGTCGATGATCGCCGATGTGGTGGAGGACAGTCAGGTCCGCACGGGGCGCCGCTCGGAAGGCCTGTTCTTCGCGGTCAACAGCTTCGTGCAGAAGGCGGTCTCGGGCCTGGGCATCTTCATGTCCAGCGCCATCCTGACCCTGGTGCATTTCCCGGCCAAGGCGGGCGCCGGCGGCGGCGCGCCGGTGGATCCCGCCATCGTGCGCAACCTCGCCCTGATCTATTTGCCCGTGATGATGGGGCTCTATCTGATCAGCATGGCCTGGCTCTCAGGCTATCGCATCACCCGCCAGACCCACGAGGCGAACCTGGAGCAGCTCGCCCGGGCCAAGGAGGCCGGGGCGGGGGACTGAACCCAGCGGCCTTTGACGCCGCCCGGGCCTACTCGCCGTCATCGCCGCTTGCGGCGATCCATTCCGTGAACGAGGCCGGGTCATCGTGCGCGGGATTCAGTCTGAAAGACCGTCGCGGCGGCGCCTGAACGGCATGGATCCCCGACACTGCGTGCCGAGGATGACGGTGGAAAAGATGGAATGTAACGGTCAAGCTCAAGGGCCGTTGGTATCATTCAAACACCAGGGCCCTTGGGCCAACGGCCCTTGAGTTCGACCCGCGAAGGCCGCCCCACGACGTCATCCTGAGCCGTCGCGAAGCGGCGAGTCGAAGGACGCCGCGGCGGCGGTGTGCGTCCTTCGACTCGCGCTCTGACGAGCGCGGCTCAGGATGACGTCGTAGGAATCAGCTTCAAGGGCGGTTGGTATTAGGCTCAGCGCCCGCCGCCGCCGGTGATTTCCTTGATCATGGCCTGGACGGGGGCCTTGCCGCCGACAGCCCAGACCAGCTTCAGGTGGGCCAGGGTGCGGGCGGCGGCGTCGTCGAATTTCCATTCGCAGTCGCTGAAGCGGCAGTTCTCGAAGTGGGCCACGGGGCCGCCGGAATAGGTCATCCGGCAGGAGCGGAACTCGCAGTCGGAAAAGCTTTCACCATCCAGAACGACGGTCTCGTGGTTGTAGATGGTCGCGGTTTGCATTGGTGGTCCTTATTGGTCGTCGGCCGGAGCGTCGGGGGCGGCGCCCTCGGTTTCACCAGCCGGCCGGTCACGTTCGCGCTGATCGCGCTTGGCGTTGGCCCGCTCAGTGGCCTTGGCGGCCTTCTGGCGCTCACGTTCCATGCGTTCGAAGGAATAGTTGGGCTTGCGGGCCATGGTGCGGTCTCCTGAAGACTTTGGGCGCGAGAGGCGGTCTAGCGGGCCTTGCGGGCGGCGTAGCGGGCGTCGCGCTTGGCCTTCTGTTCGGCCTTGGTGAGCGCCTTGCGCTCCTTGCGTTCGCCGCGCTTGGCGTCGAGGCTGGCGGCCTCCAGGGCTTCCTGCTCCAGACGCGCGGCTTCCTTGGCTTCTTCCGCCGCCTGCTTGGCGGCCGCCTTGGCGTTGGCGCGCTCTTCGCGAACCCGGTCCAGTTCCGCCGCGCGCATGGCCGCGCGCTCGGCGAACAGAGGATCGGTGACGGTCGGCTTCGGCTTCAGCTTGGCCAGCATCGCCTTTTTGGCTTCGGAGGCGGTCTTGAGGCGTTCGGCGAAGCCGGTGTTTTGAAATTCGCTCATGTGTCTTTCGGTTGTGCATGCCGCGCTGGACGGGTTTGTCGAGGCGCGCGGGCTTGACGGGGGGGCGCCGAAGTCTTGCGGCGCCCGCGGCGGAGCCGGGATGGCGAGGCTAGACTAGAAACCGCCGACCCAGGCCGGCGGGTAGGGGGCCAGCGGGTAGAGGGGTATGCGGGTCGAGGGTTATATAGGCGGCCCCGGCGCCGATCGTCAGACCGGGCCGGGGCCACCGTCGTCAATCAGGCTTAGGCGCCTTGCAGTTGGCCAGCCGACATCTTGCCGCTGCGCTGATCGCGTTCCAGCTCGTAGGAGACCTTTTGGCCTTCGTTGAGCGAGCCCAGGGTCGAGCGTTCCACGGCGGAGATGTGGACGAACACGTCCGCGCCGCCGTCGTCAGGCTGGATGAAGCCAAAGCCCTTGGTGGCGTTGAACCACTTCACTGTTCCGGTCGTCATGAGTGTCACCTTTCGGGTGCGTTGATTGTTGCGATCCCGGTTGGGTCGCAGCATCAAATTTTCGGAGAGGATCAAGAAGGACTCGGGAGCTCGATCCGAAGAACAAGCGTGGAGAGCAACCGAACCAAATCGATATTCGACATCTCTCTATCACCAATATTCAGCAAAAATCCAGGAGAATTATTTTCTTTGGCCGTGCGCTCGACCACGGTGAAGCTGGCTGGAGGGCGGGGCGCGACTCTCACGGGGGCCTCTCGCGGGCGGCGATCCGACGTCGCTCCCGGACCACGGTCACGGATATCGGCTCCCGAAACTTACTTGTTGGCTGTATAGCAATGGAGTGTTAGCGTTCTTTCGACGTCGGCGGATCACAGCGGGCGCAAATGGGAAAGAGACGGAACCAGACCATGCAAGTGCCCCAGGATGTGGCCAACACCATCGTCGACCCGAAGGCCTATGCCGACGGCAAGCGTGTGGACGACGCGTTTCGCTGGCTTCGGGGCGAGGCGCCCCTGGCCATCGCCGAGCCCTCGGGCTTTCGGCCCTTCTGGGTGGTGACCCGCCATGCGGACATCCAGGCGGTGGAGCGGCAGAATGATCTGTTCCACAACGGCGACACCTTCACGACCCTGACCCCGGTGGAGGCCGGGGAGAAGGTCATGCAGATGACCGGCGGCAGCCCGCACCTGGTGCGCTCCCTGGTGCAGATGGATAATCCCGACCACTTCGACTATCGGCGCCTGACCCAGTCCTGGTTCATGCCCCAGAACCTGCGGGGGCTCGAAGGGCGCATCCGCGAGATCGCCCGCGGCTTCATCGATCGCATGGCCGCCAAGGGCGACCGCTGCGACTTCGCCCGGGTCGTGGCCTTGCTCTATGCGCTGCATGTGGTGATGGAGGTGCTGGGCGGGCCCGAGACCGATGAGCCGCGGATGCTCAAGCTGACCCAGGAACTGTTCGGCAGCGCCGACCCCGAGCTGAACCGGGGCGGGGCGGAGATCTCCGACACCGCCGCCGGGGTGGCCAATGTACAGGCCGTGGTCATGGACTTCATGACCTATTTCAACGCCATGACCGAGGATCGCCGCGCCGCGCCGCGCAACGACCTGGCCAGCGTCATCGCCAATGGCAAGATCAATGGCGCGCCGCTCGGGCACCTGGAGGCGATGTCCTACTACATCATCGCCGCCACCGCCGGCCACGACACCACCTCCTCGACCACGGCGGGCGCCCTGTGGGCCCTGGCCGAGAACCCGGACCAGTTCGCCAAGGTCAAGGCCAATCCCGGCCTGATCCCCGGCCTGGTGGAGGAATCCATCCGCTGGGTGACGCCGGTGAAGCACTTCATGCGCTCGACCACCGCCGACGCGGAGTTGGCCGGCCAGACGATCCCCAAGGGCGATTGGATGATGCTGTCCTATCCCTCGGGCAATCGCGACGAGACCGTGTTCGAGGATCCTTTCAAGTTCGACGTCGAGCGCACGCCGAACAAGCACGTGGCCTTCGGCTACGGCGCCCATGTGTGCCTGGGCCAGCACCTGGCGCGGATGGAGATGCGCATCCTGTGGGAGGAGCTGTTGCCCCGCCTGGAAAGCGTGGAGCTGGACGGCGAGCCCAAGAACATGGAGGCCAATTTCGTCTGCGGCCCCAAATCGGTGCCGATCCGCTTCCGTATGCATTGAGCCAAGGGTGAACACGGCGCCGGACCCGGTCCGGCGCCGTCAGTATGCGTCAATCCCCGATCCGCGACAGAGCGGCCGCGTCCGACGGCGCCGGCGGATCGGGCGATATGGGAGGTGACATGGATTTCAGCTTGCTGGCGCCCGATCCCGCGCGGATCGATCCCGCCTGGATGACGACGGCCCTGCGCCGCGCCGGGGTCCTGAAGGCGGCCAGGGTGACGGACCTTGCGATCACGCCGGTGGGCAATGGCCTGGTGGGGGACAGCTTTCGCTTCACCCTGACCTATGACCAGGACGAGGCCGGCGCCCCGGCCACTGTGGTGGGCAAGTTTCCGGCGGCCAATCCCGCCAGCCGCCAGTCCGGCTCGGCCCACATGCTCTATGTCCGCGAGGTCTCCTTCTATCGGGAGCTGGCCTCCACCGTGGCCATCAACACCCCGCGCCCCTATGTGGCCGAGATTGATCCGGCGACCGACGACTTCACCCTGATTTTCGAGGACCTGGCCCCGGCCCGTCAGGGGGACCAACTGTCGGGCTGCTCCATCGAGGACGCCCGCACGGCCATGGCCGAGGCCGCCGCCCTGCACGCGCCCCGCTGGGC
This sequence comes from Caulobacteraceae bacterium, assembly GCA_031291685.1. Taxonomy (GTDB): domain Bacteria; phylum Pseudomonadota; class Alphaproteobacteria; order Caulobacterales; family Caulobacteraceae; genus Poindextera. The sequence continues at coordinate 12,757 of JARLIP010000212.1, read as the reverse complement.
CGATCCGACCCTTGAGGCCCTGGACTGGCTGGCGATCCGCCCGGCTCAGCTTCAGCCCATGGTCCTGGGGGCCCTGCCGGGGATCATCGCCCTGTTCAAGGACCGTTATGAAGGCCAACTCGAGCCCGAGTTCATGGCCCTGGTGGAGAAACTGCCCCCGACCCTGGCCGCCATCCACGCCGACCCCAGCTCGCCGAGGACCTTGCAGCATGGGGATTTTCGGCTCGACAACATGCTGTTCGACGTCCAGGGCGGGCGCAAACCCATGGCGACCCTGGACTGGCAGACCCTGGCCTTGGCCCCTGGGCTGATCGATGTGGCCTATTTCCTGTCCGCCGGGATCGATCCCCAGGCCCGCCGCGAGCATGAGCGGGACCTCGTCAGGTTCTATCACGATGAACTGACGCGCCGGGGGGTGACCGGGTTCGACTGGGAGGCCTGCTGGCGCGACTACAGGCGCTACACGATTCAGGGCATATTGATGGGGGTGTTCTCGGCCCTGTCGGTGGAGCGAACCGAGCGGGGGGACCAGCTGTTCCTCAAGATGACCCGGGGCGCCTGTATTCAGGCGCAGGATCACGGCAGTTTCGGATTCTGGCTGGACTGAACCAGGGTTCACAAAGTTGCTAATTGACCAACAAATTAATAGATTTGGAGTCGTGGAACAGACGACTGACAGATCCGTGGAGACCGCCCGCCGCACCCAGGCGGAGCGCCGGGACGAGTCGGGGCGCAATCTGGTCCAGGCCGCCATCGCGGTGGTGGCCGAGGACGGGGTCGGCGCGGCCACCTTCGAGGCCATCGGCCGCAAGGCGGGCTACAGCCGGGGTCTGGCGACCCAGAGGTTCGGCTCCAAGCAAGGCCTGATCGAGGCGGTGATCGCCCACCTGCATGAGCGGCAGGAGGTGCTGATGAGCGACAACGGCATCGACGCCCTGCCAGGGTTCAAGGCGGTGCTGGCCTATGTCGACCTGTTCGTGAGGGGGCTTGGCCACGAGCAGGAAGCCCGGGCCTATTTCATGCTGCTGTCCTCGGCGGTGGCGGATCTAAGCACCCTGCGCAGCGCCTTCGCCGACGAACATGGCAAGATCCGGCGGCGCCTGGAGGCCCTGGTGCGCCGGGGGCGGGCCGAGGGGGATATCCGCCCCGAGATCGATCCGGACGCCGCCGCCCTGATGATCGGCAGCCTGCTGCTGGGCCTGTCCATGCAGCTGATGGTCGATCCCACCACCAATCTGGAGCCGATCCGCGAAACCAGCCTGGCCACCCTGCGCCTCAGTTTCGGCGTTCCTGGCCGCGCGGACCCATGAGGCAGATCCCATGAACGACGCCCCCTATAAGGTCTGGCAGTGCCGCACCTGCGGCTATCTCTATGACGAGGCCGAGGGCGAGCCCCTGGAGGGCCTGGCGCCCGGGACCCGCTGGGCCGAGATCCCCGAGGACTGGGTCTGCCCTCTGTGCGGCACGCCCAAGAGCGACTTCGATATGGTCGAGATTTAGGGGGTGGTTGGCCCCCTCAACCCTTCAGCAGGCTCTGGGCGATGACGTTGCGTTGGGTTTCGCTGGAGCCGGAATAGATGCTGGCGGCGCGGACGGCCAGGTGCTTGGCCATGATCCGGGCGCCGCGATCGACGGCCTCGCCGGCCAGGCCCACGGCGCCCAGGCTGGCGGCGGCGTAGGGGCCGGCGGCCTGCGCGGTCAGTTCGGCGATCCTTTGGTGCAACTCCGTGCCGATCAGCTTGAGCATGGAAGGAGCGGTCTGGTCGCTGGGCCGGGGCAGGCCCGTGGGGCAGGCGGCCAGCTCGGCCTGTTCGAAGGCGTCCAGTTCGATCTCCAGTCCGGCCAGGCGCATCCGCAGGGACGGCTCCTGGTCCGCGACGGCGACCACGGCCTGGGCCGCCCGGCGAAGGGCGCGGCGCACCAGGGCGGCGGGGGTGTTGTTGGAGCGGGCCAGCTGCATCAGTCGCTTGGCGACGGTCCAGCCATCGTCCTGCGCACCCACGCGGCTGGCCACGGGCACGCGCACGTCGTCGAAGAACACCTGGTTGAACTCGTGATCGCCGGCCAAGCCCAGGATCGGCGAGACCGTCAGGCCGGGGCTGTCCATGTCGATCAGAAGGAAGGTCAGGCCCTGCTGGCGCCGCTCGCCATCGGCGGTGCGCACGATGGCGAACATGCGGTTGGCGTGGTGGGCGCCGGTGGTCCAGATCTTGGTCCCGTTCACCCGGTAGTGGTCGCCCTCCAGGGTCGCGCGGGTGGATATGGCGGCCAGGTCCGAGCCTGCGCCCGGTTCGGAAAAGCCCTGACACCACAGATCCTGGCCGGACAGGATGGCGGGCAGGTAGCGTTGCTGCTGCAGGGCTGTGCCCATCTCGATCAGCAGGGGCCCCAGGCTGCGCACGCCTCCGGCGAACAGGACCGGGGCGTCGTTCAGGGCGCATTCCCGATCGAACAGGAAGCGCTGGCGGGGCGTCCAGCCGGTTCCGCCCCAGGCCTTGGGCCAGGCCGGCGCGATCCAGCCGCGGGCGTAGAGGCGCTGATGCCAGATCCTGCAGGCCTCGATATCGGCGTGAACACCCAGAGTGTCGCGACCGGCCTCGCGCAGGTCGGGGGTGAGGGCCTGACTCAGGAAGGCGCGGACCTCCCGCAGGAAGGCGGCTTCGTCCATGATTTCAGGGGGCGGCTGCGCCGCCTGAGCCGCGGGGCTCGCCATTCAATTGCTCCCAGGACCGCTCTTGGGCGGCGAAGGATCAGCTTGGGCGCGTCGGGCGGGGGCGGGCCTTGATGCAGATTAAATCGCGGGGCCGGGGCGAGCGCGCCGCGAATATGCCGCGCATCGCCCTGGCCAAACCGCGAGACTCCCCGGATCGTGAGGCCATGACCGTATTACCGTCCCGCGTCGCGATCGCCGTGCCTTCGGGCGACATGGTCCATGCCGACTTTTCCATGGCCCTGGCGGAGCTTTGTCACCGGGTTCACGGCATGGCGGTGACCCTGATCTCGGTGAAGTCCTCGATCATCGCCCTGGCCCGCAACAACGCGGTGGACCTGGCCCAGAAGGCGGGCGCGGAACATCTTCTGTTCCTGGACAGCGACATGGTGTTTCCGGCTGGCGCCCTGCACCGGTTGCTGGCGCATCAGGTGGATATCGTCGGCGCCACCTATGTAAAGCGGGTCGCGCCCCACGACCTTCTGGGAACCAAGCTGGACATTCCGCCGGCCGACGCGCCGGAAGGCCTGATCGAGATGCAGCGCATTCCCACCGGCTGTCTGCTGATCCGAATGAGTGTGTTCGAGCGGCTGTCCAAGCCCTATTTCGATTTCGCCACCGACCCCGAGACGGGGGTCATTCACGGCGAGGACTATGTGTTCTGCGACCGGGCGCGGGCGGCGGGCTTTCGCATCTGGTGCGATGCGGCCCTGACCGGGGAGCTGGGCCATATCGGCCAGCGGGTCCACCGGTTGAAGGACTACCTGCCCAAGGGGGCGGAGACCTGAGGCTTGTTGACAAATGGAGGCCCCGGCCTGTTCGCGCGCCCCTCCACCCGCTCATCCCCGCGAAGGCGGGGTCCCAGATTCATCTACGGATTTCAATTGGTTTCACCCGGATCCCCGCCTTCGCGGGGATGAGCGGATGTAAATTCAAGCGAGCCGATCATCGCTTTGCGTGTCCTTGAGGCTCAGGGCGCCTCGCCCGGCCATTCGTCCGGGGCGACATTGACGACCTGGGCCGCGCGCCGGTCGCGGGTGAAGCCGCCGATCCCGTGACGGCCGAGACTGATCCAGGTCCCTTCGCCGGCCTTGTGCACATATTGCTCGGCCACCAGCCAGGCCTTGACCGGGCGCAGGCTTCCCAGACAGGCGCCGATCATGACCGGGAACACCGTGGCGAACTGGGCCCAAAGGGGTGGTCTGAACGCCACCGCCGCCCAGGCCCAGACCGCGATCACCAGGATGCCGACCCCTGTGGTGACGAAGAAGGCCGGCCCGTCCGCCGGATCGGCGAAGCTGAAATCCAGACCGCAGCGCTCGCACCGCTTGGCGATGGTCAGGAAGCCGGAAAACAGCCGCCCCTCGCCGCATCGCGGGCAGCGACACCTGAGCCCGGCGATCAGGGTGGAGGGAGGGTTGGCAGGCAGGCCTTGATCGGTGGACACCGGATTGCCCTTTCCATACATTGACGGAATTGATACATACAATATGTGAGTAATGTATGTAAATCGCTGGAGGGTTGCAAGCTTGGTCGTGAACGCCGCCACCGACCGTTGGCTGGACCGCGTGGAGCGCGGCGGACGGCCCCTGTACCTCGCCCTGGCGGAGGCGCTGGAGAGCGCCATTCGTGAGGGAGAATTGCAGCCCGGGGACCAGCTGCCGCCGCAACGGGCCGTGGCCGAGCGGCTGGGGGTCGATTTCACCACCATCACTCGGGCCTATGGCGCCGCCCGGGCGCGGGGGCTGGTGGAGGGCGCGGTGGGGCGGGGCACCTTCGTGCGCGCCCGCGCCGCCGATGATGAGGCGGGGCTGGTCGATCTGAGCATGAACCTGCCGCCGCCGCCCCAGGGGGTGTCCCTGGGCGCCCTGATGAAGGCCACCGCCCGCACCATCCTGGAGCGCACCGATCCGGCCATCCTGATGGCCTATCACCCCGGGGCGGGAACCCTGGGCCAGAAGACCGCCGGGGCGGCGTGGCTGGCGCCCTGCCTTGGGGAGATCGCGGCGGAGCGGGTGCTGATCGGCCCCGGCGCCCAGACGGCCCTGACGGCGATCCTGGCCGCGGTGACCCGCCCTGGGGACGCCGTGATCGTGGAGCCCCTGACCTATCCTGGCCTGAGGGCGGCGGCCGAGCAGAGGGGGCTGAGGCTGATCCCCTGTCCCGTGGACGCCGAGGGGGTCGTTCCGGCGGCCCTCGACCGGCTCTGCGCCGCCGAGGGGCCGGCCGCCCTTTATCTGGTTCCCACCACCCAGAACCCCACGGCCTCGACCATGGGCCTGGAGCGGCGCCAGACGGTGGCGCGGATCGCCGAGACGCGCGGGGTCTGGCTGATCGAGGACGATCCCTATGGCCGGTTGTTCGACGCCCCGCCGCCGGCCCTGTGCCGTTTCGCGCCGACCCGGGGGCTTTATGTCGCCACGGTCTCCAAGTGCCTGTCCCCCGGCCTTCGCACGGCTTTCGTGGTCACCCCCGGCGGCGAGATCGGCGACGCCGTGGCCCGGGCCCTGCGGGCCACCGCCCTGATGGCCTCGCCCCTGATGACGGCGATGGTGGGCAGCTGGATCCGCGAGGGTCAGGCCGAGGCCTTGCTGGAGGGCGTGCGGCGGGAGGCCCGGGCTCGGCGGGCCATCGCCGCCGAGATCCTGCCTCTGGCCCAGGGCGCGGCCGAGGGGGTGCATGTGTGGCTGGACCTGCCCCCTGGGCTTGATCCTGGCCGGCTGCGTCTGATGGCTCAGCAGCAGGGGGTTTCGGTGGTGACCGCTGACGCCTTCGCCATCGGCCCGGTACGACGGGAGGGAGGGCTGCGGGAGGGGGTGCGGATCTCCCTCGGTGGCCCGGCGAGGCAGGCGGTGCTCAGCGACGCCCTGCGCCGTATCGCCGGAGTTCTGGACGGCGCCAGGTCCCGCCAAGGGGTGGGGCGGGGGATGGTGGTTTAGGCCGCCCTCGCGCAGATTGGGGCCCTTGAGTCCCGACCGCGGTTCGCCCCCGCGCCCTATCGAAAGCCGTCCATGTCCAGGCCCCTGATCCTCGTCGCCACCCCCTGTTTCGGTGGCATGGTTTCGCAGAAATACATGCTCTCGGTGATGCGGCTGACAGCCCATGGGCCGTCGGCGGGGTTCGACGTCAGCCTGTCTTTGCTGGGCTACGACGCCTTGATCTCCAGGGCCCGGGCGACCCTGGTCGCGGCCTTTCTCGACAATCCGGCGGCCACGCACCTGTTGTTCATCGACGCCGACATCAGTTTCGAGCCGGAGCAGGTGGAACGTCTGCTGCGCTTCGAGCGGGATTTCACCGGCGCCCTCTATCCGCTCAAGACCATCGACTGGGAGATGATCCCCCAGCGCTGCGTCGAGGGGGGCGAGACCCTGACCCAGGCGGCCCTGTCCTATGTGGGAACCCTGGCCCCGCCGCAGGAGCGCCAGATGGAGGGGGATTTCGCCACGGGGCTCTATGTGGGCGGGGGCTTTCAGCTGATCCGCCGCCAGGCCCTGGAGCGGATGATCGCCGCCTATCCTGAGACCCGTTTTTCCAGCACCCACGACCGGCCCAAGGGCGGGGAGAAGCGGGCGGCCAGTTCCAACCTCTACGCCCTGTTCGACTGCATCATCGATCCGGACACGGGCGCATATCTGAGCGAGGACTATTCCTTCTGCCGACGCTGGCGCCAGATCGGCGGGGAAATCTGGATCGATACGGCCAGCCGGCTGACCCATTCGGGACCCTACGACTTCGTGGGGGACTACGCCCCGAGGTTCCAGGCGGGGGCGTAAGGGACAATTGGTCTCCCAGGTGGACTGGCGCGCGAAGTCAGGGAGGGGTGGGTCTGGTATTCAATCGGGGTCTGGAAAATTTCTGATCTGAAATACAACAGTGTTTGAAGGCGTTGAGCAGGGGATAGCTTATACCGCCTGAAAGCCAGACACCTCGGAAACCTTTTCATCCGTCGTTCGTTCTACAGGGGATTGCCTGACAATCTTTTGGGAACTTGCGGAATGACACGAATTGGAAAGCGGAGCGCCCTGATCGCCAAGGCGGTGAGCTTGGCGATCGCGGTTTCGGTCCTGGGCGCCGGCGCGGTCAGCGCCGATCCTGGGCCGCGCGGCGGTGATCATGGAGATCAGCGGGGCGGCCCGATGGGCCAGCAGCGCGGTGACCATGGCGGTGATCGTGGCGGCGATCAGCGGGGCGGACACCCCGGCTGGGGACAGGACTATAACGGCGCCCACCGCTGGCGGCGCGGCGAGCGGGTTGGCTACAACGACTGGAGCAGCGCCCGGCCGGTCGATTACCGCGCGCACCACCTTCGTCGTCCGCCCCGGGGCTATGAATGGCGCGAGTCCAACGGGCAATATATCCTGGCCGCCGTGGCCACGGGCCTGATCGCCTCCATCATTCTCAATAGCGGCCACTAGATCTTTCGGCGCGCCCCTTTGATGATGGGATCGTTGGGGCGCGACCGGCGAAGCGAAACGGGGATGGCGAAGATGAAATCCTGGCCTGGGGTCGCAACCCTTGTCGTTCTGACCTTGACCCTGGGCGCCTGCGCGGCCGGGTCGGCGGAATCCGCGCACGCCGCGAGCGGGGGAATGCTGTCGCAGCTTCTGCTGGGCTTCTGGCACGGGATCATCGCTCCCGTGACCCTGATCGTCGAGATCATCAATCATTTCTGGCCGCATGCCCTGCCGTGGCGGCTGCACCTCTATGAGGCCCACGAGACGGGAGTGCCCTATGACGTGGGCTTCTATCTGGGTCTGGCGGGCGGGCCGCCTGTGGTGTGGAGCAGTTGGTCGCGGCGGTGAGCGCCAAGTGAGCCTTCGACGCCTTGACGCGGCGGGCTGGGGCGTCAATGACCAAACAATAGATTCTAAAGTTTGAGCGCGTTCTCACCGCAAAACCGGAACCACTTTTGCGGAACGCGCTCTAAGGACACAAGATCCGACAGGGAGCGACGCATGGCCACGGCGAACGGGCGCAAATCCATCTTCATCACCGGGGCCGCCTCCGGCATGGGCCGCGAAACCGCGCGGCTGTTTGCGCAAAAGGGCTGGTTCGTCGGCGGATTCGACGTCAATCAGGCCGGGCTGGACAGTCTGCTGGCCGAGATCGGCGCCGAGAACGGCCTGGTTCGCCGGCTCGACGTCACCGATCGGGCCGATTACCGCACCGCGGTGGACGCCTTTTCCGAGGCCACCGGGGGCAAGCTTGATCTGCTCTACAACAATGCCGGCATCGGCAAGGGCGGACCGTTTGTCGATCAGGCGTTCGAAGACATCATGGACATTGTCCAGATCAATTTCGTCGGCGTGCTGATCGGCATCCACACCGCCTTCCCCCTGCTCAAGACCACGCCGGGGTCGCTCTGCTTCACCACCTCCTCGTCCTCGGCCACCTATGGCATGCCGGGGATCGCGGCCTATTCGGCCACCAAGCACGCGGTGAAGGGGCTGACCGAGGCCCTGGCCGTGGAGTTCAAGGCCCATGGGGTGCGGGTGGCCGACGTGCTGCCGGGCCTGATCGACACGCCGATCCTGCCGCCGGGCATGGCCGCCAACGCCCCCAAGGAGGGCATGTTCCGCGCCATACCGCCCATGGACGTGGCCGAGGCGGTCTGGGAGGCCTACCACACCGACAAGGTCCACTGGTACGTGCCGCCGGAGATCTTCGAGCTGGACAAGGCCGCCACCCTGGCGCCGGAACAGACCCGTGATCAGCTGGCCGAAGGTTCGCTGTTCGCCAGCCTGACCGCTCAGCCCGCGGGGGAATAGAGCGGGCAGGCGCCGCCCCATTGGTCGCCGGATCTAAGGGGCCCCGGATCTAATACCCGCGGCTTCAGCGGCCTTTGAGGCTGACCGCTGAAGCCTGCTCACCGTCATCGCCGCTTGCGGCGATCCATTCCGTGAACGAGGCCGGGTCATCGGGCGTGGGATTCAGTCTGAAAGCCCGTCGCGGCGTCGGCTGAACGGCATGGATCCCCGACACTGCGTGCCCGGGATGACGGGGGTGAATGCGGACGCTAGCGGTCAATCTCAATGGCCGTTGGTATAAGGGGGCAAAGACTCGCCAAAACCACTATCCTGATATAATGCAACTGATGGTGGGAAACTGGAGGGGCCATGAACATCCTGCAGACGGAGACCTTCGCGCCGCATGTGGGCGAAGCCTTTGACATCGCCATGGGAGAGGCGACCACACCCCTGACCCTGGTGCAGGTGCGGCCTCTGGGCGCCGGGGCGGCGATCCGCGGGATGCTGCGCTCGCCCTTTTCCCTGTTGTTCCGCAGCGCCTCCCTGATCGTGCTGCCGCAGAGGACCTATCGGCTGAGGAACGCGGCCCTTGGCGCCCTCGATATCTTCCTGGTGCCCGTGGGGCGGGACCGGGAAGGGGTGGTCTATGAGGCGGTGTTCAACTGATCTTCCGGACGCGGAGAGATCTTCGGCGCGGCGCCAGTCGAAGGCTCTACAGCGCCTGGGTCATCAGAATATGCGCGCCGTCGATGCTTTCGGCGCGATAGCCGCGCCGCTCATAGAGCCTGCGGGCGGCGGTGTTGTGCTCCACCACATGCAGGGTGATCCTGGCCGCGCCCCGGCGGCGCGCTTCGTCCGCCGCCCAGTCGAGCAGGGCTGATCCCACGCCAAGGCCCCGGTGGCGGGTCAGCAGCCCGATTTCGACGATCAGTACGTCCGGCTCGCCCCAGTCGACATAGAGCCGTCCGATCAGCGCGCCATGGCGCTCGACCACCAGAAAGTCCGCCCTTGGATAGATGGCGGTGAAATGCTGGTGTTGCAGGGCGAACTGGCTGTTCAGGAAGGCCGTCTTGGCGATCGGCGTCCAGGGCGCGAACGCCATCTCGGCGGCCCGCAACTCGCCATAGAGCGCCCTGAGGAATCCCAGGTCCGCCTCGCCGGCCGGGCGCAGGGCGACCCCCATGGCCTCAAGGGCCTGGCCGACCGCCGGCGGCGGGGCGATGGGCCGTGGAAATCCCTGCAGCCCGACTGTCGCCCGCGCCGTCAACTGAAGGACGGAAAGTCGCCGTAGAGCGCAATGCAGTAGTTCAGCGCCAGCACCGGTTGGATATTGTTGTGAGATGTGCTGTTCCCGGCGGTGCCCACCGCATTCGCCGCGAAGTTGACGTTGGGGGCGGTGTTCGGGAGCAAGGTGTCGGCCAGGGTCGGGGAGGTGAGGGGATAGCCCGCCTGGGGCGTGCTGACCCGGTTGGTTGCGCCCCGGAGGAAATAGGCCTCGACGTTGTGGGTATGCTGCGGGACCTCGTCGATGGTGAGGGAGGCCGTCATCTCGCCAAAGGTCTCGCCGATGACCCTGTCGGTCAGGCCTGGCCCTTGTCCCTGGCTGCAGGGAATCCGTGAGGCCAGGTTCGGCAGCTGGAAATTGGTGGTCCCGTTTCCGCCATAGGTGGTCCCGATCAGGGAGAACAGCGCGGGGTTCTGACTGATCGGTATGAGCTGACCGCCACATTGGGCCCATTGATAGGGCGGGTAGTTGAAGCCGAAGATCTGGATTTCGCCGTAGTAGGGACTGGTCACCGGGTCATCTCCGTAAGGGATGTGGCGCTCTCCATCAGGGGGCGTCGTAGGGCTGGGATTAGCTTCGGGACGGGAAGATCCCGGCCCAGGCGATGCAGGCCGACACGGTCAGGGTCGGCATGGTGTTGTCGTGAGGCAGCCCGCCGCCCATGGGGCTTACGGACTGGGTGTTCATGGCGTGCTTGGTCGCCGTTCCGATCGCGGACATATAGATGGTGTCCTTGGTCGGGGCGCCGAACAGGGCGCCGGTCGGAACAGACGCCGTCGCGGCGCCTTGGCTGGCGATCAGGCTGTGGGAATGGCCCGGCGTGCTCGCCGTGTTCAGGGCGACCCTCTCGGAGCCGCCGTTCTGGCCAATGACCCGCGTGGTAAGGCCGGGGCCTGTGCCGTTATGCAACGGGGTTTGGCCGCGCAGGTCGGGCAGGCCGAAATTGGTGGTCCCGTTTCCGCCATAGGTGGTCCCAATGAGCGTATAGAGGACTTCATAGTTGGAAATGGATTGCAGACTACCGTCACAGGCCAACCAGCCCGTGGGAATCCGTGGAAAGCCGAACATACGAATTTCGCCAACATATGGGGTCGACATCGCATCCCTCCCGCAAGGAAATAGGTTGTCTCTGAGCGCTCAGTTGCGCGAGGGGAAGTAACCCGTCAGAGCGATATTGAAATTGACCACCAGGAACGGCTGCATGTTCTGGTGCGCGCCGCCTCCGCCGTAGGACGTAAGGCTGCTCGGATCCAGCGGGGTCAGGGCGCCGGCGCCGGGCGCCGCATAGAGCGCCTCCGCCGGCGAGCCTGTGGGCTTTCCCCAGATAGCGTTGTCGAGGGTGTTGTTGGTCCCGGTCGTGGTGCTGCCCCGCAGCAGGTGGCTGTGCTGCGGCAATTGCGTGGAACTCAGCTGCACCGTCTCGGCTCCATCGGTCTGCCCGATCGAATAGTGCGGAGGTTGCCAGCTCGGATCAGAGGATATCACTCCGCCCAAGGGCGCGCGCCCCTGCAGGTTGGGCAGGGCGAAATTGCTGGTTCCGTTACCGCCAAAGGCCACGCCGAGCAGGGCGAACAGGGCGGGGTTCTGATTGAGAGGCAACAACTGTCCATTGCATTGGGCGAATCCCTTTGGTGGAAAATTGAAGCCGGTCAGCATGATCTGACCCACAAAAACCTCGGCCATCGCCTCCCCCTCCTCGGTGGTTTCGTTCGATGGGGGCACTATGCACAAAAACAACCGGTACGGGATCACAACATTATGATTGATTAACCAGTAGTCATAACTATCAGTACGTACGCGAGAAAATGACCAACCTCATCCGAGGCGAGCCCCCTTTGAAATGCCATTTCCGTACGATATGCTTCAAAATTAGTGATCTATAGTTGTGTGTCATTCGCAATTGGCATGGGTCTGAAGCGGGGCGCGGGGATGGAGTTCGCGCGCTCGCTCTTTGACTCTACCAACGGGTGAAGACGATATCGGGGTGGAGATCCCCGCGCCGTGAGGCGTGGGGTGAGAGACCGGGGGAAGCGTCCCGGTCGGGGGGCGATGTTGATGGCTATCGCGCGGCTGATGAGATCGTGGGTGTCTGGCGCGTCGCGTCGTCGGTCGCGGGCCTGCGGGCATCCATCGCGCAATTCGTCGCCGGCCTTTCCAACCTGGATGAGCGTCCTTGGGGCGTTGACGGTTCTGGTCTTAAGCGGGCTCGCCGCGCCGGCCGCCCAGGCCGCCGTCTGCGATTTCAGCATCGCCGCCGGCAAGAACCAGTCGGCGGTCAGTTATCAGATGCCCGCCTCTGTGGTCGCCACCTGCGATCCGTCCAACACCGGCATCTTCGAGGGCAATAATCCGATCACCACCGCCCATGGCGGCGTGGCCAACGCCCAGGGCCCCTCCTTCGCGGTGGACGGGGTGCAATACACGCCCCCGAGCGGATATTCAGGGCTCGACACCTTCCCCATCCAAGGCGACGACGTCAGCCGCACCGGCACGGTGTCGGTGTCCGTGCTGGCCCTGGCGCCCAATGTGACCAGCGTGCCGGTCAGTGTGGCCCTGTCCGGCGAGGCACTGGTGGTCTCGGGCGGGAGCGGGACCTATTCGAGCTTTTCCCTGGCTGGCGGGGCTCTCCCGGCCGGGGTCACCCTCAATTCCGACGGCACCCTGACGGGGACGCCGACGGCTTCGGGGGTCTTCAATTTCACCGTCACCTTCACGGATACGGGCGACGCCACCAGCGGGCCTCAGTCCGTGACCACCACGGCCTCGCTGACCGTGCAGGCCTCCGCTCCATCGGTCTCCGGGGTCAGTCCCACCAGCGGTCCCGCCGCCGGGGGAACCTCGGTGACCATCACCGGCGCCAGTTTCACCGGGGCCACCGCGGTGGACTTCGGCTCGACCGCGGCCTCCTCGTTCACCGTGAACTCTTCGACCTCGATCACCGCCGTCGCGCCGGCGGGTAGCGGAGTGGTCGACGTGACCGTGACCGGGCCGGCCGGGGTCTCGGTCACCAGCTCC
>JARLIP010000211.1 GCA_031291685.1 Caulobacteraceae bacterium | reverse complement strand
CGGACGACATTCCCTTCGAGATCGCCGCGCCCCTGGGCTGCGGGGTGCAGACCGGCGCGGGCGGGGTGATCCTGGCCCTGAAGGCCAAGGCCGGCGCCTCGATCCTGATCCTGGGCGGCGGGGCGGTGGGCCTGTCGGCGGTGATGGGGGCGGCGATCCAGGGCTGCGGGACCATCATCGTGGTCGAGCCCCACGCCGCGCGCCGGGCCCTGGCCCTGGAGCTGGGCGCCACCCACGTGATCGATCCCGTCGCCAGCGGCGACCTGGCCGGCGCCGTGCGGGCCATTGTTCCTCACGGCGTGGACTACGCCTTCGACACCAGCGGGCGGCCGGAGATCTTGACCGCCACCATGGCTTGCCTCGCGCCCAAGGGAGTGTTCGGCATCGTCGGCATCCCGCCCGCCGGGACCCCCATGCCGGGGGAACTGGGCACGGTCCTGACCCTGGGCCAGACCGTGCGCGGGATTATCGAGGGCGACAGCGACCCCGACGCTTTCATCCCCGAGCTGATCGCCTATTGGCGGGCGGGCAAGCTGCCCCTGGAAAAGCTGATCAAGACCTATCCCCTGGCGCAGATCAACGCGGCCATCGAGGCCCAGCACCACGGCGACTGCGTCAAGGTGGTGCTGCGGGTGGAGGGGTAGGGGGGGGGGGCTTGGCGGCCGCGGCGCTTGACCCGTCTATCTGCTCCCCTGTTTGGCGAAGCCACACGGGGGAGCTGGCGGGGCGAAGCCCCGTCTGAGGGGGCGTCGCAGGCGTACGTGCGCCCCCTCCGACATGGAGCTTCGCTCCATGCCACCTCCCCCGCGCCGCCTTGCGGCGCAAGGGAGGAAGCAGCCCTCAAACCGCGATCAACGCCGCCCCCACCAGGGTCTGGAGCAGGGGCGCGTCGGGATAGGGGTGGTTGCGGTAGTGGCGGAAACCCTCGGCGTAATCGACCCCGAATTCACGGCCGCGCTTCTTCGACCAGGCGACCATGGAGCCCACATAGTCGGTGATGCCGTGCTGCTTGAGCAGCCAGTCCTGCTGGCTGGCGTGGCGGGCCAGCATCTGGCGCTTGGTCTCGAACCAGGGGCCGATGTCCACGGCGAAGTCGGGCGGGGCGGGGTTTCCGTCCCGGTCCCTGCCGCCGATGGGATCGGCGAAATAGAGGTGCGGGATCGCCTCAAGGGGCGCCGACGGGCCGGTGCGATAGTTGGGGGCGGAGGCGGCGAAACAGGCGTCCCGCACGAGAATGCTCGTGGCCTCGTGGTCCGGGTGATAGTCCGCCGCCGCCGAGGTGATCACCAGGTCCGGCCGCGCCCAGCGGATCAGCTCGGTCACCCGCCTTCGGGTGGGGTCGTCATTGAACACCGCCAGATCGCCGATGCCGGCGCAGCGATAGTCGGCGCCGATCATGGCCGCGGCGTCCGCCGCCTCACCCTGACGGATGCGCCCGGTTTCCTCCGGTCCGGCCTCGGCCGAGCCGCAGTCCCCGGCGGTGAGGGTCGCGATGGCGATCCCGTGTCCGGCGGCGGCCAGCAGGGCCAGGGTCCCGGCGGCCAGGGTCTCGATATCGTCCGGATGGGCGTGGATCGCCAGGATACGGGTCATTGGATCTGGACTGGGGACGGCTCAGCCGGGGCGGTTGGCTGGGGTGTCGCCGCGCCCGGATCGGCCTGAGCGGCGGCCAGATCCATCGGCGGCGTCTGGACCGGCGGCGGGGCGACCGGCGCGGGCGGTCCGGCGGGGATCGGCCCTGCCTTCATCCGGGGCAGGGCGGCCAGCATATAGCCGCGCCACAGCTCCGCCGGCGCCCCGCCGCCGGTGACCCGGACCATGGGGGTGGCGTCATCCCGGCCAAGCCAGACCACGGTGGTGACCCCGCCGGAATAACCGCAGAACCAGGCGTCCTTGTAGTCCGATGTGGTGCCGGTCTTGCCGGCCACGTCATAGCCCGGGATCGCCGCCTTGGTCCCGGTGCCGGAGGCGATCACCCCGCGCAGCATCTGGTTCATCTCGCTGAGGGCGGGATTGGCGATCACCTGCGGGCGGACGTCGGCCCGATGCTGGAAGACCACCTGGCCCGCGGCGGTGCGGATGCGCTCAATGCCATAGACCGGCGCCTGGGCGCCGCCGTCGGCGAAGGTGGAATAGGCCTGGGCCATCTCCAGGGGCGAGACCTGGGTGGTGCCCAGGGCCATGGCGGGGTCGGTGTTGATGGTCGAGGCGACCCCCAGCCGGTGGGCGGTCTGGGCCACCTGGGGCCGGCCAACCTGGTCGGCGAGCCGGGCGGCCACGGTGTTGATCGAGTGGGCCAGGGCGTCCTGCAACCGCATGGGGCCTTCGAAGCGGTTCTCGTAGTTGTGCGGCGACCAGCCATTGATGGTCACGGGCTCGTCCACCACCGGGGTGTCGGGGGTGGCGCCCGCCTCGACGGCGGTCAGATAGACGAAGGGTTTCCAGGAGGAGCCCGCCTGGCGCCGGGCGGAGACCGCGCGGTTATACTGGCTGTCCCCATAGCTGACCCCGCCGATCAGGGCGCGGACCCGTCCGGCGCCGTCCACCGAGACCAGGGCGGCCTGCTCGATCCCCGCCTTGCCGTTGCGGGCCACAACATTGGCGGCGGTCTTGGCGGCGATCTCGTCCAGGGGCAGGTCCAGGGTGGTGTCGACCACCATGTCCTGCTTGGGCTGGCCGATCATCTGGCGGGTCTGGCCGTCGACCCAGTCGATGAAGTAGTTGGCCGCCGCCGAGGCCACCTGGGAGGTGGCGTGGGCGGGGTGGGCCAGGGCCCGCTTTTGCTGCACAGGGGTGATGGCGCCGGTGTCGACCATGGCCGCCAGCACCAGGGCCGACCGTTCGGCGGAGCGCTGGGGCTCGTCGGCGGGATTGTAATGGGTGGGGGACTTCAGCACCGCGGCCAGGGCGGCGGCCTCGGCCACGGTCAGCTTGGAGGCGGGCTTGTTGAAATAGCGCTGGGCGGCGGCCTCCAGGCCATAGGCGCCGTTGCCGAAATAGACCCGGCTCAGATAGAGGGCCAGGATCTGCTTCTTGGTGTATTTCTGCTCGATCATCACGGCCAGCGCGATTTCCTGCGCCTTGCGCTCCATGGTCTGATCGGGGGTCAGGAACAGGTTGCGGGCCAGCTGCTGGGTGATGGTCGAGGCGCCCTCGGCCGTGCGGCCCTTGGTGACGTCCCGGGCCAGGGCCCGGGCCATGCCTACCGGGTCGAAGCCCCAGTGCTCGTAGAAGCGCCTGTCCTCGATGGAGACGAAGGCGGCGGGGACATAGGCCGGTAGGCGGTCCAGATTGACCGGCGGCCCATAGCGGCCCCCGCGCATGCCCAGGACCAGGCCTGAGCGGTCCACATAGGTGATGGTCGGCTCGCGCCGCACATTGTTGAGGTTCGACACGTCCGGCAGGCCGGACAGGGTCAGGGCCATGAGAAGGGCGACGGGCATCAGGCGGCCACCGTCGCGAAGGCGGGATCAAAGGTCATGCGATGGGGCTCCGGTTGACGGCGGGCGCCCGAAAATCCCTTCTCCCCTTGTGGGAGAAGGAGGGGCCCGCGCGCTTGCGCGTGGGAGGTTGAGGGGTTTCTCAGGCCGTGGTGAGCGAGTGCGTTTTTCTGAAGAATGGGGGTTTGGCTCCGTAGCCGGCGCGACCCCTCATCCTCCCGTCCGCTACGCGACCGGGCCCCTCCTTCTCCCACAAGGGGAGAAGGGATGCGGCGGCGCTCTGACCTTGATGGTCGAACCTCTTCCATTCGGGGCGATCCCTATAGGCGAACAAGGGCCGAAATTTGGTCGATCACGGATGCGTGATCATCGCCTGTGGGCCGCTGCATAGCAATCCGCGCGGCCCCCGGCGAGTTACCCTTTGGTCATGCGGCAGCGGCCTTGCGCCGCGCCTCGACCAATGCAGAACTGGGACCATGCTCTATCTCCTCATCAAGGCCGCCATTTCCGGCGTGATCGTCGCCATCGTCTCGGAGGTGGCCAAGCGCTATCCCGGCTTCGGCGCCCTGATCGCCTCCCTGCCGCTGGTCTCGGTGCTGGGGATGATGTGGCTGTGGCATGACACGCACGACGCCCATCGGCTGGCCGCCCACGCGGGGGCGACCTTCTGGTTCGTCCTGCCCTCCCTGCCGATGTTCCTGCTGATTCCGCTGATGCTGCAGAAGGGCGCGCCGTTCTGGGCGGCCCTGGCGGCGGGATGCGTCCTGACCATCGCCCTCTATCTGGCCATGACCTGGGTCGGGCCGCGGATGGGACTGCGGCTGTAGGGGAGCCCTAAGCAGCCTCGCGTGGCTGAAGCCACGATTGATTTTGCTTTTTTGGAAGCAAAATCAATGCTGCTAAGAGTCCCAAGTGTAAGCAAACCTGCGAAGGTTTGCTTAGCCGATCGCCGTGACCTCCACCTCCTGGCCGGCGACCATGGCGGTGTCGCCGACGGCCTTGTGCAGCAGGGCCTGGGCCAGGGGCGAGACATAGGAGACGCTGCCCCTGGCGGGGTCGGCCTCGTCCTCGCCGACGATGCGATAGGTCTGGACGCGGCCGTCCTCGCGCTCGAAGGTCACCGCGCAGCCGAACACGACCCGCTCGCCGCCGGACTGCTTTTCCACCAGCTGGGCCGAAGCGCGCCGGGCGCCGTAATAGCGCAGGTCCCGTGTGGCCCGTGCCATGGCTGTGCGGTCAGCGCTGACGCCGCCCTCGGTCTGGGCCGCCGCATAGGCCGCCCGCGCGGCGGCGAGGGCCGCCTCCAGCTGGGCCAGACCCTCGGCCGTGACCAGGTTGGGATGGGCGGATATGGGGCGATCGGGCAGGTCGGCCGCCGCGGCCTCGCTGTCCTCCTCGCGGGTGAAGGCGACGCTCATGGCGGTATCCTACGGGACGAAGCCCGCCAGGAACAACGCCGACCACGGAATGTCCAGCCCGACATGCGGATGGGCCGGGGATGGGCGCATTGCTGTCGCCTGAGCGCGACAGGCGTGGTTGTATGCTGCGATTCACAACCGTGCGGAGGACCGTCGTGAGCCTGACACAACCCATTATCGACCGTCGTAGAATCCTGCAGGCCGGCGCCGCCCTGTCCCTGACCGCCCTTGCGCCCGCGGCCTTTTCAGCCGCGGCCTTGGGCGCGGCGCCGGAAAAGGCGCGGTTCGACGCGGCCCTGGCCGCCTTCGCCGACGAGGTGATCAAGCTCACCCCGGAACAGGCCACGACCCTGGGGATCGACAAGGGCGAGTACGCGGGGCTGAAATCCAAACTCTCCGACCTGTCGCCCCAGGCGGACTCGGCCTGGGCGGCGCAGGTGGGTTCGATCCGCACGCGGTTGAAGGCCATCGACCGGGCGGGCCTGCCCTTCGCCGACCGCATCCGCTACGACGCCGCGCTCTACGCCGCCGAGGCCGGGATCGAGGGAACCCGGTTCAAATACGGCGGCGGGGCCGAGGCGGGCTTTTTCGGCGGCGCCAGCCCCTATGTGATCAGCCAGCAGAACGGCGCCCTGACCAGCGTGCCGGAGTTCCTGGACTCCCAGCATCAGGTCAAGGGCGCCGCCGACGCCGAGGCCTATCTGGCCCGGGTATCGGCCCTGGCCCGGCAACTGGACCAGGAAAGCGCCCGCATCCAGGCCGACGCGGCGCTCGGGATCTGTCCGCCGGACTTCATCGCCGCCAACGCCCTGGGCCAGCTCAAGGGCTTTCGCGCCACACCCGCCGACCAGCAGCGGCTGGTCTCCTCTCTCGCGACCCGGGCCGCGGCGGCCGGCGCCGCGGGGGATTGGTCGGGGCGCTGCGTCAAGATCCTGGAGGGCGAGGTCTATCCCGCCCTGGATCGGCAGATCGCCGCCTTCGCCCAGGCCACGGCGCACGCGCCCCATACGGCCGGGGTGCAGCGCCTGCCCGACGGGGACGCCTTCTATCATTGGGCGCTGCGGCTGGGCACGACCACCGATCATTCGGCCGCCGAGATCCACAAGCTGGGCCTGGAGCAGAACCGCGCCATCCAGGCCCGGATGGACACCCTGCTCAAGGCCCAGGGCCTGACCCAGGGCACGGTGGGCGAACGGGTCGTGGGCCTGAACAAGGACCCGCGCTTCCTCTATCCGGACACCGACGCGGGGCGGGCCGACCTGATCGCCTATCTCAATGGATGTCTGGCCAAGATCCGGCCGATCCTGCCCCAGGTCTCCCATCTGGGGCTGAAGGCCGAGGTCCAGGTCAAGCGGGTGCCGCCGGACATCCAGGACGGGGCGGCCCTGGGCTATATGAATTTCGCCTCCCTGGATGGCTCGCGGCCGGCGATCTACTATGTGAACCTGAAGTCCACCGCCCTTTGGCCCAAGTACCAGCTGCCCACCCTGACCGCCCATGAAGGGGTGCCGGGCCACACCTGGCAGGGGGCTTATCTCGCCGAGCACCATGCGGAGATCCCGCTGATCACCTCCCTGATCGGGTTCAACGCCTTCGTCGAGGGCTGGGCCCTCTATGCCGAGCAGCTGATGGACGAGCACGGCCTCTATGCCGACGATCCCTTCGGCGAGATCGGCTATCTGCAGGCCCAGCAGTTCCGCGCCTGCCGCCTTGTGGCCGACACCGGCCTGCACGCCCTGGGCTGGTCGCGGGAGGAGACCGTGCGGTTCCTGGTCGAACAGACCGGTAAGGGCGCCGACGCCATGACCAGCGAAACCGACCGTTACTGCGCCTCTCCGGGCCAGGCCTGCGGCTACAAGATGGGCCACAACGAGATCCTGCGCCTGCGCGAGAAGGCCAAGGCGGCCCTTGGCTCGAAGTTCGACCTGGCCGATTTCGACGACGCCGTGGTCAAGACCGGCGGCGTGCCCCTGACCGTGCTCGCCACCGCCATCGACGGCTACATCACCCGGGAGAAGCGGGGGTAGAAATCCCGCAATTACAGAGGCATGGGGCCGATCGAAAGCGCCTCTCCCAGAGGGAGAGGAAGGGGCCCGCGCCGAAGGCGTGGGAAGGTGAGGGGTTAGGGACGCTTCAGGACAAGCCCGATAGACCGTACCCCCTCATCCTCCCATTTCTGCGAAATGGGCCCCTCCTTCTCCCCACGGGAGAAGGAGAAATGCATCTACCCCACCGCGGCCAGGGCCGGCGGCTTGACCGCTTGCTGGGCGGAGAAGCGGGCGATCATCCAGGTGCGGAACAGGGCGATGACCGGGTCGGCCAGGTCCTCGGGGTGGAACTTCAGATAGTAGCCGTAGCCCTCCTCGAAGGCCGTGTCATAGGGCGCGACCAGGCGCCCGGCGGCGATGTCGCCGGCGAACATGTCCAGGTCCGCCAGCACCACCCCATCCCCCGACATGGCGTACTGCACCGCCGACATGGCGGTGTCGAAGGCCAGCCCCCGGTCGGTGTCGATCTCCAGGCCGCACTGGCGCGAGAAGGTGGTCCACAGGAAGTCCCGGGGCTGGTTGTCCAGCTTGACGTGCAAGAGCTCGTTCTGCGCCAGGAATTCGCCCAGGGTCTTGCCCGCCTGGCCCTGGGCCAGCTCGGGGGAGCAGACCGGGGTCACCCGCACCATCCACAGAAGGTCCGTGACCTGATCGTCCACGCTGGGCCGGTCATAGACCACCGCCACATCCAGATCCTGGGAGGGCAGGCCGGTGACGTGGGAGGACGAGACGTCGATGCGGATGTCGGGAAACTCCCGCCGAAAATCCCGCAGGATCGGCAGGGCCAGGTGATGCAGCAGGGACGGGGGCATGTGCACCCGCAGGGTGCGGGTGCTGCGCTCGCCCTGATGGATCAGGTTCAGGGTCTGCTCGATCCGGTCGAAGGCCTTGCACACTACCGGCAGCAGGATGGCCCCGGCCTCGGTAAGGACCAGGCCGTGGGGGCGGCGCTCCAGCAGCGGCTTGCCCAGCAGTTCCTCCAGGCTGATCACATGGCGGCTGAGGGCGCTTTGGGAGACGTGCAGCGCCTGGGCGCCGACGGTGAAGCTGAGATTGCGGCCAACGGCCTCATAGGCCCGAAGCGCATTGAGCGGCAGCCAGCGACGATTGATCACGTGTCGACCCCTTTTATGCGGAGGCGGCGATCTAAGGCTCGCCCATCCCTTCGCTCCGGTCTGCGCCGGGTCACCCTATTTCGTCACCATCGAGGGCGCCTGCCAATGCTAAACTTTCGCAATTGCATGAATTCAGCCTAGGGGCGCCCGCAATGGCGCCGCATCGCGCCGCAAATGCGAATAGCGATATGCTGAAATGCGATTGCCCAGGCCCAAGAGGCTCATGCGATATTGCTCCCGTTCAAGGAGTGCTGATGGTCGACCTGGGTAAAATTAGAGCGCTGCTGAATGCTCGGCGGCCCGGCTATAGCCTGCCTCAGGCTCTCTACAATGATCCGGATGTCTTCGAGTTCGACTTGGAGGCGATCTACAAGCGGTCATGGCTACAGGTGGGGTTCACGGTCGAGTTGCCGCGCCCCGGCAGCTATATGTCGATCACCCTGGGGCGCTGGCCGGTCCTGCTGGTGCGGGACCGGGCGGGCGAGATCCGCGGCTTCCACAATTCCTGCCGGCACCGGGGCGCGCAGATCTGCGCCGACGGTCACGGGACCTCCGCCCGGCTGGTCTGCCCCTATCACCGCTGGACCTATGAACTGAGCGGCGAGCTGGTCCACGCCGGCCGGATGCCCGAGGATTTCGACAAGAGCCAGCACGGCCTTGGGCCCATCCATGTGGCCGAGATCGAGGGCGTGCTGTTCGTGTGCCTGGCTGATGAGGCGCCGCCGATCGACGACTTCCGCGCCCAGTTCGGTCCCCTGCTGGCGCCGCACAACCTGGCCAACGCCAAGGTCGCCCACGAGGCCACCTTGATCGAGCGGGGCAACTGGAAGCTGGTGATGGAGAACGGCCGGGAGTGCTACCACTGCCCCGGCAGCCACCCGGAGCTGTCCTTGAGCTTCCCCACCGGCGCCTCGGGTCATTTCGACTATGGCGAAGATCCGACGTTGCAGCGGTTCAACGCGCGCATGGAGGCCCTGGGTCTCGGCGTCGGGCCGGTGGAGGGCGACTGGTGGCAGGCCATGCGCTTCGCCCTCAACCGGCCCTACGCCCAGACCCAGAGCCTCCATGCGCGCGTTGAACCGTTG
>JARLIP010000210.1 GCA_031291685.1 Caulobacteraceae bacterium | reverse complement strand
GGGTGGGGGCCCCCCCGATGGGTGTTGGGGGGGCCCACCGCCGGATCGGCCATTCAGATCGGTAAGGATTAGCCAGTGGCCCATGTCAGCATCAGTTCCGACGGGCGTGGCTTCACCGGCGGCGTGGCCGAGCTTGAGGTGGAGGCGCCGACCGTTCGCCGCCTGATCCTTGAGCTCGACCGCCGCTTTCCGGGGCTTGGAAACTATGTGGAGCGGCGGATGGCCATCGCCATCGACGGGGAGATCCACCAGGACGCCTATGGCGCCGTCCTGGCCCCCGACAGCGAGGTGGTGCTGATCCCCAAGATCGGCGGCGGCTGAGCGTTTTTGCCGCGCCCGGCCTCCATGGGCGATTAACCGCGCCAACCCTAGACTTTTCCCAGGCGAACCAGATCGCTGGGAGCATAATCATGGCCGCTGTTGGAGCCGCCGGCGCCAATCCTACACGCAGCGAACTCGAGGCGCGGCGCGGCAAGATCGTGCTGGGGGTGGATGATCAGCCGGAGAACCTGATCATCCTGGAATCCCTGGTGGAGGCCCAGGGCTTCACCTTCTTCGGCGTGGCCAGCGGCGTGGAGGCCCTGAGTCTGGCCCAGCGGGTCAGTCCCCGGCTGATTCTGCTGGACGTGCAGATGCCGGACATGGACGGCTTCGAGACCTGCCGGCGCCTGCGCCGGACCTCGGAACTGCGCATGGTCCCGGTGGCCTTCCTGACCGCCCGCAAGGCTGTGGAGGATGTCCGCGCTGGCATCGCCGCCGGCGGCAACGACTTCATCGTCAAGCCCTTCGATCCGGTCAAGCTGATCGGCCGCGTGATCCACTGGACCGGCCGCCGGGTGGGCCAGGACGCCTGAGGCGAGTTGGGGCCAGATTTTCCGTCATCGCCGCGCCCCGTCGCGGCGATCCATCCCTGAACCTGTCGGGCGGAGAATGGCTGGTCGCGGCTGGGGCGGCAAACCTCCGCCTTTCTGGGATGGATGGCCGCGACGAGCGCGGCCATGACGAAGAGCCCTTAGGGCAGCGCCGCCTCACCCCCCGATGAACTCCAGCAACAGGGCGTTGGTCTCGGCGGGCTTTTCCAACATGATCTGGTGGGCGCACTGGGGCAGGACGGTCAGGCTGGCCTGGGGTAGCAGCCCGGCCAGGGCCTCGGCGCCGGCAGCCGGGGTCAGGCCGTCGCTGGCGCCGGCCAGGACCAGGATCGGCAGGTCCAGAAGGCCCAGGCTGTCCACGTCCAGGGCCGCGCTCTGGGCCATCAGGGATCGCATCATGAACAGGGAATTATGCCGCGTCAGGTCGTCCTCATAGGCGACCAGGGCCGGGTCGGCGCTGGAATGCCAGGCCAGCTGGCGAAAGCCCTTGCTCAGCATCGGACGGATCAGCGCCAAGAGGGGCAGGGGCCATTTGGCCAGGGGGCCGCCCACGGGCAGGGTCCGCACCGCTGGCGGCGGCCCCAGCAGCATGGCCCGCTCCACCAGGCTCAACCGCCCCTCGGCCCGCAAGGCCTGCAACACCGCCAGGGTCAGGCGCGAGCCATAGGAGTGGCCCACCAGGATGTTCCGCCCGGTGGCGTATTTGGCGAGGATGGCCAGATAGTCCTGCAAAAACTCAGAGCCCGCATAGACCTGGGTCTGGCGCTTGCCCTTGGTCTGGCCGTGGCCGGGAAAGTCCCAGGCCACCACCCGATAGCCGAGCCCGGTGAGCAGCAGCCACTGATTGCGCCACTGGTTCTGGTTGCCCCCCGCCCCATGGCACAGGAACACCGTGGCGCCAGCCCGCTCGCCGCCCGGATGGACGGTGACATTGAGGGTGCGGCCCGGGCGCACCTCGACGGGTTCGCCCTTGACGATCAGGGTGTTGGGGGCGGTGGTCATGGATGGTCTCCTGAAGGGGACTGCGCCGCGCTCTGGGCCAGGTCTCGAGCTCTAAGGGCTCGCTCAAGACTGGGCGTGGCGGCCAGCAGTTGCGCCGTATAGGGGTGGGACGGGGCGGCGAAGACCTGGGCCGTGGGGCCGGTCTCGACGATGCGCCCGGCCTGCATCACCATCACCCGGTCGGTGATCGCCCGCACCACGGCCAGGTCGTGGGAGACGAACAGATAGGCCAGGCCCATCCGCTCGGACAGGTCTTCGAGCAGGGCCAGGATCTGGGCGCGGACGGTGACGTCCAGGGCCGAGGTCGCCTCGTCCAGCACCACCACCGACGGCTCGGTGATCAGGGCCCGGGCGATGGCGATCCTTTGGCGCTGCCCCCCGGAAAATTCGTGGGGGTAGCGGTCGGCGTCCGCGCCCTTCAGCCCCACCTGTTCGAGCAAGGCCTCGGTCCGCCGCCGTTGTTCACGCGGCTCGGGCGGGGCGTCGAACAGGGCGAAGGGCTCGCCGATGATCCGCGCCACCCGCCAGCGAGGATCGAAACTGCCAAAGGGGTCCTGAAACACCGCCTGGATGCGGCGGCGCAGGCGCCGGCGGTCGGTCGCTGACGCATGGTCGAAGGCCTCGCCGCCGATCCGCACCTGGCCCGAGGCGCCGGGATCCAGGCCCAGGATCGCCCGGGTCAGGGTGGTCTTGCCGCAGCCCGATTCCCCCACCAGGCCCAGGCTCTCCCCGGGCGCCAGGGTCAGGCTGACCCCGTCCACGGCCCTGCGCGGCGCCGCCGGCCTGAACAGGCTGGTCCGCTCCGTGGCATAGTCCCGGGTGACGCCCGCGGCCTCAAGCACCGGCTCGCCCTTGTTCGCAGGCGCGGCCGAAACCTTGCGCAACCTGGGCTCGGCGGCGGCGGCCAGGGCGCGGCTATAGGGGTGGGACAGCTTGGCGAACAGGGCGCCGGTCTCCCCCTGCTCGACGATGGCGCCGGCCTGCATCACCGCCACCCGGTCGGCGGTCTGGGCCACCAGGGCCAGGTCGTGGCTGACCAGCACAAGCCCCGCTCCGTCCTGCCGGGACAGGGTGATCAGCAGGTCCAGGATCTGGGCCTGGGTGGTGACGTCCAGGGCCGTGGTCGGCTCGTCCGCCAGGATCAGCCGGGGCGCCAGGGCCACGGCCATGGCGATGGCCACCCTCTGGCGCTGGCCGCCGGACAGCTCGTGGGGGTAGCGGCTCAGGGGAAAACGCTCCGCCGGCAGGCCCACCCGGCCCAGGGTCTCTGCGGCGAGCCGATTGGCCTCGGCGCGGCCGACGCGGCGGTGCAGGCGCACGGTCTCGGCCACCTGGTCGCCGATGCCGCGCACGGGGTTGAGGGCGGTCATGGGCTCCTGGAACACCATGCCGATCTGGGGGCCGCGGATGGCGTTCATCTGGGCCTCGTTGCGGGACAGAAGGTCCACGCCCTCCAGCCGGATCGCGCCCTCCAGCACCGCGCCCGGCGGCGCCAGGCCCAGCACCGACAGGGCGGTGAGCGACTTGCCCGACCCTGATTCGCCCACCAGCCCCAGCACCTGCCCGGCCTCCAGGCTCAGGGACACCCCCTTGAGCAGGCGCCGAGCGCCCAGGGTCAGGGACAGGTTATCGATCTCCAGCAGGGCCATGACTCAGTCTTCCCCACCCGACGCGCGGGGGTCCAGCCGCGCCCGCAGACCCTCGCCCAGCAGGGAAAAGCCCAGCACCGTCAGCACGATGGCGCAGCCGGGAAACAGGGCCAGCCAGGGGGCCTGGACGAACAGGGTCTGGGCCTCGCCCAGCATCCGACCCCAGCTCGGCTCCGGCGGCTGCACCCCCAGGCCCACATAGGACAGGCCCGCATCGGCGACCACCGCCAGGGACAGCTGGATCGCTCCCTGGACGATCAGGCCGCTGAGCAGGTTGGGGGCGATGTGCTCGGCGCTGATGCGAAGGGCGCCCTTGCCCGCCAGCCGGGCCGCCAGGATGTAGTCCTGGCTCCATAGGCTGAGCGCCGCGCCCCGGGTGACCCGGGCGAACACCGGGGCGTTGAAGACGCCGATGGCCAGGACCGCGTTCAGGGCGCCGGGCCCCAGGGCCGCGGCCAGCAGCACCGCGATCAGGAGGGCGGGAAAGGCGAACACCAGATCGCCCCCGCGCATGACCAGCTCGTCCACCCAGCCCCCCCGCGCGGCGGCCAGGAGGCCAAGGGGCGCGCCGACGCCCAGGCCAAGGGCGCAGGCGGCCAGGGCGACGGCCAGGGCGCTGCGCGACCCGGCCATGATCATGGACAGAAGGTCCCGGCCATAGGCGTCGGCGCCGAAGGGATGGGCCGGGGAGGGCGCCGCAAGCCGCGCGGCCGCCCCCATCATCCCCGGGTCATAGGGCGTCCACACCAGGGACAGGGCCGCCATGACCACCACGGCGCCCACCAGAACCGCGCCGGCGATCAGGGCGGGGG
>JARLIP010000209.1 GCA_031291685.1 Caulobacteraceae bacterium | reverse complement strand
CGCCGCCCGCACCGGGACGGGCGCGCCGGCGGCGGATCCGATCTTCGTGGTCGGCCTGCCCCGGTCGGGCTCGACCCTGATCGAGCAGATCCTCGCCAGCCATTCGGCGGTGGAGGGCACGTCGGAACTGGCCGATCTTGGCCTGATCGCGGCGAGCCTCGGCGATGTCTGGGGCGGAGACAGCGTTCCGCCCTATCCGCACAGCCTGACCGCCCTGTCGCCGGACCAATTGCGCGGCCTGGGCGAGACCTATCTCGAGCGCACCCGGGCGCGGCGCAAACAGGGCCGCCCCCTGTTCGTGGACAAGATGCCCGACAATTTTCGCCATGTGGGCCTGATCCAGCTGATCCTGCCCCGGGCCAGGATCATCGACGCCCGGCGCCATCCCCTGGGATGCGGCCTTTCCGCCTTCAAGCACGACTTTGGCCGCAACCTGTCCTTCACCAACGACCTGACCGATCTGGGCCGCTACTACGCCGACTATGTCGCGCTGATGGCCCGTTACGATGCGGTGCTGCCCGGTCGGGTCCACCGGGTCATCTATGAGCGGATGGTGGAGGATCCCGAAAGCGAGGTGCGTCGCCTGCTGGATTATTGCGGCCTGGCGTTCGAACCGCGGTGCCTGCGCTTCTACGAGACCCGGCGGGCCGTGCGCACCCCCAGCGCCCAGCAGGTGCGCCAGCCCATCTTCACCAGCGCCCTTGAGCAATGGCGCCATTACGAGCCATGGCTTGGTCCCCTCAAGGCTGCCCTCGGCCCGGTGCTGGACGCCTATCCCGAGGCGCCGTCGGGGTGGGGCGGGACTGATCCGGTCGGGCCAAAGCGTTCATGGCCGCGATGGGGCGGTTTCATTGCCTCACCGAAATGAAGTCCGGCGCCGCCGCCAAAATGAGCAGACCGCCCAAGGCCGCGGATATCCACATCTTATGGTATTGATTTCCATGGGGACAGCTTGCGACATCGCGCAATCCGTGCGACGGGCGGCTCGCGGATTGTGTCGGGGCGGTTACTTATGGGCGCGGATCAGGCTCTGGGCTTGATGAACCAACTGCTGTGGACCGCGGCCATGGTCGCGGCCCCGGTGTTGGCGGCCTGCTTGGCGATCGGTCTATTGATCAGTATACTACAGGTTGCCACCCAGCTGCAGGAAATGACCCTTAGCTACGTGCCCAAGCTGTTCGTCGCGGCCCTGGTGATGGTGGCCTTCGGCGGGTGGATGATCCACCAGATCACCCAGTTCGCGGTCCACGCGATCACCCTGATCCCGACTCTGGGCTAGGCGTGCAGCCCCCGGAGATCCTGGCCTGGGTTCTGTCCTGCGCTCTGTTGAGCCTGCGGGTCTCCCCGGTGTTCGCCCTGGCCCCGCCCTTCACCCTGACCCGGGTTCCGGCCCAGTTTCGCCTGCTGTTCGGCGTGGCCATCGCCGCGGGCCTGGTGGCCGCCCATCCGGCCGCCGCCGCCCTGGGCGATCTTGGTCCAGGCGCCCTGGTCGTCGTGGCGGCGCGGGAGCTGTTCCTGGGCGCCATCTTCGTGGCCGCCTTCCAGCTGATGTTCGCGGCCCTTTATCTGGCGGGCCGCACCCTGGACATCCAGGCGGGCTTTGGCCTGGCCCTGCTGCTGGATCCCACCTCCCAGGCCCAGACCCCGATGATCGGGACCTTCTTCGCCTATGCGGCGGCGGTGGTGTTCTTCGCCATGGGCGGACCGGGGGAACTGTTGCGCATCCTAGGCGCCTCCCTGGAGGCCGTGCCCCTGGCCGCCGGTCAGGTCGCTCTGGCCCTGCCCCGGCTGACCGCCTTCATCGCCACCGTGTTCGTCGCCGGTTTCGGGGTCGGCGGCGGGGCGATCCTTTGCCTGTTCCTGGCGGATCTGGCCATCGCCCTGCTCTCGCGCACCGTGCCGCAGATGAACGTTCTGATCCTGGGCCTGCAGGTCAAGACCCTGATCCTGCTCCTGATCCTGCCCGCCGTGTTCGGCGTGGCCGCCGCCCTCTTGGCGCGAATGGGCCGCATGACCCTGGAGGCCCTGCCCGGACTGATGGTCAGCCATGTCTGACGCCGAACAGAACCGCTCCGAACAGGCCACCCCCTTCAAGCTGGCCAAGGCCCGGGAGAAGGGCACCGTGGCCCGGGGCGCGGACCTGGGCTTCCTGACCGCCCTGGCCGCCTTTTGCGGCTATGGCTGGATCGCCGGGGCGGGGCTTGAGGCCCGCATCACCGACGGAGCCCGCCAGGCCCTGGCCGGCGCCCCCCAGATCCTGGCCAGTCCCAACGAGATCCTGGCGGTCACGGGCCTGGTGCTGTCGGCCATGGTGCGGCCGGTGGCCTTCATGGCCGCGGTGATCTTCGTCGTGGTGCTGGTGTTCGAGATCCTGCAGACCGGCCCGGTCTTCTCGGCCCTGAAACTGGACTTCAGCCGCCTCAATCCCGCGACCGGGCTCAAGCGGGTAGTCTCGGTGCGCCTCCTGATCGAGACGGCCAAGAACATCTTCAAGCTGGGCCTCTATGTGGGCCTGGCCTATGTGGTCATGCGCCAGGCAAGGGCCCAGGCCTTCGCCAGCATCACCGACGCCCGCGGCCTGGCTGAGGGCCTCTCCCATTTCGGCTTTCGGCTGCTGGTCCTGTTCCTGGCCGCGGCCCTGCTGTTCGCCGCCCTCGACCAGCTGATCGTGCGCCGGGACTTCCAGAAGAAGATGCGCATGAGCCGCCGGGAGGTGCGCCGCGAGCGCCGGGACCGGGAGGGCGAGCCGCGCATGAAGCAGCGGCGCAAGCAATTGCACGCCCAGTTCAGCAAGCTCAGCCAAAGCCTGCGCAATGTGCGCGGGGCCGATCTGCTGATCACCAACCCCACCCATTTCGCCGTGGCCCTGCGCTATGACCCGCGCACCATGACCGCCCCCCAGGTGGTCTCACGCGGCGCCCATCAGTTCGCCCAGCGGCTCAAAAGCCTGGCCTTTGTTTATGGGGTGGTGATCGTCCAGAACCCGCCCCTGGCCCGGGCCCTCTACCGCGCCTGCGAGATCGACCGCGACATCCCCGAGGCCTTCTACAAGCCGGTGGCGGACCTCTATCTGGACCTGAAGAAGCGCAAGGCGGAGAGCTCAGGCGCCCAAGGCCGCGAGGCGGGGGCCCATGCTTAAGAGCTTCTTGCGCGACAACAAGGATCTCGCCCTGGTCGTGTGGGTGATCTCGATCCTGCTGATCCTGTTCACCCCGATCCCGGCGGTGCTGCTGGACCTGCTGATCATCCTCAACTTCGCCTTCGGCCTGACCATCCTCTTGCTGACCTTCTATGTGGAAAAGCCGGTGGCCTTCTCCACCTTCCCGTCCTTGCTGCTGATGGCCACCCTCTATCGCCTGGCCCTGAACGTCGCCGCCACCCGCCTGATCCTCACCCAGGCCAATGCCGGCCAGGTGATCGGCGCCATCGGCGCCTTCGCCGTCCAGGGCAGCTTCGTCATCGGTCTGGTGGTGTTCTTCATCCTGGTGGTGGTCCAGTATGTGGTGGTCACCTCCGGCGCCCAGCGGGTCTCGGAAGTCGCCGCCCGTTTCGTGCTCGACGCCGTGCCCGGCCAGCAGATGAGCATCGACGCCGATCTCAACATGGGCCTGATCGACCAGAACGAGGCCAAGCGGCGACGCAAGGAGATCGAAAAGGAGGCCGCCTTCTACGGGGCGATGGATGGGGCCAGCAAGTTCGTCAAGGGCGACGCCGTGGCCGGCATCATCATCCTCTTGATCAACATCCTGGCGGGCTGGATCATCGGCATCGCCCAGATGGGCCTGGACTGGCTGACCGCCCTGCAGACCTTCACCCTGCTGACTATCGGCGACGGCATCGTCACCCAGGTTCCAGCCCTGGTCATCTCCGTGGCCACCGGCATCATCGTCACCCGCTCCTCCGCCGACCGCCAGCTGAGCACCGAGGTGTTCAGCCAGCTCAGCTCGGTGCCCAAGATCCCCCTGATCGTGGTCGGCGCCCTGTTCGTGCTCCTGGCCCTGCCGGGCATGCCCAAATGGCCGATCCTGATCCTGATCGCCCTGTCCGGGGCCTTGTGGATGGCCTCGCGCCGCAAGCGCCAGGAAGATCTGGTGGGCGCGGTGCTGGACGAGGCCGAGACCGCCGCCGGCCCGGCCGCCGCCGCCCGGGCCCAGGCCCCCATCGAGGTGCTGCTGGGCAAGGACCTCAGCCAGCACTGGCAGGCTCTCAAACCCGTCCTCAGCGAGCGCATCGCCACCCTGCGCGCCCAGCAGGAGCGCGCCAGCGGCTTCGCCTTCCCCGCCGTGGTGTTCCAGGACGGGTCGGGCCTTGGCGCCAACGACTATGAGATCACCTTGTTGGGCGCCCGCCACGCCCACGCCAAACTCTATCCGGACCGCACCCTGGCCATCCGCTCCGGCCCCGCCGCCGAATCCCTGCCGGGGCTCGAGGCCAAGGATCCCGCCTTCGGCCTGCCCGGGGTCTGGATCGAGGCGGCTCAGACCGATCGCGCCCAGGCCGGGGGCTATACCCTGGTCGATCCCATCACCGTGCTGATCACCCACCTGGGCGAGGTGCTGCGCACCGAGGCGCCCCTGCTCCTGTCCCGCACCGAGGTGGTCAGCCTGCTGGAACAGGTCCGCGGGCGCCAGCCGGGGCTGATCGAGGAGCTGGTCCCGGCCATCATGACCGTCTCCGACGTCCAGCGGGTGCTGCAGAACCTGCTGGCCGAGGACGTCTCCATCCGCAATGTCGACCTGATCGCCGAGGCCCTGGTGGACGTGGCCCGCCACACCAAGGATCACGCCGAGCTCACCGAGCTGGTGCGCCATAGGCTCAGCCATGGCATCTGCCACGGGCTGCGGGGCGCTCACGATCAGCTGGCGGTCCTCAGCCTCAACCCTCGGGTCGAGGCCCAGATCGCCGACAATGTCCGGCGCGGGGACGGCGCCAGCGCCTTCGTCATCGAGCCGCGCCTGGCCGAGCAGCTGACCCGCAAGCTGATCCCCCTGGCCGACGCCATGATGCGCCAAAGCCTGGCGCCCGTGCTGCTGTGCGGGCCGGACATTCGCCGGCACCTGAAGACCTTCACCCGGCGTACCGTACCGCGCCTAGCGGTGATCTCGGTCAACGAGGTCCCCTCCACCATCGACCTGCGCTCCTTCGACATCCTGAGCCTCGAATAGACCCCATGCGCGCCACAGATCAGTCCATGCCCCCGCGTCCTGTCCGGCAAGCTTTCGAGCCGCCCGGAACGCCGCGTCAATCATCGAGGGAAACGCCTACGATTCCGGCTCGTCAAAAAATGCGCGCAGTCGTTGCAAGCTTGGCATTGCATGGGGGCGGATTCCTGCCTAGCGTGGCCTTATGAGCGGCTTTATCGACATCGCATCCAGAATATTGTCCCAGGCTGAGGGACGCGTTGAAATCGCAGCACAAAATATCGCCAACGCCAATACGCCCAGCTACAAGCGTCGCTTAAGTTTCGCCTCGGTCATGGCCGAGGCCGGATCTTCGCCTGAGGCGCAGACCCAGGCCTCAACAATTGTCGATTTCACCCCCGGCAAGCCGATCCATACCGGCAATAGTTTGGATATCACGGTTATCGGAGATGGATTCTTGGCCGTGCGCACGCCGACCGGCCTGGCCTATCTGCGGGGCGGTCAATTCCAGCGCGACAGTTCGGGACGGGTCGTGACCGCCGACGGATATCCCCTGCAACTCCAGGGCGGCGGCGATCTGACCGCCAAATCCGGCGATTTCCAGGTCCAGTCGGACGGGGCCGTGGTCGAGGGCGGCGAGGCCCTGGGCAAGCTGGCGCTGTTCGATCTGGTCGATCGCCAGGCCGCCCGCCGGGAGGGCTCGGGCCTGTTCCGCGCCGAGGACGCCAATGTGGTCACGCGTGACGGGGCGGTGGTGCGGCAGGGAAGCCTGGAGGCCTCCAACGTCTCCGCCGGCGAGGAGATGGTGTCGGTGATGGAGGCCCTGCGGCGCGCGGAATCCGGCCAGCGGCTGGTGACCATCTATGACGACCTGATGGGTCGGGTGCTTTCAACCTTCGGACAGGCCTAGCATGAACGGAGCTTTCTATATCGGCGCCACCGGGCTTCAGGCCCAGGAACGGGCCCTCGAGGTCGTGGCCAACAACGTCGCTAACCTCAACACCACGGCCTTCAAGCGCTCGGAGGTCCGTTTCGCCGAACTGGTGGGCGCCCCGCCCTCGGCGAGCGATCCCAAGCCCATCGCCGGGTCCCTGGCCGACCTGATGTCCGGGGTGAC
The DNA here is from genome assembly GCA_031291685.1 of Caulobacteraceae bacterium. Classification (GTDB taxonomy): domain Bacteria; phylum Pseudomonadota; class Alphaproteobacteria; order Caulobacterales; family Caulobacteraceae; genus Poindextera. The sequence goes on along the minus strand of JARLIP010000209.1, from coordinate 7,783 downwards.
CGCCGACGCCTCCCCCCGCGTCTTCGCCCAGGGCGAGCTGAGGACGACCGGCAAGGCCCTGGATCTGGCCATCAGCGGCGATGGCTTCATCGAGGTGCTGGGCCCCGCCGGCCAAGTCCAGCTGTGGCGCGGCGGAACCCTGAAGATCAATGCCGACGGCTATCTGGCCACCGACACCGGCCTGACGCTCAAGGCCATGATCGCCGTTCCCAACGGCGCCAGCGCCCTGACCATTGATGCCAGCGGCAAGGTCCAGGCCACCGTCAACGGCGCCGCCACGGCCACCGACATCGGCAAGCTTGAACTGGTCTTGCCCAAGGACCTCACCCAGCTGAGCGCCCTGGGCGATGGCCTCTACCAGGCCCAGAGCCAGGCGGATCTTGTCTCGGCCGCCCCGGGCGAAGACGGCGCGGGGACCCTGACCCAGGGTTCCTTGGAAACCTCGAACGTCCAGCTCTCCGACGAAATGGTCACCTTGATGATCATGCAACGGGCCTACGCCGCCAACGCCCAGATCATCCAGGCCGGGGATCAGTTGATGGCCATCGCCAACGGGCTGAAGCGCTAGCCGATGGCGTTGGGGGGGATGATCCTGGCGATGGCCCTTGCGGCCCCGGCTCCGGTCGAGCTCGCGGCCTTGCGCCTGAGGCCCGTCGCGACCATCGTCGGGCAGGACCTGACCCTCGGGGCGGTGGCGGATCTATCGCCCCTGCCCGCGTCCCTGCGCGGCGCGGTCGCTGGTCTGGCCCTGGCGCGGTTTCGGCCCGGCCAGACCCGCATGGTGCTGAGCGCGGCCCGCCTGACCGCGCGCGCCCAGGCCCTGGCGCCGGGGCTCAGGCCTTGGCTAAAGACCCAGGACGGCGACGTGACCGTGTCGCGCGCGACTGAGGCCGCCCCCAGCCTGAGCTCGGGCTTTGCCGGGCGCTGCGTGCGGGTGCTCCGCCCCCTTGAGCCCCGCGCCGTGGCCACCGCCGATGATCTCGAGGCGGCTCCCTGCGCCGCCAAGGCGGCGGGGACAGGCCTTGTCTATGACCGGGAACTGGGCGCCGTGCGCGCCGCCCGCCGCCTTGATCCGGGCGAGCGCCTGGCCGCGCCGGCCGCCTTCGCCCTGGCCGAGGTGCGCCCCGGCCAGCGGCTTTCCATCCAAACCCGCGTGGGGCCCGTGGCGGTGATCCGCACCGTGGAAGCCTTGCAGCCGGCTCAGCCAGGCCAGGCCCTGTTCGTGCGGGCCGGCGATGCGGTGTTCAGCGCCACCCTGGCCGAGGCGCGGCCATGAGCGGGTCCCGATGCCGCAGGCGCGGCGCCGCCCTGTGGGTTCTGGTGGTGGCCTTCTCGGTCCTGGCCTTTGAGGGCGTTCAGGCGGCGGACCTCTACAAGCCGGGCGCCTGGCCGGCCCTGGCCTCCGATCGGCGGGCGGATCGGGTGGGCGACAGCGTCACCGTTATCGTCAACGAATCCTCGTCAGGCTCGAACTCCGCCCAGACCGGCAGCAGCAAGACCACCCATGTGGCCGGCGCCCTGTCGGCGGGAACCTCGTTCAACAAGTCCGCCGACCTCAGCCTCAGCGGCGCCTATGGCGGCAATGGCCAGACCGGCCGCTCCGGGGCCATGGTCGCCCAGATCAGCGTGGTGGTGGACGCGGTCCTGCCCAATGGCGACCTGCACGTCGCCGGAGAGCGGCTGCTGACCATCAATGGCGATCCGGCCAATATTCGTCTGCGCGGCCGCATCCGCCGCGAGGACATCGCCGCGGGCAACACCATTCTCTCCACCCAGCTGGCCGACGTCTCCATCGACTATAACGGGGCCGGCTTCTCCGCCCATGGGGCCAAGCCCGGGCCCGTGGCCCGCATCTTCAGCTGGCTGGGGGTGCTCTGATGCGGATCGGCGCCCTGATCCGGCTAGCCGCCGCCCTTGCCCTGCTGGCGGGGCCCTGCCTGGCCGAGCCGGTGCGGGTCAAGGACCTGGGCCGCTTCGCCGGCTGGCGGGACAACGCCCTGGTCGGCTACGGCGTGGTCACCGGTCTGGCCGGCTCTGGCGATTCCCCCCGCAACGAGGTCACCCGCCAGGCCCTGAAGAATGTGCTCAGCCGCCTGGGCGCCAACATCACCCCCGACCAGGCCCAGAGCCGCAATGTGGCGGTGGTGGCCGTCACCGCCACCCTACCGCCCGCGGCCAATGTGGGCGACCGCATCGACGTCAACGTCTCCTCCATCGGCGACGCCCGCAGCCTGGTGGGCGGCACCCTGCTGATGACCCCCCTGGTAGGGCCCGACCAGCGCACCTACGCCCTGGCCCAGGGCGCCCTGGTGGTCGGCGGATACCGCTTCGACAGCGCCCTCAGTCGAGAGCAGAAGAACTACCCCACTGCCGCCACCCTGCCCGGCGGCGCCACCGTGGAGGCTGAGGTCTCCTCAGACCTGCTGGGCGGCGGCTCCGACCTGATCTTCATTCTCAAGGATCCAGACGTCACCACCGCCGAGCGGGTGGCGGACGCCATCAACGCCGCCGTCGGCGGCGGGATCGCCGCCGTGCGCGGCGCCGACGCCGTTCGCATCAGCACGAGAGAGGCCAAGGGCGACCTCTTCCGACTCATCTCCCGGATCGAGCCCATCACCGTCAATCCCGACGCCCTGGCCCGGGTGGTGGTCAATGAACGCTCCGGCACGGTCGTCGCCGGGGGCGGCGTGCAGATTTCCAGCGTGGTGATCTCCCAGGGCGACATCAAGGTCTCGGTCAGCATCGACAACCAGGCGCCGTACTACGGGGGGTATGGCGCCTATGGAGGTTATGGCCCCGGCGGGCGGGGCCTGATCGTGACCAACACCAAGCTTGCGGTGGAGGAGCCCAGGGCCGACGCCGTGGTTCGCTTCCCCAACACCACCGTCGCCGACCTGGTCGAGGGACTTTCCCGGGCCCACGTCGACACCCGTGGCGTGATCGCCATCCTGCAAGCCATCAAGGCCGCCGGCGCCCTGCACGCCGACGTCGTCGTTCAATAGGAGCCCCCGCGCGTGAACCCCGCCACCGCCGCCCTCACCCTCAAGGCCCTCGATGGCCTGTCGACCCGCGCCGAGGTCACGGCCGAGAATATCGCCAATGCCGCAACCCCGGGCTACCGCCCCCTGCAGGTGAGTTTCGAGGCCGCCCTGTCCGCGGCGGCGGCCCGGGGGCCGGGAACCGTCGGTCAGGTGACCCCCAAGGTGGGGCCGCAGACGGGTCTGGCGGCCCAGGGCCTGCGCCTGGACCTGGAGCTGGCCACCGCCGCCTCCACCGCCATGCGCTACTCGGCCCTGATCGAGGTTCTGGGCCGTCAGCTGCAGATTGACAGCCTGGCCATCACGGGGAACGCCTAGCATGCAGGCCATGGACATCAGCCGCACCGGCCTCGACGTCGAATGGCGCCGCATGGAGGTGGTCGCCGAGAATATCGCCAACGCCAGCACGGTCCGCACCGCCACGGGCGCGCCCTATCGGGCCATGCGCCTGGTCTCGGGCCCAAAGGGGCGGTTCGCCGATTACCTGGCCGCCGGCGGGGTCGACGGCCGCCTTCAGGGCGTCGACGTCTATGGGGTGGAGCCGATCGACCTGCCGCCAAGGCGGGTGCATGAGCCGCAGAACCCGCAAGCCGATGCGGATGGCTATGTCACCTATCCGGGCTTCGACCACGCCGCCGAAATGACCCTGATGATCAAGACCTCCCGCGCCTACGAGGCCAATATCGTGGCCATGAACGCCGCCCGGCAGATGTATATCCGGGCCATGGACCTGGGTAAGAAGTCATGACCACCGCCCCAATCCAGGCCATCACGGCGGCCCTGGCGCCGGACGCCGCCCAGGGCGCCCAGTTCACGCCATCGGCTCGGGCCACCCCCGGCGCCAGCTTCGCCCAGACCCTGCTCAGCGGCGTCGACCAGGTTAATGACAAGCTGGTCCAGGCCGACGCCCTGGCCAAGGCCTTCGCCGTCGATGACTCGATCCCCGTCCATCAGGTGACCTTCGCCCTGGAACAGGCGCGCCTGTCCTTCGAGCTGATGCTCCAGGTCCGCAGCCGGCTGGTCGAGAGCTACCAGGAATTCTCCCGCATGCAGCTCTAGGCCAGACACCCGCCCCGCAGATCCTCCCTTGATCCTCTCCGACCCCATCCTCCCCGACCCCTGGCGACATGAACCCCTTCGCGCTCTTCAAGGCCTATAGTCCCCAACGCCAGATCCTGGTGACGGCTGGCCTCGCCCTGGTCATCGCCCTCGCCCTGAGCGCGGCCTATTTCACCTGGCTGCGCCAGCCCTATGACCGGGTGTTCACGGGGCTGCGCCCAGGTGATGCGGCGGCCATAACCGCCGCCCTGGACAAGGAGAAGATCCCCTATCGCCTGAAGGATGGCGGCGCCACCATCCTGGCGCCCCGCGATCAGGCCGATCGCGTGCGCCTGGACATCGCCAGCCAGGACCTGCCGATCAAGGGCATGGTCGGGTTCGAACTGTTCAACAAGGCCGACATCGGCCTCACCGAATTCGCCCAGAAGATCAACTATCAGCGCGCCCTGCAGGGGGAACTGGCCCGCACCATCATGACCCTGGATACGGTGGACGCCGCCCGGGTCCACCTGTCCATGTCCGAGCCCACCGTATTTCGCGACGACCGCCGTCCGCCGAAGGCCTCGGTGACCCTGCTGCCCCGGCCGGGTCGGACGATCGCCCCGGAAACCGTCACCGGGGTGCAGCGTCTGGTCGCGGCGGCCGTGCCGGATCTGAACATCGCCGATGTCGTGGTCTTGGACGAGCACGGCCAGGTGATCAGCGGCGAGCCGCGCCTGGGCGCCCCGGTCTCCCCGGAGGGTCAGGAGCGGCAGGCGATCGAGCAGTACTATGTCTCGCGCATCCGTCAGGCCCTGGCCGCCTTTCCGGCCAACGCCGTCGCCGACGTCGCGGTCTCCGCCAATATCGAGGCCGTGGCCACCCCCGCCGATGACACCGGCGCCATCCTGCACAGCTGGAGTCCCGATCGTCGGGGCTTTCCCCTGGGGGTGACGCTTGCCTTTGACGCTCCACCCACGACCGATGTGGAGACCCGAGTCAAGGCGATCACGGCCCAGGCCATCGGCCTCAATCCGAACCTCAACGACACCCTCACCGTCTCGGTGGTCGGCCACGCCCTCACGACTGGCGGCGCGCCTGGCCTCCAGGCCGCAACGCCCAGCGGAGCATCGGCCGCATCGCCCCGGGCGCTCGCAAAGCCGCCCCTTTCGCCGACCCTGCTCTGGGCCGCGTTCGTGATCCCTCTGTCCATCCTGCTATTTGTGGGCGCCTTCGTGCTTCGCCCCCGCGGCCGCATGCGCCGTGGTTTGACCCCGCAGGAACGCCAGGCCTACGCCCGGCGCTTGACCGCCTTGATCGAAGACGGAGAGGCTCATGCCAGCCCCTCAGTCTGAGAGAGCCCTGCGCCGGCTGGTGGCCGAGTTGGCGGGCCTTGAGCCCCAGGACGTCGAGGGGGTGCTCGCCGAACTTGACCCGGTCCCCCGGCGCGCGGTTCACAACCTGCTGCAGGCCTATCTGGGGGTTCCGGCGACGGCGCCGTCCAACGCCGCTTCAGACACGCCGGATCTGGAGGGCCTGTCGCCGTGGTTGCGGGAACGGGTTGAGCGCGCCCTGGGCGACACGGCCGGCTCGCCCGCGGATCTGGGCATGACCCCCACGGCCGCCGCCGCCCTCGTCGAGGCCAGCCGCCTCCTGCCTCGGCGATCCGCGGGCGCTCCACGGCCCAACACGTCGGAGTCCGGCGCGTCGGAGTCCACCCGATCTCTTTGGCCCTGGCCGCCGCGGGGCCGCCCATGAGTCGCCTGATCAAATCCGCGCAGGGTATCGCCGTTCAGGTTCGCCCCCTTGAGGCCGCCAGCGCCCCCAAGGCCGCCCCAAGCATCCCCATTGCGGAGCAGGAGGCCCTGACGGCGGCCCGGGAACTGCAAGCCCTTCACCAGCGGCTCGCGGCCCTGGAGGCCGAAGTCGAACAGCACAGGCCCGCCCTGGAGCGGGCGCGAGCCGAAGGCGAGGCCCAGGGCCGCAAGGCCGGTCACGCTGAAGCCGAAGCCACCGAAGCGCGGCGCCTCGCGGCGCTGGAGCGGGGCCTCACCGGGGCGGCGGAGCGCTATACGGCGTCGCTGGCGGACCTTGAACGCCTCGCCGCGGCCCTGGCCAAGGAGGGCCTTCGCAAGATCATCGGCGACACCCGCCATTATGACGCGCTCCTGGCCGCCAGCCTGCGTCATCATCTCGCCGCCCTGGACGATCAGGCGATCCTCAGGGTCGAGGTCTCCGCGTCGGATTTTCCGGCCACCGCCCTGGACGATCTGGCCGCGGCCATCGGGCGGCCCAAGCTGATCCTGGTCACCGCCGATGACCTTGCCAGCGGTGACTGCCGCATCCGGCTCATCCTTGGGACCCTGGAACTGGGCCTTGCCCAGCAGGCGGCCCGCCTCGAAGCGGTCCTTGACGCCCTCATCGGATACGAGGCCGACCGATGATGGGCCACCCCTTCCTGGAGCGGCTCAGCCGGACCGACGTGGTCACCCGCTGCGGCCGCGTGACACGGATCCTGCCCACCTTCGTCGAGGCCGATGGCCCCAATGCGCCCCTCGGCGCCCTTTGCCAGATCGAGACCCGTGCGGGCCAGGACGCCCGCGGCCCGATCCAGGTCATGGCCGAGGTGGTCGGGGTCAAGGGCGCCTCCATTGTCCTGGCGCCCTTCGACGATCGCGTTCCCACATTCGCAGGCGCGCGGGTGGAGGCCTGTCCGGAGGCGGACGGGGTCGGGGTCGGCGACGGCTATCTCGGCCGGGCCATCGACGGCCTGGGGCGGCCGATCGACAATCTGCCCTCGGTGCGCGCCGATCAGCGCCGCCCATGGGAGGGTAGCCCCACGCCCCCCCTGGAGCGAACCGCCACCCGCCGGGTCCTGCGCACGGGCGTGCGGGCGATAGACGGCCTGTTGACCCTCGCCGAGGGCCAGAGGGTCGGGGTGTTCGCCGCCAGCGGGGTCGGCAAGACCAGCCTGATCATGCAGATGGCGCAGCAGATCGAGGCCGACCGCTGCGTGATCTGCTTAGTCGGCGAGCGTGGACGCGAAGTTGAAGCGCTCTGGTCAGAGGGCCTGAGCCCCCAGGCCAGGGCCAGGACCGTCCTCGTGGCCGCAACCTCCGACCAGTCGGCGGCGACCCGGGTGCGGGCCGGCGGCCAGGCCCTGGCGCTGGCTGAGCATTGGCGCGATCAGGGCCGGCATGTGCTGCTGATCCTGGACTCCGTGACCCGCCTAGCCATGGCGCTTCGGGAAACGGGGCTGGCCGCCGGCGAACCGCCGACCGTGCGGGCCTATACCCCAGGGGTGTTCGCGGCCCTGCCCAAGATCGTCGAGCGCTGCGGCGCCCTGAAATCCGGGGGGGCTATAACCGCCCTGTTCACGGTCTTGAGCGAGACCGATGAGGTCGATGACCCGGTCTGCGAAATGATGAAGTCACTGCTGGACGGGCATATCATCCTAGCGCGGCGACTTGCGGAACAGGGGCACTATCCCGCCATTGACGTGCCGCGCAGCATCAGCCGCCTGGCGGGCGAACTGAACGATCGCGCCCATCGCACTAACGTCAACACCGCCGTGGCCCAACTCAGCGCGTTCGAAGCCTCGCGTACCCTGATCGAGGCCGGCGTCTATGTTCCTGGCGCCAATCGCGAGCTCGACGAGGCGCTGGATCGGCGCCCCGCCTTGCTGAGCTTTCTCAGGCAGGGCCAGG
>JARLIP010000208.1 GCA_031291685.1 Caulobacteraceae bacterium | reverse complement strand
GAGGTTCAGGGTCTCGCGATGGGCCGCGGTGATGGCGCCCGCGCTGAGCGGATCGGTGCTGACCAGACCGGGATCGGCCTCCACAACGAAGCGCAGACCGGTTTGCAGGCTGGGGAACTCCGCCTTCAGATTAGCATCGGCGGTCAGCTTCGCCCCATCCCCTGGCGCGACCTTGAGGTCGAGCTGATAGGGATCGGCCGGGGAAGCGGCCAATACGGGTGTGGGCAGCAGAGCGATCGCCAGGATCGCCCACCGTGGGCAGATGGCCATCATGCTGAACTCAAGCGGGGCGACGATATGTATCCTAGGAGAAGGCGCGGGACCTTACCACCCAGACTAAGGCGGCGCCCCTATCATGGGCTTAAGGCGCACGGCTCTTGGGCGTTATCGCCGCGCCTGTACGCGTGGAGACGGAACTCAACGGGCCTCTGGACTTTTCCGCCGTTAACGGAGAGTTGATCCGCGCTCCGCTGAGCGCCAGGGCCTGGCCCAACCACGAGGAAAATTCGGTCCATGTCCCTGTCCCGGCGAAACCTGATGGCCGCCCTGTTCGGCGCCACGACCCTTGCCGGATCGTCCCAGGCCACCGCCCTAGCCGCCGATCCGCCCTCGAAGGGCCCCAGGCTGGGCCAGGCCAGGCCCTTTTCCATCGCCCGGCTCAAGGCCCGGGCCGCGGAACTGTCCCGCCGCCCCTATGTCGCGCCGGTGGGTCCGCCCCAGGACTTGGTGCGGGCGATCGACTATGACGCCTTTGGCCGCATCGCCTATCGCCCAAGCGCCAGCCTCTGGGGCGATCTGAGCGGTGATTCGGCGATCCGCTTCTTTCCCGTCGGCCGCGCCGCCAGCCATCCGGTGTCGATCTTCGCCGTGGAGGCGGGTCGGGCGCGGCCGGTGCTGTTCGACCCGGCCCTGTTCGACATGCCCGCCGATTCGCCCCTGAGGAAGATCACCGAGGGTCTGGGTTTTTCCGGGTTCCGGGCGATGAACCCCGACGGCCAGGGGGACTGGATCGCCTATCTGGGCGCCTCCTACTTCCGCTCGGCCGATCCATTCAACCAATATGGCCTGTCCGCCCGGGGCCTGGCCCTGGATACGGCCACCCCCAAGGCCGAGGAGTTTCCCGCCTTCACCAGCTTCTGGCTGGAACGGGACGCCGGCGGAAACCTGATCGTCAACGCCCTGCTGGACGGGCCCAGCGTCGCCGGCGCCTACCGCATCGCCCACCACCGCTCAAAGGCGGGCCTGATCCAGGAGATCGAGGTCGAGCTGCACTTCCGCGCCCCGGTCCAGCGCCTGGGCCTGGCGCCGCTCACCAGCATGTACTGGTACGATCAGACCGACCGCACCCCGGCGGACGACTGGCGCCCACAGATCCACGATTCCGACGGCCTGGCGATCTGGACCGGCGCAGGAGAGCGGGTCTGGCGGCCCCTGGCCAACCCGCCCCGGGTGATGACCAACCTTTTTCTGGACAAGACTCCCCGCGGCTTTGGCCTGATCCAGCGGGACCGGCGTTTCGAGGACTATCAGGACGACGGGATCTTCTATGACCGCAGGCCCAGCGCCTGGGTCGAACCGCTGGGGGACTGGGGCGAGGGCTCGGTGCAGTTGGTCGAACTGCCCACCACCGGCGAGGCCGACGACAATATCGTAGCCTTCTGGACCCCCGCCGCCCCGGTGGTCGCGGGCCAGACCCTGGCCTACCGCTACCGCCTGCACTGGACCGACGGGGCGCCCAGCGAGGGCGATCTGGCCAAGGTCGTGGCCACCCGCTCCGGCCAGGGCGGCCGGCCGGGTCAGCCGATCCCCCCGGGCCGGCGCAAGTTCGTGGTGGATTTCGAGGGCGGCGCCCTGGCGGGCCTTGATCGGGGCGCCGGGGTCGAGTCCCTGGTGGAATGCCATCCTGGCGCCGTGATCGAGGCGACGGCCTATCCGGTGGTGGGAACTCACCGCTGGCGGCTGATGTTTGACGTCGATCTGTCGGGCCCCGGCGTGAAGCCGGGCAGCGCGATCGACCTGCGCGCGGTGCTCCGCCAGGGACATAACGTCCTGACGGAAACCTGGATCCATCAGGCCTTCGCGGCATGAGGCCAAAGGCCCGAATGGCTGATTTCCGCACCGCGTCGCTTCACGGCGCCGTGATTTCGCCGCAGATGGCCTCAAAGCTGCAATCCGGAAACATTTCTGATCCCGTCGCATTATTGGTGGCGTTCTCAGCGCCCTTCCAGCGCCCCTTGTAGAGTCAGTTTTCTTGCATGAACGCTCTCAATCGTCGGTCCTTTGTCTTTGATCCGCGCGCGCCGATCCGGTCGCTGTCAGCGGATCTTCCGCCAGAGGCGCCGGCGTCCATGCCGATCCAGTCCCTCTGGAGCGCGCCCCCGATCGATCTGGCGTCCCCGGAAACGCGGCGGGAAGGCCTGCGCGGGGTGGTGCTGGTCCTGGCCACCCTGGCCCTGACCCTGCCTGCGGTGCGGGCCCTGTTCGCCGTGCTGCGGGTGGATGGCGTCACCGCCCTGGACGTGGGGATCCTGATCGCTTTCGCCCTATTGTTCGCCTGGATCGCCCTGTCCTTCGTCAGCGCCGTGGCGGGTCTGGCGGTGGGGCGGATGGAGGAGGCCGATCCCTGCCTCGACCCCGAGACCACGCCGCCGAACCTGAACGCGCGCACGGCGATCCTGCTGCCGATCTATAATGAGCCGCCCCGGGCCGCCTTCGCCCGGCTGCGGGCCATGGCCCGGTCCCTGGAAGCCGCAGGGGCGACCGAGGCCTTCGATATCTTCGTGCTCAGCGACACCACCCGCAAGGACGTGCAGGCGGCGGAATGCGCCCTGTTCCATCCCCTGCGCGCCGAGGTCGGGGTCGCGGTCTATTATCGTCACCGGGCGCGGAACACCGATCGCAAGGCCGGCAATATCGCCGACTGGGTGCGCCGCTTCGGCGGGGCCTACGCCCACATGGTGGTGCTGGACGCCGACAGCCTGATGAGTGGGGACACCCTGGTGCGCCTGGCCGCCGCCATGGAGCGCAACCCGCGCCTGGGCCTGCTGCAAACCACCCCGGTCCTGGTCAACCTCAACAGCCTCCTGGCCCGGGCCCAGCAGTTCGCCAGCCGGCTCTACGGCCCCCTTCTGTCCCGGGGGATCGCCTGGTGGTCCGGCGGCCAGGGCAATTATTGGGGGCACAACGCCATCATCCGCGTGCGCGCCTTCGCCGAACAGGCCGGCCTGCCGCATCTGCCGGGGCGCAAGCCCTTCGGCGGCCACATCATGAGTCACGACTTTGTCGAAGCCGCCCTGATGCGCCGCGCCGGCTGGGAGGTGCGCATGGCGCCCCTGCTGGGGGGCAGTTACGAGGAGACGCCCCCGACCCTGTCGGACCTGATCGCCCGGGACCGCCGCTGGTGCCAGGGCAATCTGCAGCATCTGATGGTCCTGCCCAGCCGTGGCCTGCACTGGATCAGCCGCCTGCATCTGTTGCGGGGGGTGTCCTCCTACCTGACCGCGCCGATCTGGCTGGCCCTGCTGATCATGGGCGTGATCCTGGCCCTGCGACCGGACCTGGGCGCCGCCGGATGGTCCGACGCCATGGAAGACGGCGCCCACCCGGATTCGAGCGCGGTGCTGGGGATCTTCGCCATCTCCATGGGCTTCCTGCTGGCGCCCAAGCTGATGGCCTTCGGCGCCATGCTGGCCGACCCCGACGAGCGGCGGCGGTTCGGCGGGGGCCGGCGGGCTTTCCGGGGACTGATGCTGGAGATGGCGCTCTCGACCCTGATCGCCCCGATCCTGATGCTCAACCAGGTCCGCGCCCTGGCCTCGATCCT
>JARLIP010000207.1 GCA_031291685.1 Caulobacteraceae bacterium | reverse complement strand
CCCTTCACACGGCCTGGCTCGAGGCGAGACGCTCCCGATGAGGAAACCACCAACTGGAGAGCCGTATGCGGGAAAACCGCCCGTACGGTTCGGAGGGCGGGGAGGGCCAAAACCCTTCCCGACCCCTATCATGCCGTTCAGCCGAAACCGCGACGGGCTTTCAGACTGAATCCCACGCACAATGACCCGGTCTCGTTCACGGAATGGATCGCCGCGAAGGCGCGGCGATGACGGCGAGTAGGTTCCAGCGATCAGCCCCAAAGGCCCGGTTGATCGTATAGGCCCAACCGGCGCTATCCGCCGATATCGCCGATGCTCAGATCCGGCCCCGTGGCGCCTTCGACGAAGCTGGACAGGGGCACGTCCAGGGCGCGGGCGATTTCGAACAGCTTGGAAGTGCTGAGGCGCCCGCCGCCGCCCGGGCGCTGCAATTGCTGGAACATCAGGCCGATGGCCTTGGCCATGCGCTCCTGGGAAACCGAACGCTCGCGCTGGAACGCGCGGATCTTGGCGCCGGACGAGGTGTCCGCTTCCTCCTCAAACGACCGCCCATCCATCGCATACCCTCGGCCCAGACCCCGGCTCGCCCCAAACGCTAATCTGATTTGGAGGGATGGGGATTGCGGCGGATCGGCGCGGAAAGCTCGCCTCGCCGGCGGCGCGAAGACCGCCGGCGAGGGCTAGCAGATGTGATCAGATGACCCGGCGCACCCAGTTGTAGCGGTCGGGCGCGCGGCCGCGCTGGATGTCCACCAGGGCGGTGCGCAGGCCTTGGGTCACGGACCCGCTGCCGCCGTTGCCGATGGTGAAGTCGCCCTGCCCGGATTTGATGGTCCCGATCGGGGTCACCGCCGCGGCTGTGCCGCAGGCGAAGGCCTCGCGCAGGTGGCCGCTGGCGGCGTCGGCCCGCCAGTCGTCCAGCGAATAGGGCCGCTCGCGCACCTCCAGGCCCGCGTCCTGGGCCAGTCGAATGATGGAATCGCGGGTGATGCCCGGCAGGATGGTGCCGCCCAGGGGCGGGGTCGTCAGGGAGCCGTCGTCGAACACGAAGAAGACGTTCATCCCACCCAGTTCCTCGACCCAGCGGCGCTCGACGGCGTCGAGGAACACCACCTGGTCGCAACCATGGGCGATCGCCTCGGCCTGGGCCAGGAGGCTGGCGGCGTAGTTGCCGCCGCACTTTGCCGCCCCGGTGCCGCCGGGCGCCGCGCGGGTATAGTCCTGCGAGACCCAGACGGAGACCGCCTCGGCCTTGTTCTTGAAATACTGGCCGACCGACGAGGCGATGGTGATGAACAGGTATTCCGAGGATGGCTTGACCCCCAGGAACACCTCGTTGGCGAACATGAAGGGCCGCAGATAGAGGCTGCCGTCGCCACCGGGGATCCAGTCGCGGTCAATGCGGACCAGTTCTTCCAGGGCGCCGACGAACAGCTCGTCCGGCAATTCAGGCATGCCCATGCGCCGGGCCGACAGGCGGAAGCGCGCGGCGTTGGCCTCCGGGCGGAACAGGCAGACACCGCCGTCGTCGGTGCGATAGGCCTTCAGGCCCTCGAAGATCTCCTGGGCGTAGTGCAGCACCGCCGAGGCCGGGTCCAGGGACAGAGGGGCGCGCGGTTCTACCTTGGCGTCATGCCAGCCCCGTCCCTCGGTATAGCGAATGGTGACCATGTGGTCGGTGAACACACGACCAAAGCCAGGATCAACAAGACGCGCCGCCCGGTCTTCCGCGGAAACGGGAGCCGGGTGAGGCAGATGGGTGAAGGTAAGCGCGGTCGTCACGGGCAAGATCCTCTTGGAAGGCGGCGCCGACCCAGGCGCCGATCCGGATCGGCTATCGCCGATCGGAGCGGACTGGATCACCGCCGTTGCGGTCGCCCCGAGCTTGGGGGACCGCGAGACAGGCCGATCTCCACCGATGGTCGCCCCTCGTCAATGGGTATGAGGGGGCATGGGGGTGAAATCCGTCTCAACCCACCCTCCGGCGACCTATGAGAAACTCTAAAGCGTGCGATCAATTTATTCCTATTGAATTAGTAGGTTTTACGGCGTCCATTCATCGCCGACCTGGAACCCCTTCGGCGCCCCCTCGACATGACCGTTCACGCCCGCACGCCCCATCCCTTGACCCCCGCCGTCGGCGATGACCTTGACCGCACCCTGCCGGGCCTGACCGCCCGGTTCGCGGCGACGGCCGCGGCCCATGACCTGGATTCCAGCTTTCCTTACGAAAATTTCGAGGCGCTGAAGGCGGCGGGGCTTCTGACCCTGACGGCGCCCAAGGATCTGGGCGGACAGGGCGCGGGCCTGCCGGAGGCCCTGAAGGTGATCCGCGCGGTGGCCAAGGGCGAGCCCGCCACGGCCCTGGTCCTGACCATGCAGTACCTGTTTCACGGCGCCCTGCACGGCCGCTCCGGCTGGCCGGACCATCTGAAACAGCGGGTGGTGACGGACGCGATCGAGACCGGCGCCCTGATCAACGCCCTGCGGGTGGAGCCGGACCTGGGCACGCCTGTGCGGGGCGGCCTGCCCGCCACCACCGCCCGCAAAACCGCCGAGGGTTGGCGCCTGTCCGGCCGCAAGATCTACTCCACCGGCGCCCCGGCCTTGACCTGGACGGTGGTGTGGGCCGCCACGGACGAGGAAACGCCCCGGGTCGGCGGCTTCCTGGTGCACAGAGCCTCCCCCGGCTGGCGCATCGAGGAGACCTGGGACCACACGGGCCTGCGCGCCAGCGCCAGCCACGACGTGATCTTCGAGGACGTGCTGATCCCAGAGGACCACGCCCTGTCGCCCCAGCCCCTGGGCGGCCCGCCGCAGATCGATCCACGCCTTGCGATCTGGTCGTCGGTGCTCACGGCGGCCATCTATGACTCCGTGGCCCACGCCGCCCGGGACTGGTTTGTGCAATGGGCCCTGGACCGCAAGCCCACCAATCTGGGGGCCTCCCTGGCCACCCTGCCCCGGTTCCAGGAGCTGGTCGGGGCGATCGACGCCCTGCTGCTGCAAAACCGCGCCCTGCTGGACGCCGCCGCCCGGGGCGAGATCGCCGTGGCCGAGGCGGGTCTGGTCAAGCACCTGGTGACCGAGAACGCCATCGCGGCGGTGGAGAAGGCCATCGCCGCCACGGGCAATCCGGGGCTGTCGCGGCATAACGCCCTGCAACGGCACTATCGCGACGTCCTGTGCGGCCGGATCCACACGCCGCAGAGCGACGTGGCCCTGAGCGGCGCCGGCAAGGCCGCCTTTGCGGCGCATATCGCGGGCCAGAGCGCCCCATGAGCCGCCCGATCCTCGCCAGCCAGCTGGACGCCTCGTTCAACGAGGCCCTGGCCCGCGGCCATTGATTTTCACCGAGGCCCGCCATGAACGCACCCGTCGCCCATCCCCTGCCCAAGGCCCATCCGGCCAAGATCGAGACTGTCCTGCCCGAGCGGTTCATGGGCGGCGGCGCCCTGCCCGCCCAACCGACCGTGGAGCTGGAGCGGCTCTACCGCAAACAGCGCCTGGCCGCCGGTTATCGCCTGTTCGCCCGCAACGGCTTTGACATGGGCGGCGCCGGGCACATCACCGCCCGGGACCCGGAGCGGGCGGACCACTTCTGGGTCAATCCGGCGGGGGTGCATTTCAGCCGCATCCGGGTCTCGGACCTGATGCTGGTCAATCATGAGGGCGAGATCGTCCAGCCCCCGGCCCAGGCCGCGCCCCGGCTGAACCGGGCCGCCTTCGCCATCCATTCGGAGCTGCACAAGGCCCGGCCCGACGTGATCGCCGCCGCCCACTCCCACTCGCTCTATGGCAAGGCATGGTCGGCCCTGGGACAGCTGCTCGAGCCCCTGACCCAGGATTCGGCCGCCTTCTTCGACGACCACTCCATCTTCACCGAGTTTTCCGGGGTGGTGCTGGACACCAGCGAGGGGCGCAAGATCGCCGAGGCCCTGGGTCATCGCAAGGCGGTGATCCTGCAGAACCACGGCATCCTGACCGTGGGCCAGTCGGTGGAAGCCGCCGTCTGGCGCTACCTCGCCCTGGAGAACGCCTGCCAGGTCCAACTTCTGGCCCAGGCCGCGGGGCCCACGCGACCCATGCCCGACGACGTCGCCCGCCATACCGCGGGCCAGATGGGTTCGGAAATCGGCGGGGTGTTCAGCTTCCAGCCCTATTGGGACGTGGTCAGCGAAGAAGAGCCGGATCTGTTCGACTGATGCCCCTTTCCTCTACGCCTAACCGCCGCGCGGTGCTCACCGGCGCGGGCCTGACCCTGTTGTCCGCCTGCTCGCCCAAGGCCGGGAGCGGCGATCTGAAAGGGCTGACCCTGCGGGTGGCCACCTATAAGGGCGGGGTCCAGCACCTGTTCGAGGCCGCCGGCGTGGCCAATGCCCCCTACCGCATCGCCAATTCGGAGTTCGGCAGCGGCAACCTGATCACCGAGGCGATCAACGCCAAGGCCATCGACATCGGCTCGATGAGCGAGATCCCGCCGATCTTCGTCGCCGGGCGCCAGACGCTGCTGCGCCAGATCGCGGTGCTGCGCGGGGACGTGAACAACCAGGTGGCCCTGGTTCCCAAGGATTCCGATATCCATGGCCTGGGCGAGCTGAAGGGCAAACGGGTAGGCTACATCCCCGCCACCACCTCACACTACTTCCTGCTGCGGGTGCTGGAGGAGCAGGGGCTGAGCTTCGCGGACATCAAGCCCGCGCCGCTGGGGCCGCAGGACGGCCTGGCGGCCTTTGGCCGGGGCGCCCTGGACGCCTGGTTCATCTTCGGGGTGCACAGCAACCTGGCGCGGTCCCGGTATGGCGCGCGGGTTCTGACCACCGCCCTGGGGCGGCTATCGGGGGACTATATCTATGCCGCCCTGAAGGACGCCATCGACGATCCGGTCCGGAGGGCCGCGATTGTCGACTATCTGGGCCGGGTGCGGCGGGTCTATGAATGGGCTGAAGGGCATACCCAGGCCTATGCCGAGATCCTGTCCAAGGTCACCGGGGTTCCGGCCGCCCTCTATCTGCAACAGCACGCCGAGCGCAGCGGTCCGACGGTCCTTGGTCCCGTGGACGATCAGGCGATCCGGGCGCAGCAACAGGTGGCCGACACCTTCGCCCGGGCCGGGGTTATCCACGGCAAGCCGGACCTGGCGCCGCTGTGGGACCGATCCTTCACGCCGGAACTTTCACCCAAATAAATCCACAATAAATTCTTCGATACAATACAACTACGCAAATATATTGTATTCGATTTCACGATATAGGTAAAAATAAAGACATATACAGAATTCATGATTTGAGAAACCCGACCCATAACCGTCTAAGGATGCCAACAATAATGGGGTCCCGATGACTTTGAATTCCACACGCCGCCACGTCCACGCGGCCATTAAACTGGCGGCGCTGGCGACCGCCTCCAGCCTGATCCTGGCGAGCGCCGCCACGGCCGAGACCGCGCCGACCGCCGCGGCGGCCGCAAGCGGGATCGGGGTTGGCGAGGTGGTGGTCACCGCCCAGCGGCGGGAATCCAATCTGCAAAAGACGCCGATCGCCATCTCGGCTTTCGACGCCAAGACCCTTGCGGACCGCAAGGTGGATTCGATCCGTGATCTGGCGGGTCAGATCCCCAACTTCTCCATCGCCCGGGCCAATATCAGCTACACCACCCAGACCTATTCCCTGCGCGGGGTGGGCGAGACCGACCCGATCCAGGAGCCGGTGGTGGCGGTCTATGTGGACGACGTTTACCAGCCCCGGCAGATCGGCTCGATGCTGGACTTCAACGACATCCAGCGGGTCGAGGTTCTGCGCGGCCCCCAGGGCGCCCTCTATGGCCGCAATTCCAGCGCCGGCGCCCTTCGGGTCATCACCAACGAGCCGACCAAGACCTTCCACACGGACGACTCGCTGACCTATGGCGGCTACAACGACCTGGAGGCCCGGGCCCTGATCAGCGGCCCGATCCTTGGCGACGACCTGACCGGCAGCCTGTCCTACCTGCACCATTCGCGGGATGGCGTCACCCACGACCCGCCCCTGGGCCACGACGTCAACCGCATCGACCTGGACGCGGCCCGGGTCAAGCTGCGCTGGACCCCCGGCAAATGGGACATCGAAGGGGTGCTGAACGTCCTGAAGGACCGCAGCGACACCCGCAGCTATATCCCCGCCGCGCAGCCCGGCGGCTTCGCCACCCGCACCTCCTATTCCGAGGTGGAGCCCTATCAGCATCTCGACCAGATCAGCGGTTCAGTGCGGGCGATCTACGCCCTGACCGATCATCTGAAAGTAAAGTCGATCTCCTCCTATGGCGGATTCAACCTCAACCCCGTCAACTACGACAATGACGGCCAGGCGGCCCTGGTTCAGAAAAACCTGATCCATTACAATGATCAGTACTATACCGAAGAGCTGCAGCTGAACGGCGATTATGGCCGGTTCAATTTCAGCACCGGCTTCTTCTATCTGCATGAGCGCTTCTTCGTGCAGCGGGACGGCTACAGCCGCAAGAACGCCCTGGCCACCGACCCGACCGTGACCCCCAGCAACTATTCCTTCCTGCGGGCGCACAATGTCACCAACACTGACAGCTACGCCCTGTTTGGCGAGGCCAACTGGAAGATCACCGACAAGCTGATCCTGACCACCGGGGTGCGGGAGACGGTGGAGACCAAGACCTTCACCTTCAACAACAGCACCCTGAACCTCACCGGCCAGGTCACCGCCCCATCGATCAAGGGCCAGGCGGACCACACCTGGTCGGCCTTCACCCCCAAGGTCTCGCTGTCCTATCAGTGGACCCCCGACCTGTTGCAGTACGTGACCTATTCCAAGGGCTTCAAGTCCGGCGGGTTCGACAACCGCGCCACGATCCTGGCCCTGGCCGAGACCCCCTTCAATCCGGAGTTCGTCAACAGCTATGAGACCGGGCTGAAGAGCGAGTGGTTCGACCATCACCTGCGCGCCAACCTGGCCCTGTTCTACAACCAGTATGACAATCTGCAGGTCAGCTATTACGATCCGGCCAAGGTCGCCAGCGTGCGCGGCAATGCCGGTCAGGCCCATACCGAAGGGGTGGAACTGGAAACGGACGCGCGGGTTACGGACGCCCTCTCGCTGCAAGCCTCCGCCGGTTACCTGTTCGCCATCTACGACAATTACAAGAACGCTGGCGGCGCGGGGGTCAACGCCGATGGGCACACCCTGATCAACGCCCCGCGCTGGACCCTTTCCGGTGGGTTCGGCTACGACCTTCCGATCCACATCGCCGGGTCCCTGCGGCTGACCGTGGATGCGCAGTACGCCACCAAATACTATTCCAGCGCCCTCAACCGCCCCCTGGATCAGGTCCCCGCCCAGGGCTTCCTCAACGCCAACCTGACCTGGACCTCCGAGGATAGCCACTGGTCGGCGATCCTGTCGGGCCGCAACATCCTCGACAGCCAAAAGCCGGTCAGCGCCAGCTACACCCCATCCAGCGGCATCCTCTTTTACAACTTTGCTGACCCGGCGACGGCGCGCCTGACCATCAAATACCAGCTCTGATAGGCAAAATGGGCGAGTGTTGAGGAGACGAAATCCCAGACATCAGCATTCGTCATTCGCTCCGAGGGCCACCGTTCCGTAATTTCCCCCAAAGTCGATCGGATCTGGTGACAAAGATGTTCAAACCCCGCGTGCTCAAGTCGGGCTTCGTCCCGCGTGGCGTCGGGTTCCCCCCGACCCAGGCGGCGTGACCCGGAGCCCACCAGACGGGGTCATGGCCGCCGGTCCAAAGGGACCGGCGGCTTTTGGCTTATGTGGTGGTCAAGTCCAGGACGGCGGTCTCGATCAGGCCCGCCAGGCGGGCGATGGCCCCGTGGGGATCGGCGGCGGTGTGGCGGACATAGGCCACATGCGGCAGGGCCGGCAGGGACGGCGCCTCCAGGGCCATGCGCGAGAAGATATCCGTGCGGCAGCTGACCCCAAGGCCCGCCTCGATCGCGGCCCGGAGCACCGACAGGCTGGGGGTCTCCAGCACGATGCGATAGGGGCGGCCGGCCGTTTCCAGGGCCCTCAGGGCGGCGTCGCGGAAACGGCACGGAGTTTCCAGCACGGCCAGGGGCAGAACCTCCAGGTCCGTCAGGCCCGGGGCGCCGAGCCAGGTCATGGGGGCGGTGCGGATCGCCGCCGGATCGTCCGCCGGCCCCATGGCCAGCACCACATCCAGCCGGTCCGAGGCCAGGAGTTGCAGCAGTTCGTGGGTGCCGCCCACCCGCACCTGAAGCTGGATTTCCGGATTGAGCTCGGCGAACCGGGACAGGACCCCGCTGAGCAGGGCCTCGGCGAAGTCCTGAACCATGCCCACCCGGGCCGGGCCCGCCAAGCCGTCGCCGGTGAGGGCCGAGACCGCCCGGTCATTGGTGGCCAGGATCTCACGGGCGAAGGTCAGGAGGGTCTGACCGGCCGGGGTCAGGACCAGGCGGCGCCCGTCGCGATGGAACAGCGAGGTCTGCAGGGTCTCCTCCAGACGCTTCATCTGCAGGCTGAGCGCCGATTGGGTGACGAACACCCGCTCCGTCGCGCGCAACATGGACCCGGAGTCCACGATGGCGGCGAAACTCCGCAGCAGCTCGGTGGGCAGGTTGACGGGCATGAGGGGGTGGAACTCCCGGTATGAGATTCTCTAAACGTAGGCCTGATAATAAGCCTATTGATCCAATAGGAATTAAAGGGCTTCCTCTGCGAATGGAAGTCACGATCTGGCTTCCGGACGTTTCGAAGGTGACAGGACGTGAGTTTGACCGCTGATATCGCCGCGCCGACCGCCGCCGGCTTCCGCTGGCCCCGGCTGAAAGTCGGGCGCTGGCTGTCGCCCCTGGTGCTGCTGGCCCTGTGGGAGCTGGGCGCGCGCACCGGCGTGATCCCCGAACGGATTCTGGCGGCGCCCTCCTCCGTGGCCGTGACCTTCTGGAACATGACGATTTCGGGCGAACTGCCCAGCAACCTCCTGGTCTCCCTGGGCCGGGCGGCGGCGGGCCTGTTCATCGGCGGAACCATCGGCGCGGCCCTGGCGCTGGCGGCCGGCCTGACCAAGCGCGGCGAGATGGCCATCGATCCGCCGGTGCAGATGCTGCGCACCGTGCCGGCCCTGGCCCTGTCGCCCCTGCTGATCGTGTGGATGGGCATCGGCGAGAGCGCCAAGATCGCCCTGATCGCCTTCGCCTGCGCCTTTCCGATCTATCTGAACCTCTACAACGGCGTGCGCGGGGTGGACCCGCGCCTGGTCGAGGCGGCCCGCAGCTTCGGCCTGAAGGGCGCCAGCCTGATCTTCCACGTGATCATCCCGGGCGCCCTGCCGGGCTTCCTGGTGGGCCTGCGCTACGCCCTGTCGGTGTCGGTGCTGATCCTGGTGGTGGCCGAGCAGATCAACGCCCAGGCGGGGCTGGGCTATCTGATCAGCAACGCCCGCGACTTCATGCGGACCGACGTGATCGTGGTCTGCCTTCTGGTCTATGCCCTGCTGGGTCTGGCCGCCGATTTCATCGTACGGGCGCTCGAGGCGCGACTCCTCGCCTGGCGTCCCAGTCTTGTGGAGCATTGAGCAGCATCATGGCGACCCCGATCCCCCTGAACATCCAAAGCTCCAGCACCCCGAGTCAGACGTCCCCGAGCCCGGCGCCGTCCGCGCGCCCCGCGGTGCGCCTGCGCGGCTTCACCCGGCGCTTCGGCGCCAACACCATCCTGCATGAGCTGGACCTGGACATCGGGGCGGGTGAGTTCGTCGCCCTGCTGGGCCGCAGCGGCTCGGGCAAGACCACCCTCCTGCGCACCCTGGCCGGCCTCGATCCGGTCCATGGCCAGGACGTGGAAACCCCCACCGCCCGGGCCGTGGTGTTCCAGGACCCCCGCCTGCTGCCCTGGAAAGCGGTGTGGAAGAACGTGACCCTGGGCCTAAAGGGCGACGCGCCCCGGGAGCGGGCCGAGTCCGCCCTGCGCGAGGTGGGCCTGGGCCACCGCCTGGACGCCTGGCCCGCGACCCTGTCCGGCGGCGAGGCCCAGCGGGCCGCCCTGGCCCGGGCCCTGGTGCGCGAGCCGCAACTGTTGCTGCTGGACGAGCCCTTCGCCGCCCTGGACGCCCTGACCCGGCTGAAGATGCACGAACTTGTCCTGACCCTGTGGCGCAACCACAAGCCCGCCGTGCTGCTGGTGACCCACGACATCGACGAGGCCATCGCCCTGTCTGATCGGGTGCTGGTGCTCGATGAGGGCCGCATCGTCGCCGAAGAAGTGATCGACGCCCCTCGCCCCCGCCGCGGCGAAGGCGGATTGCAGGCTGTGCGCACCCGCCTTCTGGGGCATCTTGGGGTGGAGGTCCACCAAACCACCGAAACGGAAAGCCAGTCCGTGGTCCGTTTCCCCAATGCCGGAGTCGCCGCGCAGTGAGTGTGGAAGCGTCAAGTTCCGAACCAAAGCGTATCGACCGCCTGCGTGACTTCGTGGTCGAACTGGGCGCCCTGCTGGAGCGGACCGAGGACGAGGCCCAGGTTCTAGATCAGGGCGGCAAGCTGCTGGAGGCCCTGGTCGCCCACGACGACTGGCTGCCGGACGCCTTCGCCCAGCCCTCGCCGGAGCGCTACCAGCAATATCTGCTGCATTGCGACAGCCAGGAGCGGTTCTCGGTGGTCAGCTTCGTCTGGGGGCCGGGCCAGGCCACCCCGATCCACGACCATACCGTCTGGGGGCTGATCGGCGTCTTGCGCGGGGCCGAAACCAGCGAACGCTTCGCCCCCGGAGCCGACGGGCCTTTGGTGTCCGAAGGCGTTGATCGCCTGGAGGTCGGACAGGTGGACGCGGTCTCGCCGACCGTCGGCGACATCCACAGGGTCAGCAACGCCTTCACCGACCGCGCCTCGATCAGCATCCATGTCTATGGCGCCAATATCGGCGCGGTGCGGCGCTCCACCTTCGACGCCGAGGGTCGGCCCAAGCGTTTCATCTCCG
The DNA here is from genome assembly GCA_031291685.1 of Caulobacteraceae bacterium. Lineage (GTDB taxonomy): Bacteria > Pseudomonadota > Alphaproteobacteria > Caulobacterales > Caulobacteraceae > Poindextera. The sequence continues at coordinate 11,026 of JARLIP010000207.1, read as the reverse complement.
GCTACGCCAATTCGCTGCTGCCCAATCTTTGGGACCGGTCGAACAATCCGGCCGCGACGGTTCCGCCCTCAGAGACCCCGGCCCTCGCATGATCCCATCCCTCAGCCCGGCGGAGGTTCGCCTCGCCTTCCTGACCCGCCGCGAGATCGCCCTGATCGATCTGCGCGAGGAAGACCCCTTCGCCAAGGACCACCCCCTGTTCGCCGCCTGCCTGCCGCTGAGCCGGCTGGAGACCGAGGCGCTGGACCGCATCCCGCGCAAGGACACCCCTGTCGTTCTCTATGACAATGGCGAGGGCCTGATCGCCCCGGCGGCCGACCGCTTGCGGCGGCTGGGCTACTGTCACCTTCGGCAGCTCGAAGGCGGGCTCGAGGGCTGGCGGGCCGCCGGCTACGAGCTGTTCCAGGACGTCAATTCCTACAGCAAGGCCTTTGGCGAGCTGGTGGACACCCGCAGAGAGACCCCCTCGGTGGCGGCGGGGGATCTGCAGGCCCTGATCGATTCCAAGGCCGACATCGTGGTGTTGGACGCCCGGCGCTATGACGAATTCCAGACCATGAGCATCCCCACCGGGATCAGCGTGCCCGGCGCCGAGCTTGTGCTGCGCGCGCCGGAGCTGGCGCCCGACCCGAACACCACCATCATCGTCAACTGCGCGGGGCGCACCCGCAGCATCATCGGGGCCCAGTCCCTGATCAACGCCGGCCTGCCCAATCCCGTGGCCGCCCTGCGCAACGGGGCCATCGGCTGGACCCTGGCGGGCCTGACCCTGGACCACGGCCAGTCTCGCAAATTCCCCGACACCGCCCCTGGCAAGGCCCTTGAGGCCCGCGCCCGCGCCCATACCGTGGCCGAGCGCGCGGGTGTGCGCCGCCTGACCCTGGCGGACCTGGCCCAACTGACCAAGGAGCGCGACCGCACCCTCTATCGCTTCGACGTGCGCACCCCGGAGGAATTCGCCGCCGGCCATATCGCGGGCTTTCGCAGCGCGCCGGGGGGACAACTGGTGCAGGAGACGGACATGTTCGCCCCCGTGCGCGGCGCCCGCATCGTCCTGGCCGACGACCTTGGCCCCCGGGCCGACATGACCGCCTCCTGGCTCGCCCAGATGGGCTGGGACGTCTATGTGCTCGACGGCGGCTTTTCCGGGCCGCTGGAGCTGGGCCGCTGGAAGCCGACCCTGCCGGCCCTGCCGGCGGTGGAGACCGTCTCCCCATCGGAACTGGCGGCCGAGTTGAAGACCGGCGGGGCGCTGGTGGTCGACCTGGCCCCCAGCCCGCAATACCGCAAGGGTCACATCCCGGGCGCCTGGTTCGTCATCCGCGCCCGTCTGGCCGAGGCCTTCTCCGAACTGCCCGAGGGCCAGCCGATCGTGCTGACCTCTTCGGACGGCGTGCTGGCCACCCTGGCGGCGGAGGAAACCGAGGCCCTGTCGGACCATCCGGTCCGGGTTCTGGCCGGCGGCACGGGCGCCTGGATCGATGCGGGCCTGCCCCTGGAGACGGGCCTGACCCGCGCCGCCTCTCCGCCCGACGACGTCTATCGCCGGCCCTATGAGGGCGCCGACCACGCCGCCGAGGCCAAGCAGGCCTATCTCGACTGGGAGTTCGGCCTGGTGGATCAGTTGGCCCGGGACGGAACCCACGGCTTCTTCGTCATCTGATGGCGAACCGACATATGAGCGCGGTTCATGCTCAGGATCAGGACAACTCGATCATCCAATCCCCCTTGCCACGCTAGACTTTCACCACAGGCATCCTCCCAGTCTGATCGGAGAGATCATGAGCGTTGAATTCATCGGCTTCGTCGGCACGCACAACGTGTCCGAAATCCACCCCGCCAGCGGCCCGGTCATCGACCGCGACTATGTCGAGACGGTCGCCAAGGCCCATGAGAACGGCGGCTTCGACCGCGCCCTGGTGGCCTTCGGCTCCACCTCGCCGGAAAGCCAGCTGGTGGTGGCCCACGCCGCCTCGGTGACCAGGCGCCTGGGCTTCATGATCGCCCACCGGCCGGGCTTCACCGCCCCCACCGTGGCCGCCCGTCAGCTGGCCACCCTGGACCAGTTCACCGGCGGGCGCATCGCCGTGCACATCATCACCGGCGGCTCCGACGCCGAGCTGGCCAAGGACGGCGATCACCTGACCAAGGACGAGCGCTATGCGCGCACGGACGAGTATCTGGACATCGTCCGCCAGGAATGGACCAGCGAAAAGCCCTTCGACTACGAGGGCCGCTACTACAAGGTCGATCAGGGCTTCGGCGGGGTGAAGCCCCTGCAAAAACCGCACATCCCGATCTATTTCGGCGGCTCCTCCGACGCGGCGATCCCCGTGGCCGGCAAGCACGCCGATATCTACGCCCTGTGGGGCGAGACCCAGGCCCAGGTGCGCGAAACCATCGCCCGGGTCCGCGCCGCCGCCGCCAGGCACGGCCGTCAGGTGCGCTTCAGCCTGTCCCTGCGCCCGGTGCTGGCCGAGACCGAGGCGACGGCCTGGAAGCGGGCCGACGACATCGTCGAGCGCGCCCGCGCCCTGCGCGAGGCCGCCGGCCTGCCCACCAGCGGCCATGCCCCGCCCAACGCCGGCTCCCAGCGCCTGCTGGACGCCGCCGCCGCGGGAACCCGCCTGGACAAGCGCCTGTGGACCGGGGTCGCGGCGGTGACCGGCGCGGCGGGCAATTCCACAGGGTTGGTCGGCACGCCGGAACAGGTGGCCGAGTCCCTGCTGGACTATTACGACCTGGGGGTCTCGACCTTCCTGATCCGCGGCTTCGACCCCGTGGACGACGCCATCGCCTACGGCCGCGACCTGATCCCCCTGGTGCGCGAACTGGTGGCCGCCCGGGACGCCAACCCGGTGGCGGTGGCGAGCTAAACGGCCAAGGCGCTTTTGCTCCCCTGTTAGGCGTAGCCTCACGGGGGAGCTGTCGGGGTGAAACCCCGACTGAGGGGGCGCTCGAACGGCCTGTTCGCCCCCTCCGGCATGAAGCTTCGCTCCATGCCACCTCCCCCGCGTCGCTGCGCTATGCAGGGGAGGAGAAAGACCGGTCGGCCAAGCTCAACGGTTGGCTTAAGAACGACGAGCACTGCGCTGATCCAGCAGCGTTTGGCATGACGCGCATAACGCTCGACTGTTCACATTTCAGCTCGATCCAGAGGACCGGAAATGAACCCTCACATGCACCGTAGGGATTGAGCGGAACAGGCGGGAGTTATATTGGTAGAGGGAATTATTACGCTCGAGCGATGCCGCATGCTGAAGATCTACTGCGATTTCAATGATGGCACGGAGAACAATCGCTATTGGATCCTCTGGTATGCGGAGAAACCCCTTGATGAACAGGTGGAGATGCTCGGTCTAGCAGAAGGGGATCGAGTGATCCTCTATCAAGACGAGGATGATTTTGAGGTGGAGGGCGCCTTGCTCTTCAACCAAAGGCATCCTTATTTTCCAGGCGAGAGATTGTGCGCCCTGGTTGATTTCAGCACTCTAAGGCGGCTCAACGCACACACGATGGCTCAATAGGTCCGGCAGTCGGGTAAGACTTGGCCTCTCCCATCCGCTCGTCCCGCAGAAGGGATTGAGCTTCGCGCTCAACCTCAATGACCGCAGGCGTCAGACATACCTGCATACTCCCCGCCAGACCTAGGCCGGCGGCTTTTGCAATTCCTTTTTAGGATCAACGCCCCGGCATGAACCCGAGGCCGGGCCCTGGCCGCCGAGGCGCGCGGCAAGGCATTGGGCCTCCTTCTGGCGAGCGTCGTCGAAGGCCCGGGTCGCTTCATAGTCCGCCAGCGCCGCCGTCCTGTCGCCGTGGAGTTGTTCGGCCAGCCCCCGGAAATAATGAATGTCGAAATTCAGGTGACTGGTCTTGCTGACGGCCTGGAGGGCGGCGTCGAAATCGGCCATGGCGGAAGGGTGGTCCCCTAGCCGGGCCCGGATGACCGCCCGGTGCAGATAGGCGCTCGCCACGGTCTTATCGAGCGTCAGGGCTTGATCGTAGTCCTGGCGGGCGAGATCAGACTGCCCGTTGTAGAAATAGGCGTCGCCGCGTCCGGTGTGGAACAAGGCGTCCAAGGCGCCCTTATGCAGTTCCTGGGTTTTCTGGAAATCGACGAGCGCCGCCGGATAAAGGCCCATGGTGACCTCGGCCTTCGCCCGCGCGAAATAATAGAATTCGTTGCGCGGATTGATGGCCAGGGCCGTATTGAATTGCACGATCGCCGTCTGACCGATCTGAGCCGCCAGGTAGGAGCGGCCAAGCCAGTAGTAAGCGACATCACTTCGCGGATCGATCTGGACGGCGCGAATAAGGTGGTTCACCGCCGTCGTGTAGTCCTCGGCGTCAAAGGCCCGCCGCCCCTCGCGAATGTCGATATCGACCTGGGCGGATCGCTGCTTGGCGGTCGATAAGAGCCCAGGGGGCGGGATCGGCGGGGCGCCGTTCGCGGACGAGGGTGACTTGGCCATCTCAGCGGTCCCCGCTGCGGGCGCCGAAGCTCCCGCAAAGACCGCCATCCCCGCGAGGCTGACGATCACCAAGGCCCAGCCGCCCCTTCTGGCGTGAAGCAACAGACGGAGGATCACGGAGTTTAAGCAGCGACTGGCGAGGGGACCATGCATTTGAACAGGTCGCCACAGTCAAACCGGATTGGCAATTGCTCAACTTGCGCAGGCATGCGGTTTCGGCGCCCGCGCCCGTCACGAAAGCGGGACGACCAGCGGCCCGCACATGCCGCGCAGCAGATGTTGAGAATGACGGGCCGCTGGGCGACTGTGCCGGTCCCGCAAGACCACCAAGGGGATAGCGATGACTCTGTCGTTGAGGCGGCGCCGTTGGAGTTGGGCGGTCGGAATGATGGCCGCCGCGGCGGCGACAGCGGGCTTCTGCGATCCAGCCTCTGTTACACCCCCCGCATTCCCGCCCATGGATTTGCAAGCGCCGTTCAGAACGCGCTCCCCATGGAGGTTGCTGGTCACCCAAGGCCCACAAACGGAGGACTATGGCGGCAATCCGGCGCCGGGCGCCCTCGACCTTTGTCTCCAAAAGAACCCAGCCGAACCGTGCATTCGAAAGCCGGTCTCGGCGGAGCCGCCGACGGATGCGGGTTTCACCCCCGGTTGGGGGCCGCACTATCTTGAGATCGCCAAGCCGGTCTATCCAAACGGTCAAGGCGGAACGCCTCTCCTGCAACTTGTGACGGCGAGTCTGCATGCCGGTGACGGCGATCAGTTGGTGGTCACCCAGTTGCTGAAATATGACCGGTCGCGCGATGTGTTCGAGCGCATCTATTTCCATTCCACAGGCACGAACACCAATGACGAGGTCCGCTTTATCGCCGATGGCCCTCTCAAAGGCGCCGTGATTTCGGCGGAGCCGACGCAAAACGCGCCTTACGCCTATTGGATCACGGTCAACACCCTGACGTCGGCGCGAACCTACCGCCAAGCGATACGTTACCGAAGCGCGACCCGTTACAACGACGGCAATCCCCTCGCGGTGATCGACTCCGAAATGCCCAACATCGAGCAACGCCTGGGTTTGTGGAGGCCTGGGACGCCCCTGCCGACACCCAGGACGACGCCATGTCCGAAGCCGCGCCTGAAGCACATGGAGTTGTGGTGTCAGTGACATCCGTTTGAGGCGACGGCCCTATGTCGCCGTAGTGCGGCCGTATGAGGCCCAACTCTGGATTTCCGCCGTGAGGATCCTGGTCGGCCACGGGGGAATCGCCCCCGAAACCCCAACCCTCAACCCGTCCACCGCCGCCCAGGACTGATCAGGCGCGGCCGGGATAGGCGACGGCCTTGAACGGCCAGTCGGCTTCGATCCAGGCGCGCAGGACGTCATAGAGCTTGGCGTCGAGGGCGTCCGCATGGCTGGCGCGGATCCAGCAGAAGGCCTGGGCGTCGTAGCCCGCAAGGTTCGTCGGATTGATATAGAGGCAGCCCAGGCACTGGGTCTCGTCCAGGCTCATGACCGTATAGGCGAACGAGCTTTTGCGCTGGAACTCCTTGTGGTGCCAGCCCAGGTCGATCAGGTCCTGCTCGAAGGACAGACCATAGGGCCAATCGTCCCCCGAGCCGAACACCCCCTGAAGATGGTCGGCGCTGCTCATCACCGCGTCATAGTCCTTGACCACATCCGAGATCAGCAGGGGCCGGATGCGAAAATCCGGGGTCTCCAGGCTGGCGGGCGGGACGAAGTCGTCGGGAACCAAGCGGGCCATGGGGAGCTCAAGTCCTGTCTTTGCGGGCCCTCGGACAAGGGAGCGGGCACGTGATGCCCTGGGCCAGGACCAGGGCGCAAGCACGCTCCTGGGCCAGCACAAGCAAAGCTAGCTACCGCTCGGTCGTCAGGCGCGACGCGCCCATGGATATGGCGCCGGCCGGCCCCACCGAGAACCGCCGATCAGTCCTCGCCCTGGCCCACAGGGACCCCGGCCAGGGTCGCCAGACGCACGCCCCGCCCGCCGGTGTCGCCGCCGGGGGTTCCCAGGAGGCGCAGGGTCGCGAACAGGGCGACGATGTTGCACGGAATGGCGATGATGAACGGGTAGCGCCATCCCCATTGCAGAAAGTCGGCCCGGTCCAGGACGAAGAACAGGCCGCCAAACAGCAGGCTGGCGGCGAGCACGCCGACCGCGCCGTAGCGACCCAGTTGAACCAGCCGGAACGACAGTCCCAGCACGCTGGGCGAGGGGCCGTCGCCGGCGCCACGGGCGGCGAGGGCGAGCCCACGGCCGGCTAGGCCTTGCAGAACACGGCAGCCGATCAGCATCACGATGGCCAGCGCCCCCGTCCGTCCGGCGTCGGGCAGAAAGCCGACGGCGGCCGTGGAGGTTCCGAGCATCACCATGGCGATGGTCACTCGAACACCGCGACCATGGCGGCGCTGGATCAGATCGAAGGCCGGGATCGGCAGGCTGCTCACCAGGGGCGCCAGGCCGCAAAGAGCGAGGCCAGCGGCGATGGCGGCCAGGGGCGTCAGGGACGAAAACAGGGTCTGCGGAAAGACCAGGACGGCGGCGATCACCATCAGGGCCAGTTCAAAGGATTGCGGAAACTGGCGCAGGACGAAGGCTAGGCCGAAGTCGTCGGCGCCTACGCTTCGCGGCCTGGCATGGAGGCGACGCGCCTCAATTTCCAGCTCCAACGAGGACGGCCACGCATACTCCTGGCTCATCGAGACTTAACCTTTCCACGTTTCCAGTTCCCTTGGCCCTATGTGGGCCGCGCCGCCTTTTCGGCGGTCAGAACCCGAGCATGACTCAGGCTTTGAGCGGCGCCTAGGACAAACCGTCCAATGGCCTGGCTGCGCCTTCGGCGTTACTGCGCCGCAACATGCGTTTCAGTCGCAACCAAGGTTGGAATTAAGTGAAGATTTTCAGGCCTATTCTGGCCATTCCGCTGCTTGCCGGCATGGCGGGTTGCAAAATGGTGGTCCTCAATCCCTCCGGTGATATCGCAGCGCAGCAACGCGATCTGGTGCTGCTGGCGACCGGGCTCATGCTGCTAATCATCGTTCCGGTGATCCTGCTGACCCTGTTCTTCGCCTGGAAGTACCGAGCCTCGAATCCCGCGTCGGAAGCGAGCTACGCGCCGGACTGGCACCATTCCACGCGCCTGGAGATGCTGGTGTGGGGCGCGCCCCTGGCCATCATCCTGGTGCTGGGCGCCGTGACCTGGGTCACCAGCCACACCCTGGACCCCTATCGCCCCCTCGCCCGCCTGGCTCCGAACCGCCCGGTCCCGGCCAATACGCGCCCCCTCGAAGTGGACGTGGTGGCCCTGGATTGGAAGTGGCTGTTCATCTACCCGGAGCAGGGCATCGCGACGGTCAATGAACTGGCCGCGCCGGTGGATCGCCCGATCGCGTTCAAGATCACCGCCTCTTCGGTGATGAACAGCTTCTACACCCCCGCCCTGGCCGGCCAGATCTACGCCATGCCGGGCATGCAGACCCAGCTTCACGCGGTGATCAACAAGCCCGGCGTCTATGACGGCTTTTCCGCCAACTACAGCGGCGCGGGCTTCTCCGGCATGCGCTTCAAGTTCAAGGGCCTGAGCCAAGCCGACTTCGACAGCTGGGTGGCCCAGGCCAAGGCCGCGCCCCCCGCCCTGACCCGCGCCGACTATCTGACCCTGGCGCGCCCCTCCGCCGACGAGCCGGTGCGCCGCTACAGCAGCATCGACCCGACCCTGTTCCTGGCCATCGTCAACCGCTGCCCCGCGGCCGGCCAGATCTGCAAGGACCAGATGAAGTCACCCATCCCCTCGAGCCCGATGGCCGTGGCGATGGCGAACCGCGCCCATTGCGAGCCCGGTCGCCCCGTCCCCGCCCGGCCCGCGTCCTAAGAGGCCGCTGTCATCATGAATAACGCGACGCCACATCACGTCGACCTCACACAGCTCATCTTCGGTCGCCTGACCTGGGATGCGCTGCCCCTGCACGAGCCGATCCTGCTGGCCACCTTCGCCATGGTGGCCCTGGGCGGGATCACCGTTTTCGGCCTCATCACCTACTTCAAGCTCTGGGGCTATCTGTGGAGCGAGTGGTTCACCAGCGTGGACCACAAGAAGATCGGGATCATGTACATCATCCTGGCGATCGTGATGCTCCTTCGGGGCTTCGCTGACGCCCTGATGATGCGCGGCCAGCAGGCGATGTCCTTCGGCGCCAACCATGGCTACCTGCCGCCGCACCACTACGACCAGGTCTTCACCGCCCACGGGGTGATCATGATCTTCTTCGTGGCCATGCCATTGGTCACGGGGCTGATGAACTTCGTGGTGCCGATGCAGATCGGCGCCCGCGACGTCGCCTTTCCGTTCCTGAACAACTTCAGCTTCTCGATGACGGTGAGCGGCGCGGTGACGGTGATGGCCTCGCTGTTCGTGGGCGAGTTCGCCCGCACCGGCTGGCTGGCCTATCCGCCCCTGTCGAACCTGGCCTACAGTCCGGATGTCGGGGTCGACTACTACATCTGGTCCCTGCAGATCGCGGGGGTCGGCACGCTTCTGTCCGGGGTCAACCTGATCGCCACCATCGTCAAGATGCGGGCGCCGGGGATGAGCCTGATGAAGATGCCGGTCTTCACCTGGACCGCCCTGTGCACCAACGTGCTGATCGTGGCGACCTTCCCCGTCCTGACCGCCGTCCTGGCCCTCCTGTCCCTGGACCGCTACGCCGGAACCCAGTTCTTCACCAACGACCTTGGGGGCGACCCCATGCTCTATGTGAACCTGATCTGGATCTGGGGTCACCCGGAGGTCTATATCCTGATCCTGCCCGCCTTCGGCGTGTTCTCCGAGATCGTCTCGACCTTCAGCGGCAAGCGCCTGTTCGGCTACACCTCGATGGTTTACGCCACCGTGGCCATCACGGTGCTGTCCTACCTGGTGTGGCTGCACCACTTCTTCACCATGGGCTCGGGCGGCGACGTCAACGCCTTCTTCGGCATCACCACGATGATCATCTCGATCCCGACGGGGGCGAAGATCTTCAACTGGCTGTTCACGATGTATCGCGGCCGGGTTCGCTTCGAGCTGCCGATGCTGTGGACCATCGGCTTCATGGTCACCTTCGTCATCGGGGGCATGACCGGCGTGCTGCTGGCCGTGCCGCCCGCCGACTTCGTGCTGCACAACAGCCTGTTCCTGATCGCCCACTTCCACAATGTGATCATCGGCGGCGTGGTGTTCGGCATGTTCGCCGGGATCGCCTTCTGGTTCCCCAAGGCCTTCGGCTTCAAGCTGGACCCGTTCTGGGGCAAGATGTCCTTCTGGTTCTGGCTGGTCGGCTTCTACGTCGCCTTCATGCCGCTCTACGTCCTTGGCCTGATGGGCGTGACCCGCCGGGTGAGCCACTTCGACGACCAGTCCCTGCGCATCTGGTTCGTGATCGCGGCCCTGGGCGCGGTGCTGATCCTGTTCGGCATCGTCTCCTTCATCATCCAGATCGTGGTCAGCGTCATCAACCGTGAGGCCTTGCGCGACCTGACCGGCGATCCCTGGGACGCCCGCACCCTGGAATGGTCGACCTCCTCGCCGCCGCCGGAATACAACTTCGCCTTCACCCCGGTGATCCACGATCAGGACGCCTGGTGGGACATGAAGAGCCGCGGCTACGTGCGTCCCCTGGCCGGGTTCAAGTCGATCCACATGCCGCGCAACACCGGCGCCGGGATCATCCTGGCCGGGATCAGCACCGCCGTCGGCCTGGCCCTGGTCTGGCACATCTGGTGGCTGGCGATCCTGGGCGGCGTGTCCATCATCGCGGTCGCCATTGGCCACAGCTTCAATGAGAACCGCGACTATCACATCCCCGCCGACGCGGTGGTCCGCACCGAGGCCGCCCGCACTGAACTTCTGAGGAAGGTCGCATGAGCACTGCATCGTCGATGCGCCTGGTCGGGGAAGGTGAAGCTCCCACCTTCCAGCTGACCGAGGACCCCCACCCCCAGTCCAGCACCCTTCTGGGTTTCTGGCTCTACCTGATGAGCGACTGCCTGATCTTCGCGGTTCTGTTCGCCACCTATGGCGTTCTCGGCCGCAACTATGCGGGCGGGCCGACCGGCGCGGAGCTGTTCGAACTGCCGACAGTGGCGGTGAACACGGCCATGCTGCTGTTCTCGTCCATCACCTACGGCATGGCCATGATCGGCGCCCAGGCGGGCCGCAAGAAGGCCACCCTGATCTGGCTGGCGATCACCGGCCTGTTCGGGTGCGGGTTCCTGACCCTGGAACTGACCGAGTTCGCCCACCTGATCGCCGAGGGCGCCGGCCCGCAGCGCAGCGCCTTCCTGTCCAGCTTCTTCACCCTGGTCGGGACCCACGGCCTGCACGTGACCTTCGGCGTGATCTGGCTGGTCACCCTGATGACCCAGGTCGCCCGCAAGGGTCTGACCGAAACCACCCGGCGCCGGCTGATGTGCCTCAGCCTGTTCTGGCACTTCCTCGACGTGATCTGGATCGGGGTCTTTTCCTTCGTCTATCTGCTTGGAGTGATGCCATGAACGCTT
>JARLIP010000206.1 GCA_031291685.1 Caulobacteraceae bacterium | reverse complement strand
GCATCGACGTCTGGACCACCCTCAATGTCCAGCACCTGGAAAGCCTGGTGGACGTGGTCTGGAAGATCACCGGGGTGCGGGTGCGCGAGACCGTGCCCGATTCGGCCCTGTCGGCCGCCGACGAGATCGAGGTGGTGGACCTCACCCCCGACGAGCTGCGCCAGCGCCTGAACGCGGGCAAGGTCTATATGCCCGAGACCGCCAACCTGGCCTCGGCCCACTTCTTCAAGCCGGAGAACCTGACCGCCCTGCGCGAGCTGGCCCTGCGCCGGGCCGCTCAGACGGTGGACGATCAGCTGGTGGGCGCCATGCGCCGGGGTGGGATCGAGGGGCCCTGGGCGGCGGGGGAGCGGATCCTGGTTCTGGTCGGCGGCGATCCCATGTCCAGCCCCCTGGTGCGGGCCGGCCGGCGGCTGGCCGACCTGATGGCCGGCGCCCGCTGGACCGTGGCCCATGTGGAGCGGCCCAACCGGCCGGTGCGCGATCCCGCGTCCGGGCGGCGGGTCTCCGAAGCCCTGAAACTGGCCGAGCAGCTTGGCGCCGATACGGTGGTGCTCAACGGCGACGATGTGCCGAGCACGGTGCTGGGCTACACCCGGCGCAACAACGTCACCCAGATCGTCATGGGCAAGTCACGGGACAGCCTGTTGCGCATCGCCGCCGGCCGTTCCCTGGCCCGGGCCCTGATGCAGCGCTCCGGCGGGGCGGCGCTGCATTTCGTCAGCACCAGCGCCCCGGAATCCGAGAGCCAGACGCTCCCGACGATCAAGGGCCTGAACCTGATCCGCGACTGGCCGGGCTATGCCTGCGCCGTGGGCATGGTCGCCCTGGCCGATGGCCTGGCCTTCATCATCGACCGGTTCTCCACCGGGGCGGATCTGGCCATGATCTTCCTGGCCAGCATCCTGATCACCGGCCTGATCTATGGCCTTCGGGCCGCCATCGCCGCCTCGGCCCTGGCCATCGTCACCTACAATTTCTTCTTTCTCGAGCCGCGCTTCTCCCTGCAGATCGGTCACGCCGCCGACGTCTTCACCTTCGCCATCTTCCTGGCGGTGGCGGGGGTGACCGGCTGGCTGACGGGGCGGGTGCGCGATCAGGCGCGGCTGTCGTCGCAGAGGGCTTCCGCGGTCACCGCCCTTCTGGCCGCCAGCCGTCGCCTGTCGGGCGCCGCCACCCAGGCCGAGGCGGCTCAGATCCTGGCCGAGCAGGCTTCGGCGGCCTCCGGCGGGCGGGCGGTTGTGCTCTTGCCGCAGCAGGACGCCCTGGTCCAGGTGGCCGGCGCCCCGGCCCTGGTCAGCCTCAACGCCGGCGGCATGGCGGCGGCGCGCTGGGCCTGGGACAAGGGCGAGCCCGCCGGCGTCGGCACCGGGACCCTGCCCCAGGTGGGCTGGACCTTCCGGCCCCTGGTGGGGGTGCGCGGCCGGGTCGGCGTCACCGGGGTGGAGGTGGAAAAGGACCTGCCCCCGGACGAGGAGCGGCTGGTGGTGGCCCTGCTGGACCTGGGCGCCGTAGCCGTGGAGCGGGCCGAACTGGCCGCGGCCACGGTGGAGAACGAGGCCCTGCGCCGGTCGGACAAGCTGCGCGCGGCCCTGCTCAACTCCATCAGTCACGATCTGCGCACGCCCCTGGCCACGGTGATGGGTTCCACCACCACCCTGATCGACTATGGCAAGACCCTCAAACCCGAGACCCGGGCCGACCTCCTGATCAGCATCCGCGAGGAGGCCGAGCGGCTGAACCGCTATGTGGGCGACCTGTTGGACATGACCCGACTGGAGGGCGGGGCGCTGAAGACCCGCTCCGAGCGGGCGGACGTGCGCGAGGTACTGAACACGGCCATCAAGCGGGTGGAGCGGCGCCTGGAAAAGCGCACCATTCACAGGGATTTCCCCCAGGACCTGACCTCGGTCCAGACCGATCCCGGCCTTCTGGAACAGGCCATCGTCAATATCCTGGAGAACGCCATCGCCTATGGGCCGGACGCCTCGCGGATCGACGTGGCGGCCTATGAGGACCGGGCCAATGTGGTGATCGCCATTGACGACCAGGGCCCCGGCATCCCCCAGGCCGATATCGAGCGCATCTTCGAGAAGTTCCGCCGGCTGGAGGAGCCCTCCGACCGGGGACGGGGCGACCGAAACAAGGGCGCGGGTCTGGGGCTGTCCATCGCCAAGGGCTTCATCGAGGCCATGGGCGGGCGCATCGCCGCCGCCAGCCCGATCCACGAGGGCAAGGGCACACGGGTCCTGATCAGCCTGCCCAAGCCCCCCTAAGCGTGGCTGACCGATCGGCGCAAACGCCGGTTGCCTGAAGACTACGGTGGTGAAGAACTCGATGCCCAATCCGAAGAGCCCATTGGCGAAGAAATTGATCGGCGGCAACATTCCGGCCCCGAGGCTCATGAAAAGGAAGTACGAGAAGATTGAACCGACGACCATTCCCATAACGATTCCGTTCAGCGCCCAGTGCAATTTCAGCTTCGATGAGCCAATTGCAAAGCCCATCACAGCTCTATTCAACAGCACCCACGCCAGAGTGATCGCTGAGAACTTCATTATGCCGGCATAAAACAACAGACTTCCGCAAATCACGCCTGCACCCAATCCGAGCAGAGTGGCAATCATAATCCGCTTCACAGATTTTCCTCGTTCCGAGCAGTGCTCCGCTCTGGTGAGGGATACGCGCCCCTGCGATCTTTGGTTCCT
>JARLIP010000205.1 GCA_031291685.1 Caulobacteraceae bacterium | reverse complement strand
CGGTGGGGGTGAAGAAGGCGGGCAGGGAGATCAGGCCCAAGGCCTTGGTCTGAGCGATCACGTCCGTGTCGGCATTGGGGGAGATGACGATCTGCCCCCCGGCGGCGGCCACGTCCCGCGCCGCCTGGACGTTCAGGACCGTCCCGGCGCCCACCAGGGCGCGCTCGCCCAGGGCCTCGCGCATCAGGCGGATGCTCTCCAGGGGGCGGGGCGAGTTCAAGGGAACCTCAAGCACCCGAAAGCCGGCGCCGCAGAGGGCTTCGGCCATGGCCACGGCCTCGGCGGGCACAAGACCGCGCAGGATGGCGATCAGGGGCAGTTCGCTGAGGGTCGTGGACCAGTTCATAGGGAAAGCTCCTGATTGAGGGCCGCGCCGATGCGGAACAGGCCGCGGGCGGAGGCGTCGGCGCCGTCGATGATCCGCGCTGTCCCAAGGCCGGCTTCGGCCAGGGCGGTCTGGTAGAGGCCGGCGATCTGGGCCGAGCCGATGATGGTGATGGGATCGCCCGCCCCCGCCAGGGGTAGCCCCGAACGGACCTCCGAGCCGATCAGCAGGCCTGACAGGTATGCGGATATGGCGGTGGGGGGCAGGGCGCCGAACAGACCCTCGGCCCGGGCGCTGAACAGCAGGGACAGGAGCGCCGGATCCTCCAGGGCGCGGCTGACCCCCAGGCGGAAGGCGGCTTCGTCAGGCTCGCGCCCCTGCATCAGCCGGCCCAGGATCGAATGGGCGCAGAGGATGGCGAAGACCTCGCCGGACATGAAGGTGCGGAAGGTCTCGATCCGCCCACCCGCCACCCGCACCCATTTGCTGTGGGTGCCTGGGGTGATCACCAGGCCGGAGATGTGGGCGTCAAGGGCGCCCAGGATCTGGGTCTCCTCGCCGCGCATGACATCATGCAGGCCGTCGGGGCGGGTGAGGGACAGGCCCGGCACGATCCAGGCGGGGCCGGCGGCGGTGGCGAGCGGGAGGAGCCGTCTGGCAAGGAGGGCGGTATCGGCGGGGCAGGGGACATAGGCCGCCTCGGCCCAGCCCTGCTGGCTGCCGATCATGCCGCAGAGTACGATAGGCGGCGGGGGGCCGTCCTTGGGCAGCCAGGACGCGATTTGCGCCATCAGGGCCGACTCGAAGGCGCCGTCGCGGATGGCCCCGATGCCGCAGGGCGCCTCGCGCTGCTCGATCACGGCGCCCGCGGCGTCGAAGCGGAAGACCCGCAGGTTGGAGGTGCCCCAGTCGGCGCCGATCAGGGCGGTGCGAACGTTCATGGGCTCAACCGGCGAAGGCTTGGGTGGGCAGGCCGCGCACACCGGGGGCGACCTCGAACAACTGGCCGGCCTGGGGCTCGTCCGCCGCGCCGATGGCGGCGGAGGTGACGAACATCCGGTCCAGGTTCTCGCCGGCGAAGGCACAGCTGGTGATGCGCGAGGCGGGCAGTGCGATGGAACGGTCCAGGGCGCCGTCAGGCAGGAAGCGGCTGATCCGGCTCCCGGCCCAATGGGCGACCCAAAGTCCGCCCTCGGCGTCGGTGGTCATACCGTCCGGATAGCCCCAGGCGTCCTCGAAGGTGACGAACACCCGCTTGTTCTCGAGCCGTCCGTCAGGGGTCATGTCAAAAGCGTAGATGGTCCGGCGGGCGCTGTCGGTGTGATAGAAGACATCGCCCTCGGGGCTGAAGGCCGGGCCGTTGGTTACGTGATAGCCGCTGTCGTGATGGCTGACGGTCAGGTCAGGATCCAGGCGATAGAGGCTACCGGTGGCTTCCCTCTCCAGGCTGTCCATGGTGCCGGCCCAGATGCGGCCGGCGGCGTCGGCCTTGGCGTCGTTCAGGCGGTTGTCCGGCCGATCCGGCTCGGGATCATGCAGGGGCGTGATGCTGAAGGGATTGAGGGTCAGGGCCGCGAATCCGCTCTGGAAACCGGCGATGAAGCTCGCGCGATCCTGGCGCTCCACCACCCAACCAATGGCCTCGGGCATGGGCCAGGAGCGCACGGCCTCGTCGGCCAGGGACAGACGCCACAGGCGCGGGCCCTTGATGTCCACCCAATAGACCGCGTTCTCCCGGGCCGACCACATCGGGCCTTCTCCCAGCACATCGCGGCCCTCCCGGGCGATCACGCGGTAGTCGCTCAAACCATCCTCCCGGCCTAGGCCCTGTTCACGGCGCAGGATTAGCAGGTCTATTTATATGATAAAAGCGTTGACCGCCCTGGCGCCCGCCCCGTATTCACCCAATGAAAATCGCCGGCTGCCGTTCCGAAGCCTTCGGACAGCCGCCGTCATATGAAGTGAGGTTTAGGGGCGGATGACCTTGAAGATCGACCGGATCGAGACCTTTCGGGTCCCGCCACGCTGGCTGTTCGTGCGGGTCGAGACCTCTGACGGCGCGGTCGGTTGGGGCGAGGCCAGCCTGGAGGGCCATGCGGAGGCCGTCGAGGGCGCCTTCGCCAGCCTGAGGGACCGCTTCATCGGCGCCGACGCCGAACGCATCGAGGATATCTGGCAGGTCGCCTACCGCCTGGGCTTCTATCGCGGCGGCCCGGTCCTGATGTCGGCCCTGTCCGGCCTGGACCAGGCCCTGTGGGACCTGAAGGGCAGGGCCCTGGGCGCGCCGATCTGGAGCCTGCTGGGGGGCTTGGTCCGCGACCGGGCGCCTGTCTATGCCTGGATTGGCGGGGACCGCCCCAGCGACGTGGCCGAGGCCGCCCGGGCTCGCCTGGCCCAGGGCTTCAAGGCCGTGAAGATGAACGGCACCGAGGATCTGGGCTGGCTGGACAGCCCCTCGCGGCTGGACGCCGTGGTCGAACGGGTGGGCCTGGTCAAGGATCAGGGGGTGGATGTGGGCGTGGACTTCCACGGCCGGGTGCACAAGCCCATGGCCCGGCAGCTGATCGCGGCCCTGGAGCCCCTGCGGCCCCTGTTCATCGAGGAGCCGCTGCTGTCCGAACATCCCGAGGCCATCGCCCAGCTGGCCGGCATGACCTCGACGCCCATCGCCTTGGGCGAGCGGCTCTACAGCCGCTGGGACGTCAAGCCGTTCCTGGAGGCGGCGTCCATCGACATCCTGCAGCCGGACCTCAGCCACGCTGGCGGGATCTCCGAGGTGCGGCGGATCGCGGCCATGGCCGAGGCCTATGACGTGGCCCTGGCGCCCCACTGCCCCCTGGGGCCGATCGCCCTGGCCGCCTGCCTGCAGATCGCCTTCACCGCGCCGAACTTCGTGATCCAGGAGATGTCCCTGGGCATCCACTACAACACCGCCGGCCACGACCTTTTGAACTACATCACCAATCCCGAGGTGTTCGACGTCAAGGACGGCATGGTCGAAGCCCTGACCGGCCCGGGCCTGGGGATCGAGGTCAACGAGGTCCTGGTGCGCGAGATCAGCCGCGATGCGCCCCCCTGGCGCAACCCCGTCTGGCGCGGACCGGACGGGGCGGTGCGGGAGTGGTGAGGCGCGCGTGATCGCCCTTAGCTAAATTTGCTGAAGTCCGGGGCGCGGCGTTGGGCGAAGGCCATGAAGGCTTCCTGGGCCTCGGGGGAGGCGAGGCGGCGGGTGAACTCGGCGCTTTCCACCTCCATGCGCTCGGCGATCTGACCGGCGTCGCGCATCAGGCGCTTGGTGGCGATCACGGCGCCCAGGGGCTGTTTGGCGAGGCGTACGGCGATCTGCTCGGCTGTGGTGTTCAATTCATCCAGCGGAACCACATGGCTCGCCAGGCCCCAGGCCAGGGCGTCCTGGGCGCCCACCGCCTCGCCCAGGGCGAACATGGAAAAGGCGCGGATGTGGCCGATCCGCGCCGGCAACAGCAGGCTGGAGGCGGCCTCCGGCACCAGGGCCAGGTTGACGAAGGGCGTGGTCAGCTGGGCGTTGTCGGCCAGGATCACCTGATCGCAGTGCAGGAGCATGGTCGTCCCCACGCCCACGGCGCGGCCCTGGACGGCGGCGACCAGGGGCTTGCTGATCGCTCCGAGCGCACGGATGAAGCGGAACACGTTGCGCGGCCCCTCGGCGCCGGCCCCAGTGGCGTTTGCGGAGGCGGCATTGGCGGCGGCGAAATCGGTGATGTCGTTGCCGGCGGTGAACATGTCGCCCTCGCCCTTGATCAGGATCACCCGGGTCTCGGGATCGCCGTCGGAGGCCTCCAGGGCGTCGGCCAGGGCCTTGTACATGGCGTCCGTCAGGGCGTTCTTCTTTTCCGGCCGGGCCATGACCAGAGTCAGGACGCCAGCGGATTTCTCGATCTTGATGTGTTCGCTCATGGGTTCCGTCCTTTACCGAAGCCTTCGCCGCCCTGTTAAGCCAGCGGGCGGCGAAATCCAATTCCTTCTGAGGGCGGCCACGGCGCTCTCGGTGGCTGTCCTCAGCGCCCGGCGAAGCTCACCGTCACCGAATATTCTGGGGTCAGGGTGACCTGGCGGACCTCGGCGACCTGGGCGCCCGGCGTCAGGGCGGGGCGATAGCCTTCCTGGAGATAGATGGGCGCATCGCCGCGCAGGGGCAGGACGGTCAGGATCAGGGGCTGGTCCAGCAGGGACGCGAAGCGCTTGAGGCCCACCTGCCAGGGTCGCCCGTCGAGGAAATGGTCGTCCAGCATGCGCGGGCCGGAGAACAGGCGGCCCACATCCCCGGTCAGGCTCAGGTCCAGATAGGCGTCGCTTAGCCCCGAGAGGGCGTCCTTGGGGATGGTCAGGCTCCAGGCGGCGGCGCGGCCATAGACCTCCGGCGTGGGCTGGACGGCGGCGCGGGCGGGGCCGCCGATGGTCACCGGCGGAACGGGTTGGGCGTCCCGCAGGTGGGTGAAGGTGGCGGTAAGCGCGCGGGTTTGCTGGCGGGCCTCCAGGGTCTGGAACAGGCCGTCGCGGCCGGTGGCGGTCAGGCCGGCGGGCGGCGCCTTCAGGGCCGGATAGACGGAGATGCGGATGTCCGGATCGCCGAGGGATCGCAGCTCCAGCCTGTGATCGCCAAATACCGGGGTGGCGCGGGTCAGGATCAGGCGGGGCTGGCCGTCCAGGTCGCCCAGCCACAGGCTCTGGGCCTGTGCCTCGGTCAGGACCAGGATGCGAACCGCAGGGCCGGAGGCGGGGTGCAGGGTGATCACCGCGCCGGCGCCGGGGCGCAGGCCCTCGACCACCTTGACCCCCGGCTGATCGCCGTCGTTCACATGGCCGCTGGCGGCGCTGACCCTGGCGCCTTTGGTCTCGATGGCGAACTCCGGGACGATGCCGTCAACGGCGCGGAAGACGTAGAGGGGCCCCTCTGTCGTGGCCAGGCGGGTGATGGGCTGGGCGGTGGCATAGCGCAGGCGGGCGGCGCCCAGGTCCATATTGATCGGCCAGATGAAATAGGCGTCCGGGGGGATGTCGATGGGCCGGCGGGGAAAGGCGAGGGCGCCGCCCGGCAGCTCGACCTGGAAACGCACCCCGGTCTGGGCCGCCATCGGATACTGGCGCACGTGGTTGTTGACGAACAGGAAGCCCGCATCGCCGGCGCTGCGCACGGAAAAGCGCGGGGTGGTCAGATCGTTGAGGTCCTTGGGCAGGATCTGGGGGCGATGGGGCGCCATGGGGGCGAGGTCGGCGCCGAAGGCGCGCAGGAAGTAGTGATAGGGCCGCAGCCGGTCCAGCACCGCGTGAACCTGGCCGTACTCGCCCAGGGGCGCCTGGAAGTCGTAGTCGATCAGGGGGGTGTCGTTATAGCCGCCGATGGCGGTGTTCTCCTCCAGGCTGGTTCGCCCCTCCGGGTTCCGGCCGCCCTGGAACATGTAGTAGCCGTACAGATTGACCCCCGAGCCCAGTTGCACCGGCAGCATGGCGGCGATGTCGTCGGGGCTGAACACCGGCCGGCGGCGATACATGGTGGGGGCGCCGCCGCCAAACTCGGCGCCGAGGAAGGCGGTGTGGGGGATGTCCGGATCGGCGTCGCCGCCGGCGGCGGACTGGGTCTGGGCGCCCAGATTGCCGCTGACCCGGCTATCGAAACGAAAGGCGTAGGTCTCCTTGGGCGGCAGCCTGGCGGTGCTCACCCCCCAGGGCTCATCCGGATAGCCGCCGAAAACGGGGCTGACCTCCCGGGGCGGATAGACGGTCTGGTCCCAACCTGTGACGGTATAGAGCGGGGTGTCGAAGCCCAGCCGCAGGGCCATGGCCTTGAGGGCGGCGATGTGGGCGCGGCCCTGGCCCTGGCCAGTGAGGTTGTATTCGTTCTCCAGCTGGACGCCGATCACGGGACCGCCGTCCTTCCACAGCTGGCCGTCCAGTTGCTGGCGGATCTGGCCCCAGAAGCGTTCGACATAGCCAAGATAGGTGGGATCGTCCGTCCGGGGCGGGACCTGGTTGACCACCCAGTCCGGGATGCCGCCGAAGCGGGACTCCCCATGGGCCCAGGGGCCGAGGCGGATGATCACCTTCAGGTCATGCCTGGCGCAGAGCGCAACGAAGCGGCGCAGGTCCCGATCGCCGGTCCAGTCGAACTGGCCGGGGACCTCTTCGTGGTGGTTCCAGAACACATAGGTGGAGACGATATCGACCCCGGAGGCCTTCATCTTGGCCAGTTCCTCGTCCCAATAGGCGGCGGGGAAGCGGGCGTAGTGGAACTCGCCCATCACCGGCAGCCAGGGATGGCCGTCCAGGCTGAGATAACGGTTGTCGAGGCCAATCACGTGGCCGCTGGGGGAGGTGGCGGTCCCCATGCGCAGATAGCCGCTCTCCGCGGCGGGCGGCTGGGCGCGGGCGTCAAGGGTGAGCAGGGTCTCCGCGCTGGCGGCGGAGGCGATGGTCAGAAGGCCCAGCGCAATGGCGCCCGTGGCCGCGCGGCCGAATCCCTTGGTCACGAAACACTCCCCACTCAGGTCGCCCGTATCGGCGTTGTCGCTAATTTATCATACTAATCAAAGTGGACTGGCCGCAAGCGCTCCCGGCTTGTGCCGTGACAATAATATGATAAATACGATTACAACGGGTCAGAGGTTCAAGGCCCTTGGGGAGGGGTAGGAAATGCAAGGAATTCGTATCGCGCTGTTCGGCGCGGTCAGCGGTATGGCGATGATCGCCGCCGGGGTCGTCCAGGCGCAGGACGCCGCAGCCGCCACTGAAAAGAAGCCCGTCGCGGCGGTCGATGAGGTCGTGGTCACCGGCGTGCGCGCCAGCATGCGCGACGCCATCCAGCAAAAGCGCGCCTCCAGCGCCATCGTCGAGGTGATCTCGTCCAAGGACATCGGCGTCCTGCCGGACGTGACCATCGCCGAGGAACTGGACCGTCTGCCGGGGGTCAACGCCACCCGGGACCGGGGCAATGACAGCCAGGCCGCCGTGCGGGGCCTGGGGCCGCGCCTGGTGCTGGGCCTGGTCAACGGCCGCGAGGTCGCCTCGTCCGAGCCGGACCGCAATGTGCGCTGGGAGATCTATCCCTCCGAAGCCGTGTCCGGGGTGTCCGTCTATAAGTCGCAATCGGCCGACCTGATCGCCGGCGGCGTGGCCGCCACCATCGACATCAAGACCATCCGGCCGCTGGACTATTCGGGGCCGAGCTTGGTCGGGCGGATCGGGCCCGTCTATTACGACGGCGGCCAAGGCCTGCCGCATTATGACCCGCTGGGCTATCGCGGCAGCCTGGAGTTGATCCACAAGTTCAATGACGACCTGGCCGTGGCCGTGGGCGGCAGCTATCAGAGCCAGAAAAACGGCTACACCTCGTTCCAGGGCTGGGGCTACAACGACGCCCATACCGGCGGTAGCCCGCCGACCCTGAACGGCGTCGCGACCCCGACCCCCTGGGGCGCCCAGACCGAGGTAGATCGCCTGACCGAGACCCGGGGCAGCGTCACCGGATCGGTGCAGTGGAAGCCAACCAATAATTTCGAGCTGACGGCGGACGTCCTCTATTCCGACGTCAAGATCGACGAAACCCAGAACCAAGCCTGGTACGGCGCCAACAATACCTGGGGTGACTGGGGCGGCAACAACGCCAACAACTGGGACCCCTATTATGCCGGCGCGGGCTCCTTCACCCTGCAGAACGGTGATGTGGTCGGCGGCACGCAGGCCGGAACCCCGGATTGGCAGCGGGCGGCGGTGACCAACGCTATCGCACACTATACCGAGGACAAGAAGCTGGTCGCCACTGGGGTCAACGGCGTCTGGACCAATGACAATTGGAAGGTGAGGGGCGATCTGTCCTATTCTGAAGCTCATCGCACCAATACCTGGGAAGCGATTCTGAGCCGGAACGCCACGTCTCCCAGTTCGATGAGCTTCTATACTGGGACCGGCGGCGCCCCCTGGGTGACGGCCAGCTCAAGCCCCGCCGATGTCAATTCACAGGTTCCGCTCTATGGTGAGGCTGACGGGCCGGAGCACTTGAACGACGCCTTGGGCGCGGCTCAGCTCGATTTCACGCGCAATCTTCATGGAGACTTCTTCACCGGGGTGGATTTCGGGGCGCGTTATTCCAACCGGATCAAGAGCCACGACCTCTATCAGTGGTATCCGGCCCCGATCGTGGGCGTGATCCCATCCGGATTACTGAGCAATTTCAATGCTAATGGCCTCAATGTGCCAGCGCTGCTGGATGGGGACTTCAACAAGCTTGCCGCCGCGGTCTATGGCGGCGGTTTCAATTCCTCGAACGCGGTGTTCCAGAAGGCTTCCTATTGGCGCGTGCGGGAGACCGATTCCGAAGCCTATGCCAAGGTCAACTTCAAGCATGACCTTGGTTCGATCCCCATGGCCGGTAATATCGGCGTGCGCGTGGTTTCCGTCTGGGTGCAAAGCCAGGGCTATGAACAGGTCGGGAGCGCGGCGCCCGATGCCATCGACATCGGTCATCACTATACCGACGTCCTGCCGAGCCTGGGCATGACCTTCCATCTGAACGACAATAACGTCCTGCGCTTCTCGGCGGCGCGGGTGATCGCGCGGCCTCCTTTGGACGAGATGCGCGCCAGCCGCACCATTTCGCTGCCCACCGCGATTCCGCCTACGGGTTCTGCGGGCAATCCAACCCTGAACCCGTTCCGCGCCAATCAGGTGGATCTGTCCTACGAATGGTATTTCCACCCCGAATCCCTGTTCGCCGCGGCGATCTACTACAAGGAGGTCAGCAGCAATATCGGCTACAAGACCTCCACCGCCGACATCAACGGGACCAACTATACGATCACTGGGCCGTTCAATGGCAAGGGCGGCGGCATGGAAGGTGTGGAATTCACCTTCCAGACCCCGTTCTATTTCATCCCTCATCTTGAGCACTTTGGGATCTATTCGAACCTCGCCCTGGCGGATTCGAACATCAAGGAGTTCACCCCGGTCAACAATCCGCTGCCCATGGTTGGTCTGGCCAAGACCACGGCCGAGGTGGACCTGTGGTACAGCCAGAACGGTGTGGATGCTCGCCTGGGCTTCAAGCATCATAGCCCCTTCACGGTCATCTATGGCTGGGATGCTTCCAAGCTGACGACCTTGGAGTCCGAGAACATTCTCGATTTCAGCGCATCTTATCCCATCACCCATCATCTGACCGTGCGCTTCCAGGCCAACAACCTGACCGATCAGGTCGCGCGCTTCTATTGGGACAACAAGCCTGACCGCTTAGCGCGCTATGACACCTATGGCCGCCGGTTCCTGATCGACTTCAGCTTCAAATACTGACAGCGCCCGCCGAGGGGGCTTGGCCTCCTCGGCGGAAGAATTTCTCTCCGTGGAGCCCCCATGAAGCCATTGTTCCTGGCCCTGGCGGTCGCGTTCGCTTTGCAGCCTGCTGTCGGGCGGGCCGATCCCTTCTATTTTGGGGCGGACCTGTCCTTCGCCAATGAGATGGAGGACTGCGGGGCCGTCTTCCGCGAGCACGGGGAGGCGGTCGACCCTTTCAAGCTGTTCAAGGCCCACGGAACCAACCTCGTGCGGGTGCGCCTGTGGGTCGATCCCGACTGGACCAAATACAGCACCCTCGCCGACGTGGAGAAGACCATCCGCCGGGCCAAGGCCGAGGGCCTGCCGGTGCTGCTGGACTTTCACTACAGCGACGATTGGGCCGACGGGGACAAGCAGCCCGCGCCCAAGGCCTGGGCGGCGATCCAGGACCCCCAGGCCCTGGCCAGACAGTTGCACGACTACACCGTGGACGTCCTGACCCGGCTGGATCGGGAGGGGCTAATGCCCCAGATGGTCCAGGTGGGCAACGAGACCAACAGCCAGCTTCTGGGCGGCAAAAAGGACCAGCCCATCGACTGGGCGCGCAACGCCATCCTGTTCAACGCCGCCATCCAGGGGGTGAGGGACGCCTCCGCCGGCTCTGCGATCAAGCCCAAGGTGATGATCCACATCGCCCAGCCCGAGCATGTGGAGCCCTGGTTCAAGGCCGCCACCGAGGTGGGGGTGACAGGCTATGACGTGATTGGCATCAGCTATTATCCGAAATGGTCGACCCAGACGATCAAGGGGCTGGGCCAGACCATAGGCCGCCTGCGCCATCGCTACGGCGTAGAGGTGATGGTGGTGGAGACCGCCTATCCCTGGACCCTGGACAATGCCGACGCCACCCCCAACGTCCTGTGGAGCGACGCCCTGCTGCCCGCCTATCCCGCCACGCCCAAGGGCCAGGCCCGGTACCTGGCGGACCTGACGCAAGGGGTGATCGCCGCTGGCGGCGCAGGGGTGGTCTATTGGGCGCCGGACTGGGTCTCCACCGCCTGCAAGACCCGCTGGGGGACGGGATCGACCTGGGACAACGCCACCTATTTCGACTTCCAGCATAACAATGAGGTTCTGCCGGCCATCGACTTTCCAAGACAGGCCTATGCCTGGCCGGTGACGGTGCGCTTTCATCTCAAGGGGGTGACTGTGGCGGCGGGCCAGCAACCCCTGCTGTGGGGGGATTTCCTGGGGGCGCGGGGGGTGCTGGTTCGCATGGAGCCGGACGGCCAGGGCGGCTGGGTCTATGTAGATCACCTGCCCGCCGGCCAGGTGCTGCGCTTCCAGGCCTATGCGGGCCTGCCCCTGACCACGGGCTTGCTCAAGCCGCTGGCGGGTTATGTGGAAAGCACGGTGGGGGCCGGGGACACCGAGATCGAGCTTCGTCCGGGTGGGTGATGGGTGATGTCCTCCCATGCATCGCGGCGCGATGCGGGGGAGCAACCATGTCGTCACGTGGTTCGCACTTCCCATTGGCGGCCACGGTTGAGGACGAGGTTGGCGGCTTCGATGAGCTTTCGCATGACGGCGACGAGGATAAGCTTTGGGGGCTTTCCCTTGACTTTGAGACGCTGTGCGAAGGCCTTCAGCTGG
>JARLIP010000204.1 GCA_031291685.1 Caulobacteraceae bacterium | reverse complement strand
TGCTCCAGTGCCGGCTCTACGCCAGCGAGCTTGTCGATCGGATCGCCACGGTTCGCGAGGTGTTCGCCTTCTCCATCGTTGAGATCGACGACGAGTTCTACAAGGACATGAAGCGAACCGGTTTCAAAGACGTATTCTCGCTGAGCGAACGCGTCGTTTACAATGACTTCGTCATCGGATCTGATGTCGATATTCCGCTACATCTCTATGTAATGTCGGCATCATCCCTGATCACAGACGCCAAAGCGCGAAACCGCGTCTTCGAAGAGGTGCTGCGCTTCAATATGGACAAGGACGACCTTCAATCGACACCTGTTGCGGGAAATAGGGTGACACGGGAAATAGGGTGACATGGAAATAGGGTGACAGGTCCAGTATTCCCCGTTCCCTAAAACCGCTCACTACAGAAGCGTTGGCTGGTCAGGCGCGGTGGTTGTCTTCTTCCGTCCTGGAGCGCGGCGCGCGACCGGTCGTCCGAGGATGTGTTCGAGGCCATCGATGAAGTCCTTGTTGGCCAGTGGGCGGCCGATGCGTTCGGCTGCGCGCAGGGCGCCGAACCCCACGTCGTCCGCATCCCCGGCGATCAGGTCGCGGAAACGCTCCACCCGCTCCAGCACAGGCGCCACGCGCACCAGGCGGTCATCCTGTCCGGCCAGATGGGCGCGACACTCGACCATGGCCAGTCCTGCGCCTTGGCCGCCAGGCGCGCGCGGACTGGATTGAGCGCGACGTATCGCACGGCTGTCATCAGGTGCGCTTCGTCCATCGCCACCGAGGCGTAGCGGTCGTCGAACAGATGCCCGCGCCAACCGCTCCGCGCATTGACGAAGCGGGCCCATCGCTTGTGCGCCGCGCCCATGGCCCGGCCCATGCCGACGTCGTCCTGCGGCGTCAGGATCAAGTGGACGTGGTTGGGCGTTAGGCAATAGGACCAAGCCTCGACCTTGGCCTTGACCAGCTGCTCGGCAAGGATGTCGAGATATATCTCCTGGTCGCCGTCCTCGAATAAGATCGGCTCACGCCGGTTGCCCCGCGCCGTCACATGGTGCGGGCAACCGGGGGCGATAATGCGGGCGATCCGAGCCATGGATGACGGATAGCACGAATGGAACAAAAAGGGAATACCGGACCCGTCGCCGCATACATGTCACCGAATACACTCTGCGGTCACCGCATACACTGCTGCGTCTGACGCTTGGCCCCCGCCCCATCCTGACGGATCGCGATAGCTGCGCCGCCAGGGATTGAGCAACCGTGAAATGTTGCGAGGGGCGGCGCTGTCACGGCGATCATCGTGCCCATCAGGGCTGGCCTTGGCCGCAAAGCCGATCGGAAAAGTGCAAGTCGCTGTGCTTTTGCACAGTGACTTGCACGGTTGGGGCGGCAGACTGCGCAATCGAAATTACGGGTGTCTTCCAGGCTGGCGCTTAGGCGGCGGAAATTAGGTCCGCGGAACGTTCTATGGGGGTGGATGTTGAAGGTAAGAATGAAATTCGATAGAGCAGGAAGAAGGTGTCACGCGAATAATATAATTACCATGCTCTTGGCTGGAATCTATTTCAGCACATTACTGTCTTTCTCGCCACCTGCTCACGCCCAGACGTCCATCCTCCCAGGAGTTTATCTTCCGTCCAGTTATGGCGCGACATGTAACGGCATCGCCGATGACGAGCCCGCGTTCGCCGCCGCAGTGGCTGCGGCTTCAGGCGCGGGCGGCGGTACGGTCGTCATTCCGCCAACGGGTTGCCGCTTGGCGGAGAGCCTCATTGTTCCCACCGGCGTAACGTTACAAGGCTTCGCCTTCAATCCACAAAACCCGGCACTGGGCTCCCGCTTCATTTGCGACATGACGGTCACTCCATGCCTTCAACTGGGTCGTGATAGCAAAAATGACGTGGTGGCGGCAAAGGGGTTTTCAGTTACGCGCGTGTCTGGTGGCGCACCGCCGCCCGGATCGGTCGGTGTTCTTGTTAAAGATGCTTACAATATCCTTTTGGAAGACGTTGGTTCTTACCTGAGTGCTGAAGGTTTTTATTTCAAAGCCGATACTCAGTATGGGATATCGGCCATCGTGAGTCGGATATATGGTGGAAATATAAGTGATAACTATATCGTTATAGATAGTTGGCCTGAATTAAAAATTTCCGACTGTCGAATGGGCCAAAATGGCGGAGATTCATTCGCCTCTGGCAACGCTATGATAAAAATAACCGGAGGGCTTCCTTCTTCGAGCCCGTATTCCGGAATCGGACCTAACACGATCACTGTGGATAAATGTACTTTTCTAAATGGAAGTGCTTCCCCTGGTCCCGCATATGGCATCTCGTTCGAGAATGTCGTTGGGGGCGACGTTCATGCTGGTGGGTATAAATTCACCAATAATCATTTTGAAAACATAAAAACAGCGTATGTTAGCTTAGATGGTGCTAGTACGCCGTTGCGCAATTTAACAATGAATGGAAATACATTTAATTCAGTTGGGCCCGAGAATTTCTCTATCTCTCCGTACGCGGTCATTGAGAACTGGCAGTTAATAGGAAATCAATTTTTGGGCTCTAGTTTCTATTTAAATCAAACGAACGCAATCATAAATTATTTGGAAATTTCTGGGAATACAATTGGTGGTCCTGCAATAATAGGTGGAACGGCTGGCTCTACGGCGAATATTCATGGTAATATATTTACTGGGTCGTTGGTTGTGGCGGGAAATTGGGGCGCCTTGTCTGTCGATGGCGCTGACGCCATTTCATCTGGGACTGTTACGAACAATGCGTCTGGCAATGTCTCGTTTTCCGGACCGTATAACTTCCCGTGGACGCCATCGTTAACAATCAACGGAAGCAGCTCGGGCATATCGCAGGTAACTAGTGGAACTTACACGGTTTCCGACAAGCAGGTGACGGCAAGTTTTATCATTACCTTAACGTCGGTGAGTGGGTCTGGCATCGTCGGGATGGCCGGCTTGCCTTATGCCGCAAGATCAACCGCAATCACAACCGGGGGTGGATTTTTCGGATTTACCGCCAATCTATTAAATGCACCTCAAACTCTTGGTCTTTCGGTCAATCCAGGAACGACCTCGCTTAATTTTTCTCAGATGACTTCCAGTGGGGTGACGAGTGTCAGCTCTGCAATTCTGACCAATACGACAAAATTATCTGGAACCATAATATATCAACTCCCGTAGTTTCTAGAATTTTTCGTAATTGATGTGAATGCTATTGGATAGACATGATGCGTAAAATATTCCCAATCTTATCGATAATAAGGCTGAATTCGAAAGGGCGGCGTGGTTGATCAATATTGATTCTATCCTAGGGAGCGGTCCGCCCTATGACATTGACCGGATGGCGTACCTGGCTACCGCCATCGAATGTTACCTATATGCGCGCGAGCACATGGTGGGGACGCCTCGTTTCGCTGATCGGCATGAGTTGTTGGACTTCGCCATCGGCAAGGCGCCGGCGGAAGGGCTTGTGCTCGAGTTTGGGGTTTTTTCCGGATCGACCGTCAATCAGATTGCGGACCGGTTGCCCGACAAAACGATCTTCGGCTTCGATTCATTCGAAGGCCTTCCGGAGGATTGGACGCCCGGGGCGCCCACTGGACATTTCAAACGTAAAGATCTTCCGGCGGTAGGGGAGAATGTAGAACTAGTCGTCGGATATTTCGATGCGGTTCTGCCGAGATTTTTGAGCACGCACGCTGACCCCGTCGCATTCATTCATATTGATTGCGATCTATATTTCTCTACACAGACTGTGTTGAGTCAACTAAGAGACAGAATAATTTCGGGAACGGTCATCGTTTTTGATGAATATTTCAACTATCCGGAATGGAGGTTCCACGAATTTCGGGCGTTTCAGGAATTTGTTTCTCAAGGTCGTATAAAATACGAGTATATTGGGCTGGCCCCCAATTTTGAGCAGGTCGCGGTTCGAATTATGTAAAATAGGCATTACGGTGACACTGTATGAAATAGGTCGCCCACGTTAGCTGCCGCCAGGGCTTTCGGCTTCGGGCCGCAATCGGAAACAGGGTGACAGGAGCTTCCGTCACCCTGCCTGTCGGCGGCTTTCCGTGGTGCCTGGTGTTCGGCGGAGGGGAAGAATGAGCAGCGGGAAACGGCCGTGTTCCACTTGACGGAGGCATGGCGCCTCGCTCCATTCTCCCCGACCGCGACTCACGCGGCATCCACGCTGCAAGGAGGAGATGCTCGATGAGCCCAAGACTGACCGGCGCCGCGGCAATTCTGTGCTTCTGCTCCGCCATTTTGGCGCAGCCCGCCCTTGCCGAACCGACCGCCGTCCAGTCACCGCAAGGCCTGTCCGCCGACTATGGCCGCTGCCTTGAGCGCGCGGGCCGCAACACTGTGCAATTGGCTATGTGCGAGCAGACAGAAATGGCGGCGCAAGACGCCCGGTTGAACAAGGCCTACAAGCAAGTCATGGGCCAGCTGGCGAAAGATCCGCCGAAGCAGTCAGCGCTACGCAACGAGCAGCGTTCATGGTTGAAGAAGCGTGATTACGACTGCAAGCTGGATCAGCAGACCATCAACAGCAGCTGCATTGTCGAAAAGACGGCCGCCCGGGCCAACGAACTTGAGAAGATGATACGCTTTTAACATGAGCTGCCCTCACAATTCGGAGGCAGGAGCATCACTTCCTCTCTAGAAACAGGGTGGCAGGAAGTCCCGCCACCCGCTCAGCCCCCCGTTACCCCTCCACTTCAAACGTCAACCCCGCCTTGGCCGGCAACCGCGCCAACAGCGCATCGGCCATGGCCGCCGCCGGGGTCCAGCAGCCTCCGGGGGTTTGGGCGTGGGGGACGTCGAAGGCCAGGGCCAGGCCGGCCTCGGCCAGGATCTTGGAGGTCGAGCCATAGCCCGGGTCGCGGTCGCCCTTGACTGAGCAGCGCAGGGTTCGTCCATCGGCGGTTTCGGCGATGTAGAGCAGGTCGTAGAAGCCGGTCTCCCGCTCTTCCTCGGTGGGGCCTTCGCCGGGCTTGGGCATGCCCGCCGGGCCGAAGGAAAAGCCGCCGTACCCCGCCGCGCTGGGTTCCGGCGGGCCGTCCAGCATCTGCATCTCGTCATACTGGAACTGGGTCCCCCAAGGGTGGCCGGCCAGGAAGTTGGTGCGGTGCACGGCCTTGGTGTTGATCCCGGCCATCATGAACGGGCCGACCCAGGCGCCCGCGGCCTTGTCCTCATAGGGGGTGTCGCCGTCGGGCTGGGCCGGGCCGGTGAAGCCGGGGGTCAGGGCGAAGGGATTGGCCAGGGTCGGGCCGATGGAAGGATCGGTCTTGGCCGCGAGCATGGTGGTCTGGCCGCTGGCCAGGGTGCCGCCGGACAGGCCGCCTTTGAGTTTGCGCACCCGGCCCCGCACCCGGGGGGCATAGGCGCCCAGGCGCTTCTTGGTCTCCTCCTGGGTGAACCAGACCCCCAGGTCGAAGGGGATCGAATCAAAGCCGCAGGAAAACACCAGCCGCGCGCCGGTCTCTTTGGCCTTGGCCTCATGGGCCTTGATCATGGCCGCGATCCAGTGGGACTCGCCGGTCAGGTCCACATAGTCCGTCCCCGTGCGGGCGCAGGCGGCCACCAGGGGCCCGCCATAGAGCTGATAGGGCCCCGCCGTGGTGATCACCACCCTGGTGCGGTTGGCCATGGTCTCCAGGGCGGCGCTGTCGGCGGCGTCGGCGATGATCGGGGGCAGGGCGGCCGAGGCGCCGATCAGGTCCCGCACCTCGGCCAGCTTTTGCGGGCTGCGCCCGGCCATGGCCCATTTGACGGAGCCCGCCGCGCCATAGGTCTTCAGCAGATAGGCGGCGACCAGGCGGCCGGTATAGCCGGTGGCGCCATAGACGATGACGTCGAATTCGCGGTCCTGGCTCATGGAATCTCCCTCGGGGTCTGCTCTTGGGGGCAATGCGCCCGCGGATCGGGGCGGGGTCAAGGCCGGGCTAGCGGGAATATAAAATTGACGCCCCCGTCAACCGCTTGCGCTCAAGGCCAAGCCGCGCCAGCATAGGCGATAACAAGCATAAGCTGGTTCGTGGTGAGGATACCTTGGAACGATACGATTACATCATCATCGGCGCCGGTTCGGCGGGCTGCGTTCTGGCCAATCGGCTCAGCGCCGATCCGAAGGCCAAGGTCCTGCTGCTCGAGGCCGGCGGCAAGGACAATTCCCTCTTGGTGCGGATGCCCGCGGGGGTCGGCGCCCTCCTGACCAGCAAGGGCCCCTATAACTGGGGTTTCTGGACCGAGGCCGAGCCCAATCTGGATAACCGCAAGCTGTGGTGGCCCCGGGGCAAGGGCTGGGGCGGCTCGTCCTCGATCAACGGCATGATCTATATCCGCGGCCACGCCCGGGACTATGACCAGTGGCGCCAGATGGGCCTGCGCGGCTGGTCCTATGCCGAGGTGCTGCCCTATTTCAAACGCTCGGAGACCTTCCAGGGCGGCGGCGACGAGTATCACGGCGGCGAGGGGCCGCTCTATGTGTCCAAGGCCTCGTCCCCCAACCCGATCTATTCGCGCTTCATCCAGGCCGGCGCCGAGGCGGGCCACAAGCTGACCAGCGACTTCAACGGCTTCCAGCAGGAGGGGTTCGGCCCCTATCAGCTGACCATCCGCGACGGCAAGCGCTGGAGCGCGGCGGCCGGCTATCTGCACCCGGTCCTGGGCAGTCGCCCCAACCTGACCACCGCCATCGAGGCGCGCACCACCCGCATCGTCATCGAGAAGGGCCGGGCGGTCGGGGTCGAATATGTCCAGGGCAAGGGCGCCGAGAAAAAGATCGCCTATGCCGACGCCGAGGTCCTGCTGTGCAGCGGCGCGGTGCAGTCGCCCCAGGTGCTGCAACTGTCGGGAATCGGTGATCCGGACGACCTGCGCGCGGCCGGCGTGCCCGTCACCCATGAGCTGAAGGGCGTGGGCAAGAACCTTCAGGACCACCTGGACGTCACCCTGTCGTGGGAAACCCCCGGCACGCCGTCGGCCTATACCTACAACAAGGGCCTCAACCGCATCGTCACGGGCCTGAATTACCTGCTGCGCGGCCAGGGGCCGGGCCGGCAGAACTTCCTGGAGGCGGGCGCCTTCCTCAAGTCCCGCCCGGACCTGGATCGCCCCGACCTGCAACTGCACTGCGTGATGGCCATCATGCAGGACCACGGCAAGGTCTCGGTGAACAAGGACGGCTTCTCCATCCATGTCTGCCAGCTGCGCCCGGAAAGTCGGGGCCAGATCGGCCTGCGCTCGGCCGATCCGTTCGACGATCCCGCCATCCGCGCCAACTACCTGTCCACCGAGGAGGACAAGCGGGCCCTGCGCGAGGGGGTGAAGATCACCCGCGACCTGGCCGGCCAGGCCTCGCTCAAGGCCATCGCTGGGGACGAATTCGCCCCGGGCCTGGCGATCCAGTCGGATTCCGACCTGGACGCCTGGATTCGCCAGTGCGCCGAGACCATCTACCATCCGGTCGGAACCTGCCGCATGGGCGTGGCGGGGGACGGCATGGCGGTGGTCGACGACACCCTCAAGGTGTTCGGCCTGGAAGGCCTGCGGGTTGTGGACGCCTCGGTGATGCCGACCCTGGTGGGGGGCAACACCAATGCGCCGACCATCATGATCGCCGAAAAGGCCGCCGACCTGCTCCTGGGCCGCTCGGCGCCCGCGGCGGACGACGCGCCGGTCTATACGGACGCCGCGGCGGCTTAATCTTTCGGAGTGACCATGGAAAAGCGTGACATCGGCCGATCGGGCCTCTCGATCGCCCCCCTGATGCTGGGCGGCAATGTGTTTGGCTGGACGGCGGATGCGCCGACCTCCTTCGCCATTCTGGACGCCTTCGTGGATGGCGGCTTCACCGCCATCGACACGGCCGATGTCTATTCCCGCTGGGTCCCCGGCCACGTCGGGGGCGAGTCCGAGACCGTCCTTGGCCAATGGCTGGCGGCCCGGGGCGGCCGGGACAAGGTGGTGATCGCCACCAAGCTGGGCATGGACATGGGCGGCGAGGACAAGGGCCTGTCGGCGGCCTATATGGTCCGGGCGGTGGAGGCGTCCCTGCGCCGGCTGCAAACCGACTATATCGACCTCTATCAGTCCCACCGGGACGACGAGGCGACCCCGCTGGACGAAACGCTCGAGGCCTATGACCGCCTGATCAAGGCCGGCAAGGTGCGGGCCATCGGCGCCTCCAACTACAACGCCCAGCGTCTGGGCGAGGCCCTGAAGATCAGCGCGGACAAGGGCCTGCCGCGCTATGACAGCCTGCAACCCCTCTACAATCTCTATGACCGCGCCGAGTTCGAGGGGGCGCTTCAAGACCTGTGCGTGGCGCAGAACGTGGGCGTGATTAGCTATTACGGCCTGGCCAGCGGCTTTTTGACCGGCAAGTACCGCTCGGAGGCCGATTTCGGCAAAAGCCCCCGGGGCGGGACCGCCAAGCGCTATCTGAACGATCGCGGCCTGGCCATCCTGGCGGCCCTGGACTTGGTCGCGGCCAACCAGGGCGCCACCCTGGCCCAGGTCGCCCTGGCCTGGCTGATCGCCCAGCCCGGCGTCACCGCCCCCATCGTCAGCGCCACCAGCCTCGAACAGCT
>JARLIP010000024.1 GCA_031291685.1 Caulobacteraceae bacterium | reverse complement strand
GCCCGGCGCGCCCCCTTCACCCTGCCCAATGACTACAACCGGATCGACGAGGAGAAGCTGAAGGCGGCCCTGTTCAAAGACGCCACCGCCATCGCCGGTCCCGGCAAGATC
Source organism: Caulobacteraceae bacterium (assembly GCA_031291685.1). Taxonomy (GTDB): domain Bacteria; phylum Pseudomonadota; class Alphaproteobacteria; order Caulobacterales; family Caulobacteraceae; genus Poindextera. The sequence goes on along the minus strand of JARLIP010000024.1, from coordinate 41,603 downwards.
CAGAGCGTCCAGGTGCTGAGCCAGGCGCCGCAGCATCGGTTGAGCGCTGGCCGATAACCGGCTGAGACTTACCCGGTCAGGCCCCGGCCCCGGACCGCCAGCATCAGGACGGCGAAGCTGATGGAGGCCGTCGCCAGCAGCACAGCCGTGATCGTCGTGACCCAAAGGCGCAGACGCGTGTCCTCCTGACTCCGCCACAAGAGGGCCAGCCCAAGGGCGAAACCGGGCCAGACCCCATAATAGTAGCGAACCTGGGCCATCTCGATGAAACCGTCCTCCACGAAGGTGCGCCAGCCGAAATAGAGGTGCATGGCCAGAACCGGCGCCGTGGCCAGGATCAGGCCGATGGCCACACGCCATGCCGGATTGGAAGAGGGCGCATTGCCGCCTGGTCCGCCGATCTGCCGAACCCCGGTCATCACGGCAGCCCCCGCCAGCCCGATCACCACACACAGCCCCAGAACCTGGGCTGCGTTGCTTGGCTCCAGGGCCGCCCATTTCTGGGCCATGGCCAGGAAGAAGGCCTGGGCGTATCCGCCGAAGCCGAGAGGCGCCCGGTCGATGGGATTCACATAGAAGGCCGCCGTGTGATGCAGCACCCGCCCATAGGTCGCCAGATTGGCCACGCTCGGGATGGCGGCGATCAGAAGACCGGCGCCAAGAACCAGGATCGCCCCAAATTCAGGACGTTCGCGGCTCTTCCAATATCGCAGCACCTCGGCGACGGCCGCGGCGGACACGATCATCAGCAGCACCGTGAACTTGGTCCAACCGCACAGGGCCAGCCCGATCGCCAGGAGTAGGGCCGCGCCGAAGGTGGGTCTGCGCTGCCACGCCACCAAGCCAAGGCAGCCCACCGCCACCGCCAGCAGGGCGCCGTTGTCATTGTTGATCAGCCCGCCCACGACGCCCAGCTTGGGGAACAGAACCAAGGCGAAGGCGAAGACCGCCCGTTCCCGCCAGCCCTGTAAGAGGCGAAAGCCCACCACGAGCAATAGGGCGAGCGCCGACAGGGACAGTCCCAGATTGACCAGACGCAGTCCGAGCACCGAACCGCCCAGGGCGCGGTCGACCAGCCCCATTAACAAATAATAGGGCGCCGGATGGTTCAGATAGTTAGGAGCGGAGGTGAAGACATGATCGTTTCCCTCCAGCACGCGCAGATCCTGATAGCGGGGCAATAACCGCGGATCGGCCTCGGACCAGCGGATGAATGACAGATGCTGAAGCTCGTCGAGAGAGGCGGGAAATCGGCTGGTCAGGGCCGTCACGATCCCATTGACCGCATGGACCGAGAGGGCCGCGATCCCCGCGCGCCCGGACCAGCGCGCGTTTTGACAATCCGATATCGATGCGGCTTTACCCATGGCCTGGGGATAACGCCCGCAGGGTTAATCGCCGGTATCGCCATAGCCAAGGCGCGCTTGGCGTCATGTCTGTGTCAGCATCTGGAGCGGGCGGTTGCGTCCTCGGTAAGGTTTTGGCAACCTGAACTGCATTTCGCCGGGCGTAGGCATTACGTCACAAGGGGAAAGCATAGGGAAAAAGGGGGCGACCGTCCGGTCGCGCGTCGGTTTGCGCCGGCGTGACCCCCGTGCGCTACAATAAAGAAAGGGCGCTCAGGACATGGGTTCTTACATTTGGCTGGTCATAGCGGCCGGTATAGCCGCGGTGCTCTATGGCGCCGCGCAGACGGCCGTCCTGATGAGTAAATCGGCCGGCAGCGAGAAGATGCAGGAGATCGCCGCGGCGATCCAGGAGGGTGCGCAGGCCTATCTGCGCAGGCAATACACGACGATCGGCATCGTCGGTGTCGTCATTTTGGCGGTGGTCTATTTCCTCATTGGCTGGACGGCGGCCTTGGGCTTCGTGATCGGCGCGGTGCTTTCGGGCGCCGCCGGGTTCGCGGGCATGCTGATCTCCGTCCGAGCCAATGTTCGCACCGCCCAGGCGGCCAGCGAAAGCCTGGCCAAGGGCCTGTCCCTGGCCTTCACCTCGGGCGCCATCACCGGCATGCTGGTGGCGGGTTTCGCCCTGATCGGGGTGGCGGGCTATTTCGCCTTCCTCAAGCTGGGCCTGAAGCTGGACCCCACCAGCCGTGAGGTGGTGGATTCCCTGGTGGCCCTAGGCTTCGGCGCCTCCCTGATCTCCATCTTCGCCCGTCTGGGCGGTGGCATCTTCACCAAGGGCGCCGACGTCGGCGGGGACATGGTCGGCAAGGTCGAGGCCGGCATTCCCGAGGACGATCCCCGCAACGCCGCCACCATCGCCGACAATGTGGGCGACAATGTCGGCGACTGCGCGGGCATGGCCGCCGATCTGTTCGAGACCTACGCCGTGACCACGGTGGCGACCATGGTGCTGGCGGCGATCTTCTTCCGCGGCTCGCCCATCGTCGACGCCATGATGCTGCTGCCCCTGGCCATCTGCGGGGTCTGCATCATCACCTCGATCATCGGCTCCTTCGCCGTGCGCCTGGGCAAGAACAACAACATCATGGGCGCCCTCTATCAGGGCCTGATTGTCACGGGTGTGCTGTCCATCGGCGCGGTCTGGGTGGTGATCAACAAGCTGGTTCCGGCCCCGGTCCTGCTGGAAGGCCGACTGATCAGCCCCAACGCCCTGTTCGGCTGCGGCCTGACCGGTCTGGCGGTCACCGCCGCCATCGTGGTGATCACCGAATACTACACCAGCACGGCCTTCCGGCCGGTGCGCTCCGTGGCCAAGGCCTCGGTCTCCGGCCACGGCACCAACGTCATCCAGGGCCTGGCCATGTCGCTTGAGTCCACGGCCGCTCCGGCGATCGTGATCATCATCGGCATTATCGTCACCTACAAGCTGGCGGGCCTGTTCGGCATCGCCGTGGCCACCACCACCATGCTGTCCTTGGCCGGCTTCATCGTCGCCCTCGACGCCTTCGGCCCGGTGACGGACAACGCCGGCGGCATCGCGGAGATGGCGGGCCTGCCCAGCGAGGTTCGCGTCTCCACCGACGCCCTCGACGCCGTGGGCAACACCACCAAGGCCGTGACCAAGGGCTACGCGATCGGCTCGGCCGGTCTCGGCGCCCTGGTGCTGTTCGCGGCCTATAACCAGGACCTGATCTTCTTCTCCCTCCCGGCCAACGCCGCGCGGTTCCCGTTCTTCGCCGGGATCGGCAAGGTCGATTTCAACCTGTCCGACCCCTACGTGGTGGTGGGCCTGTTCTTTGGCGGGCTCTTGCCGTTCCTGTTCGGCGGCATGTCCATGACCGCGGTCGGACGGGCGGCGGAGGCGGTCGTCGCCGAGGTGCGCCGCCAGTTCAAGGAAAACCCCGGCATCATGACCTATGAGGTCAAGCCGGAATACGGCAGGGCGGTGGACATCCTGACCAAGGCCGCCATCCGCGAGATGATCGTGCCGAGCCTCCTGCCCGTGGTCTCGCCGATCGTGCTGTTCTTCGTGATCAAGGCCATAGCCGACAAGGCCGAGGCCTTCGCCTCCCTGGGGGCCATGCTGATGGGGGTGATCGTGACCGGCCTGTTCGTGGCCATCTCGATGACCTCCGGCGGCGGCGCCTGGGACAACGCCAAGAAATATATCGAAGAGGGCCACTATGGCGGCAAGGGTTCCGAGGCCCACAAGGCCGCGGTCACCGGCGACACCGTCGGCGACCCCTACAAGGACACCTCCGGCCCGGCGGTGAACCCGATGATCAAGATCACCAACATCGTCGCCCTGCTGCTCCTGGCGGTCCTGGCCCACGCCTGACCGACCCTACGCGGCCCATAGCGGAACGCCCCGAGACGCAGGTCCCGGGGCGTTTTCGTTGGATAGGCGAAGTTTCGTCGCGGGCGGCCAGGATCTTGGCCGGCTACACGGCTCAGCGACCCGGGCGCGAACCCGGATTGATGTCATTGTTGTTGTTGAGCAGGGTGCCCTGGCCCAGATTGCCCAGGAGCTGCTCCAGCACGCTCAGCTCGCGGCCCCGGGTGGGGGTCTCGCGGCCGTTGAAGGCGATCACGCGGCCGTCCTTGAGGGACAGGGTTTGGACCGTGGCCACCTTTTCGTCTTCCTTGCTGAAGGAGACGGCCACCACATCCCGGCGGATCAGCTTAGGCTTATAGAAGCTCTCATACTGGGTCACCTGCGAGATGTAGAACCAGACATTGGGGTCAAAGGTCGACACCACCGAAGGCGATCCCAGCCGGCCAAGCACGGTGGACTTGGTGTCCTCACCCACCTTCACATCCTTGGGGTTGGCCTCGATGGCCTGGAAGCCCTGAAAGATGCTGGTTGGCGCGCATCCCGACAGGAGCGCGGCCGAAGCCAGAAGGGCGCAGAGCGGCGCGGCGACACGGCGGATCATGAAAGGCCTCACCAGGAACTGTTCCAAACTTTGACCTATCGCCCCCGAACCCTTAGTTCAATGCCCCGTTAGCCGCGGTTGGCGGCGGAAGTGAGGCCTAAGGTGGTTCTGCAAAGGCTGTTTCAACCGCGAGCGGCGCGCCAGACCGGCGCCAAGCTCTACGAAGCGGTCACCCGCCAGGCCCGCAAGCCTGAATTTTACGTCGAATTGGGCGTTCCCGACTCAGTGGAGGGGCGATTCGAACTCTACAGCCTGCATGTGGTTTTGCTGCTGCATCGGCTCAAGGGGCAGGGCGGCCAAGCCTCGGAGGTTAGCCAGGCGCTGTTCGACGCCTATATACGCTCTCTGGACGACGCCCTGCGCGACCTGGGCGTGGGTGATCTTTCCGTGGGCAAGAAGATGCGCAAGCTGGGCGAGGCCTTCTATGGCCGGGTCAAATCCTACGAATCGGCCCTGACCGGCGGCGACGTGGTCCTGCGCGACCTGGTGGCGCGCACCCTCTATGCCGACAACGCCGAGGGCGCGGTGGACGCCATGGTCGCCTATGTCCGCGCCAGCGAAGCCAGCCTTGGGAACCAAGCGTTGTCGGACATCATCGAGGGCCTGCCGGCCTGGGCGGAGATTGTATCTTGAGCGAACCGTCGATTCCCTGGTCCGAGACCATCCGCCTGAGCGAGGTCGTGCGCTTCACCCCGGCGGACCCGCTCAAGCGTCACCTGGAACCCGACGACGCGACGCGAAAGCGGATCGCCAAGGCCCTGGATCTGGTGTCCCTGGACCACCTGGAGGCCGACCTGTCCCTGACCGGCTGGTTTGACGGGGCGCGGATCGAGGGACGGCTGAGCGCCAAGGTCACCCAGACCTGCGGCGTGACCCTGGAGCCGTTTTCCAGCGACCTGAAGGCCCGATTCGCCGTGACCGTGGTCCCGCCAACCAGCCCGCACGCGGTTCAGCAGGTCGAGGAAGACGAGATCGAGATCGAATTCGACCCTGAGGCGGAAGATCCGCCAGACGTGCTCGAAGGCGATCAGATCGACCTGGCCGCCTATGTGGTCGAGCACCTGGCCCTGGAGATCGATCCCTTTCCCCGTAAGCCGGACGCGGTGTTCACGCCCCCTGAAAATCCGGGCGAGATTTCACCCTTCGCGGTTCTTAAGACCTTGAAGACCGGCGACGGCTCGGATCGGTCCTGACTTGAGCCGGCCTTGCATCCTTCGGTTTGAACGCTATCGTCCGCGCGCCCTTGCCCGGCGCCAATCACCACAAGGGGCCTAAGCGCCGTCGTGCCCGAACCTATCGTGATATCGATCGACGCCATGGGCGGAGACCGAGGACCGCCCGTTGTTGTGCCGGGCATCGCCCTCGGCGCCGAGCAGTGGCGCGCGCGCAATGTCCGCTTTCTGCTGCACGGAGATAAGGCGCGGATCGAGGCGGAGTTCGCCCAGCACCCCGCCGCCCGCGACCTTTGCGAGATCCGCCACACCGACCAGGTGATCAGCGGCGATGAAAAGCCCGCCCAGGCCATGCGCCGGGGCAAGGGGTCCAGCCTGTGGAACGCCGTGGAGGCCGTGCGCGACGGTCAGGCCCAGGCGGCGGTCTCCTCGGGCAATACCGGCGCCCTGATGGCGGTCTCCAAGCTGCTCCTGCGCATGATCGTGCCGGACCTGGAGCGGCCGGCGATTGTGGTCAGTTGGCCCAATCCCCGAGGCTACACCACCATCCTGGACATGGGCGCCAATATCGATTGCGACGCCGAGCGGCTGGTGGACTTCGCCATCATGGGCGAGGCCTTCCACCGCGCGGTCCACGGCGCCGCGCGCCCGTCTGTGGGCTTGCTGAACGTCGGCACAGAGGACCAGAAGGGCAAGGAGGACGTGCGCGAGGCGCACCGCCTGCTGTCCGAAGGCGGGCTCAATCTCGACTATCGAGGATTCGTCGAGGGCAGCGACATCAGCAAGGGCACGGTGGACGTGATCGTCACCGACGGCTTCACCGGCAATGTCGCCCTGAAGACCGCCGAAGGGGTGGCGCGCTTCATTTCGGCGGAGCTGCGCGCGGCCCTGACCTCGTCCCTGATCACCAAGATTGGCGCCTTCATCGCCCAGGGCGCCCTGCGCAAGCTGCGCGACCGGATCGATCCACCGGACGGCGGGCCGCTCCTGGGCCTCAACGGAATCGTGGTCAAAAGCCATGGCGGCACGGACCCCAAGGGGTTCGCCAACGCCATTCGGGTCGCCGTCGACCTGGCTCAGAGTGAGTTCGCGTCTGAAATTCGGCGCAATCTTGAGCAATTGACGGCCGCCTTGAACGTGGAGGCCTCGACGGGAGGCGCTTCAGCGGAGCCAAACGGGTGAGTTCAGTCTTGCGGAGCGTAGTCACCGGCGTGGGGGGGTACCTGCCGGACGAAATCGTCACCAACGCCGATCTTGCCAAGTTCGTCGACACCAGCGACGAATGGATCGTCGAGCGCACCGGCATCCGCCAACGCCATCGCGCCGCGCCTGAGCAGGGTTGCTCGGACCTGGCTGTCGAGGCGGCCAAGCGGGCCCTGGCGGCCGCCGGGCGGACCGCGGCGCAGATCGACCTGATCATCGTCGCCACCACCACCCCCGACCTGACCTTTCCAGCCACCGCGGCCATGGTCCAGCGCAAGCTTGGGGCCCCGATCGGCATCGCCTTCGACGTCCAGGCGGTCTGTTCGGGATTCGTTTACGCCCTCAGCGTCGCCGATGGGTTCGTCGCCCGGGGCCTGGCCAAATGCGCCCTGGTGATCGGCTCAGAAACCATGACCCGCCTGATGGACTGGACCGACCGCGGCACCTGCGTGCTGTTCGGCGATGGGGCCGGCGCCGTGGTGCTGGAGCCCGGCGAAGGAACCGGCGGGATCGAGGACCGGGGCCTGCTGGGCTTCGCCCTGCGTTGCGACGGGACCAAGCAGGACCTGCTCTATGTCGATGGCGGCCCCTCGACCACGGGCACGGTGGGCAAGCTGCGCATGGCCGGCAACCAGGTGTTCCGCCATGCCGTGGTCAATATCGCCGAAGGGGTCGAGGCCGCGGCGGCGGCGGCCGGCGTGCCGATCAGTTCGGTCGACTGGTTCATTCCCCACCAGGCCAATCAGCGCATCCTGGAAGGGGTGGCGCGCCGACTCGGCATCGCGCCGGAGCGGGTGATCTCCACCGTGGCCGAACACGCCAACACCTCCGCCGCCTCGATCCCCCTGGCCTGGGCCCAGGGAATCGCCGACGGACGCATCAAACCCGGGCAACTTCTGCTGCTGGAAGCCATGGGTGGGGGCTTGACCTGGGGCGCTTGTGTGGTTCGTCTGTAAGAAGGCCTTGAACCCTTTGACTTGTCGGCGGCTTCACGGCATTGACCTTTGAACTTGGCAGTAACATCCGGTCGTGAGTGAATCCGATGAGCGGCGAGACCCTGACGCGTGCGGACCTGTGTGAAGCGGTCCATCAGGAGGTCGGGCTGACCCGCATGGATTGCGCCGGTCTGGTGGAACGCACCCTGGACCTGATCGCCGAGACGCTAGAGGCGGGCAAGACGGTCAAGCTCTCGGGCTTTGGCGTGTTTCAGGTTCGCGCCAAGCGCGCCCGCATGGGCCGCAACCCCAAGACGGGCGAGCCTGCGCCGATCGAGCCCCGCCGGGTGATCGGCTTTCGCGCCTCTCACGTCATGAAGGCCCGCGTCGACAAGGGCATGGCCGGATAGGGCGTGACAGGCGAAAGTGTGAGCGGCGTCACCGCCCGTCGCGCTCTAAACTTTTGAATTAGAGCATGCCTATCCCGATCAGGTGATTTTATCTGGTCCGGACATGCTCTAGGCCTAGGGTACGGTTTCATTGTCTAAAGGCCCGGAAGCATTCCGCACGATTTCTGAGGCGGCCGAGGAACTCGGCGTGCCGCAGCATGTGCTTCGCTTTTGGGAAACCCGCTTTTCCTTCATCCGGCCGATGAAGCGGGCAGGGGGGCGGCGATTCTATCGTCCCCAGGATCTGGCGGTGCTGAAGGGGGTGCGAACCCTGCTTCACGACGAAGGCTACACCATCAAGGGCGTGCAGAAACTGCACAAGGAGCAGGGCGTTCGCCGGCTCATGGCCGCATCAGGCGCAGTCGATGAAATCGCGGACAGCATTGAACAGCTCGAAGAAGCCCTGGAATTCAGTGGCTTGGAGCGAGATCGCCTGGAAGACGCCCTGACGGTTCTCGAGTCGGCCAAGGCCAGACTCGATGCCGTGCTCGTTCGCTCCTAAAACGTCATATTCCCGATTGCGGCGCGGGGTTCGCCTGCCTATAAGGGCGCTCCTCTCGGCGGAGCGTAGCGCAGCCTGGTAGCGCACTTGACTGGGGGTCAAGGGGTCGTGGGTTCGAATCCCGCCGCTCCGACCAGAGGAATGCCAAGGCCCGCGAGCAACCCTCGCGGGCCTTGGCTTTTTCCGCCTGGCGAAATAGCCAACTACGCCCCCCGGTTCATCCAGGTGATCAGGGGAATGATGGGCACGCCCCAGGCGGTTCCGGCCACCAGATAATAGACAAGCTTGATCGCCCACTGGTTTGGCACGTGATCGCCAATGGTGATGATCACGAGGACGTAGAGCACCAGGAAGATCAGGATCAAAAGGCCGCCAATGGCCTTGCGAACACGTGCGCTCACCGTCGATCTCCAGGGCTTGATGGGCCGGTTGGCGCATCGAGGCGATGGATTACACGTCATCGCCGGGCTTGTCGCGGCGCCGGACGCGGTCTAACCCGGAGGTCTCTGTCAGCGTCCACAGTCTGAAAGTCGCTTACCGCGCATGACTTCGTTCCTGAGATCGGACCGCTCACGGCCAGTCGCCGTCTGGCTGTTCCTGACCGCCGCCCTTGTCTTCGCCATGGTCATTGTCGGCGGCGCCACCCGGCTAACGGGCTCTGGCCTGTCCATCACCCAGTGGAAGCCGATCTCCGGCGCCCTGCCGCCCCTGAACCATCAGGCCTGGATGGCGGAATTTCAGAACTATCAGAAGATCCCCCAGTACCAGTTCATCAATCGCGGCATGAGCCTGGAGCAGTTCAAGGGCATCTTCTGGTGGGAATGGGCCCACCGCCTGCTGGGACGCATCGTGGGCGTGGTGTTCGCGGTTCCGTTCATAGGGTTCCTGATCACCCGCCGCCTGCCGCCCCGGCTGATCTGGCGCTGTGTGGTGTTGTTCGCCCTGGGCGGTCTGCAGGGGCTTGTGGGTTGGTGGATGGTTGCCAGCGGCCTTGAGACCCGGGTCTATGTGGCGCCGGAGCGCCTGGCCGCCCATCTGGGCCTGGCCCTGATCCTCTATTGCGCCCTGATCTGGACCGGCTGGGAGGCCTGGACGGGGCAGGGGCGCCCGACCCGCCCCACGCCGTGGAAACCGGCCTCGGCCATCTTCCTCGTCCTGGTCTATGTCCAGTGCCTGCTGGGCGCCCTGGTGGCCGGTAACAAGGCGGGTCTGGTCTATAACGACTGGCCCCTGATGAACGGCGCCTGGCTCCCCACCGACTACCGGTCAGGGGGGCTATGGGCGACCCTGGCCCACAGCCAGGCGGCCGTGCAGTTCAATCACCGGATCGCGGCCTATGTCGTCTTGGTTTTCGGCCTGAGCATCGCCTTCATCGCCGGCCGGGCTATTCATCTGCCCGAGCGATATCGCGGCGCGGCGGTGACCATCGGGGTTCTGGTCAGCCTGCAGGCGGCCCTGGGCGTAGCCACCCTGATGACCCACGCGCCCCTGACCATGAGCATCCTGCATCAGACCGGCGCCGCCATCGTCCTGGCCGTGGCTGCCACCTTCGCCTGGCGCAGTCGCAGACTTTAGATAGGTATTATATTACCCTATTCCGCAAATCCTTGTCAGATAAGGCTTTCCGGGGCCTTTGCGGCGCAAATTAGCGTTGACAGGGGCGGCGCTCACCAGTATTGCCCCGCCCTCAAGTCGAAGAGCGGTCCGCCGTTCATCGCTAGCCCAAACGGATCGGACCCATGACGACCAAGACCACGGCCTCGTTGAAGCCGGCGGACGTCGAGAAGAAGTGGATCGTGATTGACGCCCAGGACGCCGTTGTCGGCCGCCTGGCGACGTTCATCGCGATGCGCCTTCGCGGCAAGCATCGCCCGGACTACACCCCCCACGTCGATTGCGGCGACTATGTTGTCGTGGTCAACGCCGACAAGGTGAAGTTCACCGGCCGCAAGCTCGAGCTGAAGAAATACTACTGGCACACCGGCTATCCCGGCGGGATCAAGGAACGCACCGCGGGCAAGATCCTCGGCGGCCGTTTCCCCGAGCGGATCCTGGAAAAGGCCGTGGAGCGCATGCTGCCCAAGGAAAGCCCCCTGGCGCGCGCCCAAATGACCCATCTGCGCATCTACAGCAGCGCTGAACATCCCCATGAAGCTCAAGCTCCGGAAGTCATCGACTTCAAGAGCAAGAACAGCAAGAACGCGCGGAGCCAATAAGCCATGGCCGAAGGTCTCGAGGCTCTCCAAAGCCTGTCCTCCAACCCCGCCCCCGAAGCGATCGTCCGCGAACAGCAGATCGACGCCCAGGGCCGCGCCTACGCCACCGGCAAGCGCAAGAACGCGATCGCTCGCGTTTGGATCAAGCCGGGCAAGGGCCAGATCACGATCAATGGTCGCGATCAGGAAGTCTATTTCGCCCGTCCGGTGCTGCGCATGATGATCGCCCAGCCCCTGCAGATCGCTGACCGTCTCGGCCAGTTCGACGTCGTCGTGACGGTCGAGGGCTCGGGTCTGTCCGGCCAGGCCGGTGCGGTGCGTCACGGCCTGTCCAAGGCCCTGACCTATTATGAGCCCGGCCTGCGCGCGGTGCTGAAGCCCCACGGCTTCCTGACCCGCGACAGCCGCGTCGTCGAGCGTAAGAAGTACGGCAAGGCCAAGGCCCGCCGTAGCTTCCAGTTCTCGAAGCGCTAAGCGCGAAACACCCGCTCCTTTCCGGAGGGGCGTTTTCGAAGGGGCGCTTCGGTTCATCCGAGGCGCCCTTTTTCTTTGGATTGTGGTTTGGTTCAGGCGACCGCGAGACGCGGCGCGAACGGAGGCGAGCATGGCCCCCAAGGTCTTCATCGATGGCGAAGCCGGCACCACGGGGCTGCAAATCCGCGGCCGTCTGGAGGCTCGTCCGGATATCGCGCTGGTGTCCATCGACCCGGCGCGCCGCAAGGACCCGGCCGCCCGCGCCGAGATGCTGAACAGCGCCGACCTGGTGATCCTGTGCCTACCGGACGATGCGGCGCGGGAAGCTGTGGCCCTGATCGACAATCCCAAGGTCAAGGTCATCGACGCCTCCACCGCCCATCGGGTCGCCCCCGGCTGGGTGTTCGGTTTTCCCGAAAGCGAGCCCGGCCAGCGCGCGGCGATCACGGCCTCCACGCGGGTGACAAATCCGGGATGCTGGTCGACAGGCGCAATCGGCCTGCTGCGGCCCCTGATCCGCGCGGGACTGTTGCCTGCGAGCTGGCCGGTGACCATCGGCGGCGTGTCCGGCTATTCCGGCGGCGGCAAGTCGATGATCGCCGAATTCGAAGACCCGACATCAGCGGACTATACCCGCGTCGCCTACCGCATCTACGCCCTGGGCCTGGAGCACAAGCATGTGCCGGAAATGGCCGAGCGGATCGGGCTTACCCATCCCCCCCTGATGGCGCCATCGGTGGGCCGCTACGCTCAGGGCATGATTGTTGAGGTTCCTTTGCAGCTCTGGGCCTTGCCCGGCGCGCCAACGCCAGAAGATCTTCATGGGGCGCTCAACGACGCCTATGCCGGGGAGCGCTTTGTCGAGGTTGCTTCGTTGAAAGAGGCGGCAGCCCTCAAGACCCTGGACCCGGAGGGCCTGAACGGCACCAACCGCATGAAGCTGTTCGTGTTCGGCAACCAGACCAATGGTCAGGCGCGGCTGGTGGCCCTGCTGGACAATCTGGGCAAGGGCGCATCGGGGGCGGCGGTGCAGAACCTGAACCTGATGCTGGGCCTGGACGAGGCGGCGGGCCTGAACTGATGCGGTTGCGGCGCGCCGGGCTGGAGGACATGCCGGCCCTGGCGGTGCTGCACCGCCTGACCGTCCGCGCCTGCCTGCCGTTCCTGCCCGAACTACACACCGCGCAGGAGGATCTGGCCTATTTTTGCGATCAGCTTTTCCCGTCGAATACGGTCTGGCTGGTGGAGACCGATGGAATGATCCTCGGCTACGCGGCCGCCACGCCGGGCTGGTTGAACCATCTCTATGTCCACTCCGACCATCATGGGCGCGGGGTGGGGGAGCGTCTGCTGCGCCAAGTCATGGACGGGCAGGATGGCTTGCAACTCTGGGCCTTCCAGAAGAACGCCGCCGCCCGACGCTTCTACGAGCGCCACGCCTTTCGCCTCCAGGCGCTCACGGACGGCGCCCGCAATGAGGAGCAGGAACCGGACGCCCTCTATGCCTGGACGCGGGTGTCCGACGGATAGACGATCTTCAGGTCAGGAGAAAAAGAGGCCGGTCTTGTAACCGTTCGGTCGGGCGCCACGTATGCAGGGGTATGAGCCGCACCGCCCCCGCCCTTGATCCAAGCCGCCGCGCCCTGATGTTTTCCGGCGCCGCCCTTGGCCTGTTCGCCCTGGCCCGGTCGAAGGCCCATGCCGCCGATCCCGCCCAGGCCTTCGCCAACTCGCCCTTCCGCAAGCTTACCGAGGCCGACTGGCGCAAACGCCTGCCCGGAGCGTCCTTCGACGTCCTGCGCCAGGAGGGCACCGAATATCCCGGGACCAGCCCCCTGCTGAACGAGCATCGCAAGGGCTTGTTCGCCTGCCTCGGTTGCGATCTGCCGCTGTTCCGCTCCGACTGGAAGTTTGACTCCCACACCGGCTGGCCCAGCTTTTACCGGGCCATCGACGGCGCGCTTGGCTTCAAGCGCGACCTGAAGATCGGGATGGAGCGCAAGGAATATCATTGCGCCCGTTGCCTCGGACACCAGGGCCACGTGTTCGACGATGGTCCCGCACCCACGGGCTTACGCTATTGCAACAACGGCGTGGCGTTGAAGTTCGTCCCGGTTTAAATGGCGGTGGGCGTCGGGAGGGCCTCAGCTCCTCGACATTCCATCATCGGCCTTCACCGGTTTGACCGAACTCAACTTGCGAATGCCTCCCCGTTTATTTGGGTTGTCATTCGACCTCACAAGAGGCTGCGTGCCTCGCATTTTTGCAAAGCTGGGTCAGAGGGCTCCGCTTTATCACATCCGAAAGTGACAGAGTGACCGGCGACATCAGAGACATTCTAGCCAAGTCAGATGCTGCGCGATCTCTACGTCTTGAGAAAAGGGTGGCTGAGTCTTTTCGCACCAATCATTGGCCTGCCAGCCGAGGCGTCTACTATCAGGACGCGGAGACAGGGAAGCAGCGAGAGATAGACGTTTATTCCCGGCATCTACTGGATAGTCCTCGCAAGTACGAAGGCATCGGCGCACCGATCATCAACATGGAGATTTTTTGCGAATGCAAATCGCTACATAATTCTAATATTATTCTGTCACCTGACGATATTGGCGAGAAAAGCAGAATAAGTGTCAGCAATTACTGGGTTGGAAGAGAGGGAGAGCTTGCAGGAGTTGTTGATAGACTCTCGAATGAGTATCGCCTGAGCAAACATCGCGACATTCGCACGTTATACGACCATGTTGTCGGGCGAGCTTATCCAGATGACGGGAGAGCGTTGCTCGCGCCATCCCACGTGACGGCGCCTCCTGTTGAGGTGGTCGCAACAGCGTTTCGCGAAACAAAGGGCGGGCGTGAAAGTGCAGAACAGGGGAAAATTAGCCCAGCATGGGGCGCGGTTAGGGCGTGCTTATCAGCCGTCGATGGAGGGCTGGCGAGAGCTCGCATTCTGAGTTTGGATTATGTCCACGCGAGCCTTCCACCATTTACCCGAGAGAGTGAACGCGTAGATCAGACGTCGTTCTTCTTGGATGCCGAACTCACCAGGTCCACCTATCTTCACCCATTCGTAGTGCTTGGCGCAAAATTATGGGTTCTGCGGGATGCTGAGGTCAGCGAGGTCAAATCCGCAAGAATTATCGTGAGCGGAATCGAATCAGGAGATCGATACGTGGATATCGTAAATGAGGACCACCTCGATCAATACATGTCCGATATGACCTCCCACTTCGAAGCCGCCTCCAAAAGCCACATCGAGCGCCTATGGGACCATATAGAAGAGGTTGGATGGTTTCCTGGAGCTGACTCCATCAATCTGCGCGCCGCGTTGGGAATTCTTGAGGAAACGGATAAGTCCTCCAGCTAGCGCTGGCTCCTTTGAATAAGAATCGAGAGCTTCCAACCCGGACACCCTTCAATATAATAGAACAACACCTCACGAACGCACCTTCACGAAGCTGCCCGGGGCGTCCTCGATAGGCTTTAGCGGACCCTTGGTCGGATCACGCGCGGGAACCATCGGCCCAGAACGCGCGCCCAGCCATTCAGCCCAATAGGTCCACCAGGACCCTGGATGCTCCATCGCGCCAGAGATCCAGTCCTCGACTTTCGGGGGCAGGGCGGTGTTGGTCCAGTGCTGATATTTCTGAGCCACAGGTGCATTGATCACGCCGGCGATGTGGCCCGAGCCCGCCATCATGAACTGGGTCGGTCCGCCGAACAGACGCGCGCCCTTATAGACCGAGCGATAGGGGGCGATGTGATCCTCCTTGGAGGACTGCACGAAGACCGGGATCTTGACCTTGGACAGGTCGATCCGCTCCCCGCCCAGGACCAGCTCACCCTTGGCCAGCTTATTGTCGCGATAGAACTCCCGCAGATAGGACAGGTGCAGGGTCTTGGGCATGCGGGTCTGGTCCGCGTTCCAGAACAGCAGGTCGAAGGGCTTGGGCTCCTTGCCCAGGAGATAGTTATTGACGAAGAACGACCAGATCAGGTCGTTGCCGCGCAGGGCGTTGAAGGTGTCGGCCATGGCCTTGCCCGACAGCACGCCGCCGCCAGCGTCCATCTGCTTTTCGACGTCGCCGATCCAGTCCTCGTCCGTGAACAGGAGCAGATCGCCGGCCTCGCTGAAATCCTGCTGGGCGGCGAAGAAGGTGGCCGATGAGAACCGCTCGTCCCCCTTGGCCGCCATATAGGCCAGGGTGCAGGAGAGCAGGGTGCCGCCGATGCAGTATCCGACCGTATTGATCCGGTCGACCTTGCATTGGGTCATCACCGCCTGGCTGGCGGCATAGACCCCGTCGATCATGTAGTCCTCGAAGGTCTTGGTCGCGAGTTTCTGGTCCGGGTTCACCCAGGAGGTGACGAACACCGTAAAGCCCTGGCTGGCCAGCCAGCGGATCATCGAGTTCTCGGGCCGCAGGTCCAGGATGTAGAACTTGTTGATCCAGGGCGGGAAGATCAGCAGCGGGATCTCGTGCACGGTCTCGGTTGTGGGCGAGAATTGCAGCAACTGGATCAGCTCGTTCTGGAACACCACCTTGCCCGGGGCGGTGGCGATGTTCTCACCCACCTTGAACTTGTCGAAATCCGTCTGGCTGATGGAGAGTTGGCCCCCGCCGCGCGCCATGTCCTCCGCGAAGTTCTCCATCCCCCGCAGGAGGCTTTCACCTTTGGTCGCCGCGATTTCCTTCAGGGCGGCGGGGTTGGAGACCAGGAAGTTTGACGGAGAAAAGGCGTCGGTGAGCATCTTGGTGAAGAATTCGACCCGGCGTTTTTCGAGGGGCTCCACGCCCTCGACCCCTGAGACCAGGCCGCTGAGCCAGTTCGAGGTCAGCAGATAGGACTGCTTCATGACGTCGAACACGGGGTTGTCGGTCCAGTCCGGATCGCCGAATCGCTTGTCGCCCTTGGCCGGCGTGACGACGGGCTCGACGGGCTCGCCCGAGGCGCGGCGGGCGGCGTTTCGCCACAGGTCCGTGTAGCGGGCGAACAGATCGGCCTGGGCGCGCATGATCAGATCGGGCTGCTCGGCGAGGCGGCCCATCACCTGGGTCAGGGCAGGGGTTACATGGAAGGGATCGTGAGACAGGGCCGCGGGCCGGTCAGCCTGACGCAGGGCGGCCTCGGCTATCGCCCCCTGGGCGGTGAGGGCGGCCCGGGCCAGATTGACCGACATCGATTCGAGCGTCTGACGCTGCTCGGGCGTCATCATCTCCAGGACGTTCTGGCCGAAGGCGCCAAGGCCCGCGGCCTGTTCCGCGCCCGGCGCGGCCTTGGGTTCCGGTCCCGGTGGCGGGGTTTCCGCGCGGGGCGTGGGGCGACTGACAGATTCGGGTTTGGCTGCCTTGGTCCTTGCCGCACTAGGGGTTGCGATCTTAGGGGAGGCCTTGGGCGCCGCAGGCACCTTGGGCTTGGCCGTGGTTATGGCCTTGGGCGCGAGTGGAGGGACGGCCTTAGCGGCCACCTTGACCGGGGCCTTTGCGGTCTTCTTCGGGGGTGAAGCGCTGGCGGCGACCGCGGCCTTGGCCTTCGGCGCCAACTTGGCCGCGGGGGCCGGGCTGATCGCCTTGGCGGACTTACCATCAAGCTTTTCGATCTTGGTCGGCGCGGCCGCGACCGCTTTGGCGGCCTTCTTGGCCTGTTTCTTCGCGGACTTGCTTTCGGTCTTGTGGGGAGACTCGGGGGACTCGGCCCTGGGTTTGCCGCGCTTGGTTCGGGTCAGTGCCGGCTGGCTCGCCATGGACCGTCGTCTCCCTATTCAGCCTTTGGACGGGCCAGTTGAACCGGCCGGCCTTTCGCTTCGCCTTATCATCGCATAAGACCAGCAGGCATTTGAATGGCGAGATTAGGGTTTTGTCGACTTCAGAACGCAAGCGACGGTCGATCCTCATCATGGCGGCGCTCCTGGCGGCAGGAGCGGCGGCCAGCCTGGGCGGCTGCGTGGATCTGCCAAAGGTCACCCCGTTCACCTCGGGGCCTGTGGATTCGCGTTCCTCCGTCGCAAACGAAGTCGCCGAGGCCGCTCGCTCGCCCGGGCCCTATCCGCACTTCTCCGAAATTCCGCCCGCGCCCAAGGATGTGCGGCCGGGTGAAGCCTGGCGCTCGGCGGTCATAAACACCTGGGCGCTGAAGCGCGCCACCGAGCGCGAAGCGGCAAATCTGAGCTTCACCCTGGCCAATACAGAGGCCTGGGCCCAGACCGAGCGCGCGCGCATTCCCCCAAAGGAAATGACGCCCCCGCCCGCTGGATCCACCGAGGCGACCGAGGCCTACGCCCAGTCTCAGCGCGAACGAGCTACGCCGCCCCCGGCGCCGCACTAGGTCCCGGGGGCGTAAATCGCCATTCGTTCGCTGGATAGACGCCTGAAGGATCGTCTATTCATACCCTCGACCCATTGATTTCGGCCCCTCGGGAGGGGCCACCGCCATGACCCACGATTTTCACCGCATCCGGCGCCTGCCGCCCTACGTGTTCGAACAGGTTAACCGCATCAAGGCCGGCCTGCGCGCCCAGGGCGTCGATATCATCGACTTCGGCATGGGCAATCCGGACATGCCCACCCCCCAGCACATCGTCGACAAGATGATCGAGACGGTGAAGAAGCCCAAGACCCACGGCTATTCCGCCTCCAAGGGCATTGTCGGCCTGCGGCGGGCCATGGCCGGCTACTACGATCGCCGCTTCGGGGTGAAGCTCGATCCCGACACCGAGGTGATCACCACCCTGGGCTCCAAGGAAGGCTTCGCCAACCTGGCCCAGGCCCTGACCGCCCCCGGGGACGTGATCATCTGCCCCAACCCGGCCTATCCGATCCACGCCTATGGCTTCATCATGGCCGGGGGCGTCATCCGACACGTGCCGGCCCTGTCGCCGGAAGAATATCTGTCGGGAATCAGCCGCGCCGTGCGCCACTCCGTGCCGCCGCCCAGCGTGCTGATCGTCAGCTATCCGTCCAACCCGACGGCCCAATGGGTCGATCTGGACTTCTACAAGGACGTGATCGCCCTGGCGAAGAAGCACGACATGCTGGTGCTGTCCGACATCGCCTATTCCGAGATCTATTTCGACAACAACCCGCCGCCCTCGATCCTGCAGGTGGAGGGGGCCAAGGATGTGGCCGTCGAGGTCAATTCCCTGTCCAAGACCTACGCCATGGCCGGCTGGCGCGTGGGCATGGTGGTGGGCAATGCGCGGATCTGCGCGGCCCTGGCGCGGGTGAAGTCCTATCTGGACTACGGCGCCTTCACCCCGATCCAGGTGGCGGCGGCGACGGCCCTGAACGGACCGCAGGACTGCGTCGAGGACATCCGCAACATCTATAAGTCCCGCCGGGACGTCCTGGTCTCGTCCATGGCCCGGGCCGGCTGGGAAATTCCCTCGCCGCCAGCCTCCATGTTCGCCTGGGCGCCGATTCCCGAGGAATACCGCGAGGTCGGCTCCATGCTGTTCTCCAAGCTTCTGGTGGAGGAGGCGGGAGTCGCCGTCGCGCCGGGTCTTGGCTTTGGCGAGTATGGCGAGGGCTATGTGCGTATCGGACTTGTGGAAAACGAGCACCGAATCCGCCAAGCCGCGCGCAACGTGAAAAAATTCCTGCAACAATCCGGACAGATCATCAGTCGCGTGCGCGACCAGATCCCGGCACAGGCGCAATAGGGCCCAGCATGACGAAAGACGTTTGGCGCATTGGCGTGGCGGGGCTTGGCACCGTCGGCGGCGGGCTCCTGAAATTCCTGGCCGAACGGCCAAGCTTCGCTCCGGCCGGCGGCAAGGTGGTCGTGACCGGCGTCTCGGCCCGGTCGAAGTCCCGGCCCAGGGATTTCGATATCAGCCAATTCGCCTGGTTCGACGATCCGGTGGCCTTGGCCACCAGCCCCGACATCGACATCTTTGTCGAGTTGGTCGGCGGCTCGGACGGTCCCGCCAAGGCGGCGGTCGAGGCGGCCCTGAAGCACGGTAAGCCCGTGGTCACCGCCAACAAGGCCCTGATCGCCGAGCATGGGGCCGAACTTGCCGCCCTGGCCGAGGCCCAGAACACGCCCCTGCTGTTCGAGGCGGCCGTCATGGGCGGCACTCCGGCGGTGAAGATGCTGCGCGAGGCCATGGTTGGCGATGACGTCAGCGCCGTGGCCGGCATCCTCAACGGCACCTGCAACTACATCCTCACCGAGATGGAGGCCGGCTCGCGGCCCTTCGCCGAGGTTCTGGCCGAGGCCCAGCGCCTGGGCTACGCCGAGGCGGACCCGACCATGGACGTGGGCGGCTTCGACGCCGCGCACAAGATCTCGATCCTGGCCGCCCTGGCCTTCGGTTGCGCGCCCAACTACGCCGCCGCGGAAGTCGAGGGGATCGACCAGATCGAGCTTCTGGACATCAAGCTGGCTGGGGATCTCGGCTACCGTATCCGTCTGGTGGCCCAGGCCACGCGTTCGGACGAGGGAGTCTCGGTCCGGGTCCATCCGACCCTGGCGCCCGTCGGCCATCCCCTGGCGGAGACCCGCGGCGCCCTCAACGCCCTGTTCATCGAGGGCAAGCGAATCGGCCGGATCTTCATCCAGGGACCGGGCGCTGGCTCCGGCCCAACCGCCGCCGCCGTGGCCGCCGACATCGCCGACGTCATGACCGCCGCTGTTCGGCCCGTTTTCCAGGCGCCCGCGGCCAAGCTGAAGCCTTTCGACAAGATCGCCGCCGATCATCATGTCGGCAAAGCCTATCTGCGCCTATTGGTGAAGGATCAACCGGGGGTCATAGCCGCGGTGTCTGAAACCCTGGCGGAGGTCGGCGTATCCATCGACAGCTTCCTGCAAAAGCCGGTCGAAAACGCCGGGGGCGTGCCCATCGTGCTGACCACCCACGCCACGCCTGAAGCGGCGATCCTGGAGGCGGCCCGCCGGATCGGCGCTCTGCCCGCGGTGCTCGCCCCGCCAAAGATGTTGCGTATCGCCCGCGTCTGACGCCCAATCCCGACTCAAATCGGGCAGGAGACCCCTAATGAGTTCGGCCGAACTGGACCGCAACCTTGTGCTCGACGCGGTTCGCGTGACCGAGGCCGCGGCGATCGCGGCCTGGGGCCTCGCCGGGCGAGGGGACGAAAAAGCCGCCGACCAGGCCGCCGTGGACGCCATGCGCACCGCGCTCAACACCCTGGACATCGATGGCGAGATCGTCATCGGCGAGGGGGAGCGGGACGAGGCGCCCATGCTCTATATCGGCGAGAAGGTGGGCAGGGGCAAAGGTCCGGCCATCGACATCGCCCTGGACCCGCTGGAAGGGACCACCCTGACGGCCAAGGCCATGGCCAACGCCCTGGCGGTGATGGCCTGGGCGCCCAAGGGCACTCTGCTCAACGCCCCCGACACCTATATGGACAAGATCGCCTGCGGTCCCGGCTTCAAGGACGGGATCATCGATCTGGACGCAACCCCGGCGGAAAACGCCGCGGCCCTGGCCAAGGCCAAGGGGGTCAAGCCCTCGGAGATCACCGTCTGCGTCCTCGACCGCCCCCGCCATGCGGAAATCATCGCCTCCCTGCGCGGGCTGGGCGCGCGCATCTATCTGATCACCGACGGCGACGTGGCCGGCGTGATGAACACCGCCGAGCCGGAAACCGGGGTTGATCTCTATATCGGCCAGGGCGGCGCGCCGGAGGGGGTGCTGGCCTGCGCGGCGCTGAAGTGCGTCGGCGGGCAGTTCCAAGGGCGCCTGGTGTTCCGCAACAATGATGAGCGCGCCCGCGCCGAGCGCCTGGGCATTACGGATCTCGGCAAGAAATATTCCCTGCACGAGATCGTCCGGGCCGACGCCATCTTCGCCGCCACCGGCGTGACCTCCGGCGCGCTGCTGGACGGGGTGCGCTTCAAGGACGGCTTCGTCCACACCCACTCCCTGGTGTTGAACTCTTCCAGCGGAACGGTGCGGGAAGTGCGGATGAAACGGGCCCTGTAGGGCGCGCGCGCGGATGGATGACGCCAGCACGCCTTCGACGTTCCAGCCAACAGCCTTCCTGGGGGTGACCCGCTCCCTCAGCGGCCGCGCCTGGCGCGAGCGCCCCGCCGATCCGGCCCTGGCCCGGCTGCACGGCCAGCGGCAGGGGCTCAGCGAGCCCCTGGCCCGGGCCCTGGCCTCGCGGGGAATCACCAGCGAAGGCGCCGAGGACTTCCTGTCGCCCACCCTCAAGGCCCTGTTCCCCGATCCATCCAGCTTCATGGACATGGATCGCGCCGCCAGGCTGCTGGTGGACGCCGTGGAGCGCCAGACGCCCATGGTGGTGTTCGCCGACTATGACGTCGATGGGGCGGCCAGCGCTTCGCAGCTGGTGCGCTGGTTCCGCGCCCTCGGTCGCGACCTGCCGATCTACGTTCCCGACCGAATCACCGAGGGCTATGGCCCCAGCCCCGCGGCCTTCCGGCATCTGCGCGAGCAGGGCGCCGAGCTGGTGGTCACGGTGGACTGCGGCGCGGCGGCTTATGACGCCATCGCCGCCGCCGCCGAGATCGGCCTCGAGGTCGTGGTCATCGATCACCACCTGATGCGCGAGACCCCGCCGCCGGCCGCCGCCGTGGTCAATCCCAACCGCCCGGGCTGCGGCTCCGGCCAGGGGGTGTTGGCCGCCGCGGGGGTGACCTTCGTGCTGCTGGCGGCCCTGAACCGCGAGGCGCGCCGCAGGGGGCTGTTCGCGGACCGTCCGGAGCCGGATCTGCGCCAATGGCTGGATCTGGCGGCCATGGGGGCCATCTGCGACGTCACCCAGCTGGTGGGCTTCAACAGGGCTCTGACGGCCCAGGGGCTGAAGGTGATGTCCGCCTGGGGCAATCCAGGACTTAAGGCCCTGCTGGACGTGGCCAAGTCCACCGGCCCGGCCACCACTTTCCATGCCGGCTTCATCCTTGGACCGCGAATCAACGCCGGCGGTCGAATCGGGCGCTCCGACCTGGGCGCGCGGCTGCTGTCCACGGACGATCCGGACGAGGCCAAGGCCCTGGCTGAGGAGCTGGACCTGCTCAACGCCGAGCGCAAGGACGTGGAGCGCCTGGTCACCGAGGAGGCCGTGGCGATTCTCGAACAGCGCTCCAACCTCGATCCCGACCTGCCGATTCTGGTGGTTTCGGCCGAGCATTGGCATCCCGGCGTGATCGGCATCGTCGCCGGACGCCTGCGCGAGCGCTATCGCAAGCCGGTCATCGTCATCGGGGTCGATCCGGTCACGGGGATCGGCAAGGGCTCGGGCCGCTCCCAGCCGGGCATCAACCTCGGCCGGGCGGTGCAGGCCGCCTATGACGCGGGGATCATCATGGCCGGGGGCGGGCACGCCATGGCGGCTGGCCTGACCGTGCGCGGCGATTCCATCCCTGAGCTGCGTGAGTTCCTCTGCCGCGTTCTGGCTCAGGAGAGCGTGGCGGCCAGCGGCCTGGACGATATCGAGGTTGACGCACTCATCACCCCTGGCGGCGCCAGCCGGGCCCTGTTCGAGGACTTCCAGAGGTTGCAACCCTTCGGCCCCGGGAACCCAGAACCGGTCTTCGCGGCGGCTGATGTGCGCGTGGAACAGGCCAGCGCCCTGCGCGGGGGGCATGTACGCTGCCAGCTGACCGATTCCCATGGAGGCCGTTTGCGGGCCGTGGCTTGGCGGGCAGGGGACACCGAGTTGGGTCGCAGGCTGCTTGCGGGAGGAACCTTGCACGTCGTCGGCAAACTAAAGCCGGACGATTGGAACGGCCGCCAGGGCGTGCAATTCGAGATCGAGGACGCCGCCGACCCTAGAATGCGCGTCTGAGGGCTTGAAACCCCCTTGTTTTCACCCCTGGCGGTACGGCCAAGGCCTTCCGCGAATTTTTTGCAAAAGGGGTGCGGTCGAAAGACTTGCACCACCCCGGGAAGGCGGATATACGGCCCTTCCTTCCGCAGCGGTCCCTTCGTCTATCGGTTAGGACACCAGATTTTCAATCTGGGAAGAGGGGTTCGACTCCCCTAGGGACTGCCAGCGGACGTGACAGGGGGTGCGGCGGAATACCGCATCTCAGATCGCCCATATGGCGAATGAATTGTTGACGCACCGATCCGTCGAGAACACTGTTACCCTTTAGCGCCCGTCCGTGTTGGACTTTGGACGGGCCAGAGGGGCGGGATGTCTAGTTACGGTTTCGGCGATTCCGATTCCGCTGAGGAATCAGTTCGGATCAGCGGCCACGTGAAGTGGTTCGACGCTGGTAAAGGTTATGGCTTTATCGTTCCTGACGATCCAAGTCAGACGGGGATGAAAGACGTGCTGCTGCATGTCACCAGTCTGCGTCAGACCGGTCGCGAGAGCGCCTTGGAGGGATCCGTCGTGGTTTGCGACGTGGTCCGCCGCCCGAAGGGCTGGCAGGTCTCGGCCGTCCACGAGTTGGACGAGTCGTCGGCGGCCCCGGCCATCGAGCGGCCCAGGCCCACGGATCGGGATGGGGGCTTCAGGCGTGAGCGGGACGGCTTCGACAGCCATCGCGGCGCGGCCATGCATGGGGGCTTTCGCGATCGGGGCCCGCCCAGGCGGGCGCCCGAGGCCGCCGGGCCGCTGGAGCGAGCCCGGGTCAAGTGGTTCAACCGCACCAAGGGCTACGGCTTCGTGGTCCGCGATGGCTCTCCCGGCGACATCTTCGTCCACATCGAGACCCTGCGTCGTAGCGGGCTGGAAGATCTCCAGCCCGGCGAGGATGTGATGGTCCGGTTCGCCGAGGGGCCCAAGGGTCTGGTGGTGGCGGAGATCTCCAGCAGCGGTCTCTGACCCGACGCCTTCCCTTGCCCTGGATCAGTCTCGCCCCCTAAAGGTGGGATCTGTCCTCGGCTCAGGGAGCGTCGATTGCGTCAGCCGTTCATTCACCGCCCCTCGTGGGCTCGCCTGGCTCTGGGCCGCCCTCTGGCGGCCCTTGGCGCCCTGGCTGTCGCGCTCGCCCTTGGGATGGCCCCCGCGGCCGTCCAAGGCGCCACGCCCGTCTATGGCTTCGAGGTCAAGCACACCTACCCCCACGACGATCACGCCTTCACCGAGGGCCTGTTCTATCTGAACGGCGCTCTGTTCGAGAGCACCGGTGGGGAAGGGCGATCCTTCCTGCGTCGGGTCCGGCCGCAGGATGGGGCGGTGTTGCAATCTGTCACCCTGGAGCCCGGGCTGTTCGGCGAGGGCATCGTCAATTGGGGTTCCGAGATCATCAGCCTGACCTGGCGCAATCAGGTGGGCTTTCGCTGGGACCTGAAGTCCTTCGCCCGTAGGAAGACCTTCCACTACAAGGGCGAGGGCTGGGCCCTGACCCAGAACGGCAAGGCCATCATCCTCAGCGACGGGACCTCGTCCCTGCATTTCCTGGACCCCGTGACCCTCCGGGAAACTCGCCGCCTGCCCGTGACCGCCGATGGCCGGCCGGTCGCCAATCTGAACGAGTTGGAATGGGTCAAGGGCGAGATCCTGGCCAATATCTGGCAGACCAGCCGCATCGCCCGCATTGACCCGCGCACCGGCGTGGTGAAGGGCTGGATCGACCTTTCAGCCCTGCCGGAAGTCCAGGCCCAGCAGGACCCCGACTCGGTGCTTAACGGCATCGCCTATGACCGTGAGCACGACCGCCTGTTCGTCACTGGCAAGAACTGGCCGCACCTCTACGAAATCCGCCTGACCGCCCCCGCCGGAGGAACCCCATGACCGACGAGGTTGAGATCCCCGCGCCGCCGGAGGGCTATGTCCGATCCGAGGACCGCGGCCCGTTTTCCATGCACAACGGCCCCTATTTCCAGGCCCGTCCCGCCGAGGGCGCGGCCCAGGCCTTCTATGTGCTGCCCCGTCACTGCAATCGCATGGGCATCGTCCACGGGGGCATGCTGACCTCGTTCCTCGACAGCGCCCTGGCCGCCGCCGTGGGCCGCCAGACCAAGACCGCCAGTGTCACCATCCATCTATCCGTGGACTTCCTATCCATGGCCCGGGCGGGAGAGTGGGTCATGGCCGAATCACGGGTGACCCGGGCCACCCGGGAGGTGGTTTTCGCCGAGGCGCGGATTCATGCCGGAGAAAAGGACATTGTTCGGGGCTCCGGCGTGTTCAAACTGATGCATAGAAAGGTCGAGTAGCCCGCCGTCCGTTGCGGCGCGGGGCGCGACGTGGCAAGAACCCCCGCCTGAGGGTCGCGGGGCGTAGCGCAGCCTGGTAGCGCATCTGCTTTGGGAGCAGAGGGTCGCAGGTTCAAATCCTGCCGCCCCGACCACCTCGGACGAAGACGTTTGGAGACCGACCGCCATGCTCGCGCGCATCTATCGTCCGGCCAAGACAGCCATGCAGTCCGGCCACGCCAAGTCACGGGATTGGACCCTGGAGTTCGAACCGGAGACCGCGCGCCTGCCGGATCCGCTCATGGGCTGGGCGCAGTCCCAGGACATGAACGGTCAGGTCCGTCTGACCTTCGACACCAAGGAAGAGGCCATCGCTTACGCTCAGGCCCATGGCATTCCCTTCCGCGTCACCGAGCCCAAGGCGGTGAAGCGCTTCATCAAGGCCTATGCCGACAACTTCGCCTTTGGCCGCAAGCAACCCTGGACGCACTGACGCGCGAATCCTGGCCCAGGAACTCTTCGGGCGCCCGTAGCTCAATTGGATAGAGCACCTGCCTTCTAAGCTGGTGGTTGCAGGTTCGAGCCCTGCCGGGCGCGCCAAGGGCAAAGAGGCCCTTCAGCCCGCCTTGGCCGCGAAAGCGTCCAGCCCCCGTTGCAGGTCCTGAATCAGGTCCGACGGAGTCTCCAGGCCGATATGCAGGCGCACCAGCGGCCCGGCCAGCGCCTCGCCATGCCGACGCTGCACGAGCTGATCCCCGGCCGAGATGGCCAGGCTCTCAAACCCGCCCCAGGAAAAGCCCAGGCCGAACAGGGTCAGGGCGTCGAGGAAGGCGTCCACCGCGGCGTCGGGCGCGGGGCGGAACAGGAAGCTGAACAGGCCGCAGGCGCCGGAATAATCCCGCGCCCACAGGGCGTGATCCGGCGAACTGGCCAGAGCCGGGTGGATCACCTCGATCACCTCGGGTCGCCGCACCAACCAGTCAGCCACGGCTATGCCGCTCTGGCCATGACGGTCCAGACGCACGGCCAGGGTCCGCAGGCCCCGCAGCGCCTGATAGGCGTCATCGGGGGACACCGCCCAGCCCAGGTGCAGGACGCCGTCCGAGAGAGCCTTGATCAGGGTGGGATCGCAGGCGCAGGCCGAGCCCATGAACACGTCCGAGGTGCCACAGACATATTTGGTCAAGGCCTGGACGCTCAGGTCCACCCCATGGGCCAGGGGCTTGAACAACAGGCCCGCCCCCCAGGTATTGTCCATCAGGGTCAGCACGCCCCTGGCCCTGGCCGCCGCGGCGATGGCCGGAACGTCCTGCATCTCCAGGGTCAGGGAACCGGGGGATTCCAGCACCACCAGCTTCAGCGCCGGTCCGCCCAGGGCCAGGATCTGGTCCGCCGGCAGGCGAGCGGGATAGTAGCGCACCGAAACCCCATAGCGCTTCAGCACCCTGTCGCAGAACCGCCGGGTGGGGGCGTAGATGGTGTCCACCACCAGAACCTCGTCGCCGGCCTTCAGCACCGCCAGCATGGCGCCGGTCAGGGCCGCGAGCCCCGACGGATAGAGCTGGCAACCGCCGGCGCCCTCCATGTCGCACAGGGCCGCCATCAGGGCGTCCTGAGCGGCCAGGCCCTGGCGGCCATAGGTGATCAGGCTGTGGTCATAGAGCTGCGCCGCGCTGTCCATCAGCACGGTGGAGCCCCGCTGGATGGCCGGGCCCACGGTGCGCGCCAGGGGCGCAGGCGCGGACTTGGCGTGGGTCAGTCGGGTGGAGTCGCCCCAGCCCTCGCGGCCCTCAGGCATCCGCCCCGCCCGTCACCATCGGCGCATCCGGCCGACCGCCCCATTCGGTCCAGGAGCCGTCATATACCGCCGCCCGGGGCCGCCCCAGGCGCGCCAGGGCCAGGGCGAGAATCGCGGCGGAAATGCCCGAGCCACAGGTCGTAACGATCGGCCGATCCAGGTCGATGCCGGCCTTGGCGAACAGGGGCGCCAGCTCCGAGGCGGGCTTCAGGGTTCCGTCGGCGGCCACCACCTCGTTGGAGGGCAGGTTCCGGGCGCCGGGCATGTGACCAGACCTCAGGCCCGGGCGCGGCTCGGGAACCTCCCCTGTGAAACGGCCGCTGGCGCGGGCGTCCAGCAGCTGAGCGCCGCCATCGGTCAGGTCGGTCAGCACCTCGTCGAAGGCCCGCACGAGGCTCTTGTCGAAATGGGACTTGAATTCGCCGTGGGGCTTTTGCGGCCAGCCGGACTCGATGGGATGGCCCTCGGCGATCCATTTGGGCATGCCGCCATCCAGCACCCACACCGACTGATGGCCCATCACCCGGAACATCCACCACACCCGGGGCGCGGAGAAGACGCCGTGGGTGTCATAGACCACCACCCGCGAATTGGGCTCCACTCCCAGGCGCCGAACCTGGGTGGCGAAGTCGTGGGGCTCTGGCAGCATGTGGGGCAGGGGATTGGAATGGTCAGACACCTCGTCGATGTCCAGGAACAGGGCGCCCGGAATGTGCTGCCGCGCATGTTCAGCCCGAGCGTCGCGCTCTGTGCCCGGCATGAACCATGTGGCGTCGATCAGCACCAGATCGGGATCTTCCAGGTGTTCGAACAGCCAGTCGACGGTGACGGTGGGATCGCCGGTGGGGGACGCGTCGGTCATGGTCGCCTCATAGCCAGGGAGGAGTGGGCAGACCGCGCTCGGCGAGGAAGGCGGAATTGAACACCTTGCTCTGGTAGCGCGATCCGTGGTCGCAAAGAATGGTCACGATGGTCTTGCCGGGGCCCAGATCCCGGGCCAGACGGATGGCGCCGGCGACATTGATCCCGGTCGAGCCCCCCATCACCAGGCCCTCGTGCTGGGCCAGGTCGAACACCTGCTCCAGAGCCTCGGCGTCGGAGATCTGATAGGGGTAATCGACCTTCAACCCTTCAAGATTGGCGGTGATCCTCCCCTGGCCGATACCCTCGGTGATCGAGGTTCCCTCGGCCTTCAGCTCGCCATGGGCGTAATAATTATAGAGCGAGGCGCCATAGGGATCGGCAAGGCCGATAGCGACGTTGGGGTTCTTGGCTCGAAGACCCATGGCCACCCCCGCCAAGGTGCCGCCTGAACCCACCGCGCAGATGAAGCCGTCAACCTTGCCGCCGGTCTGTTCCCAGATCTCCGGCGCCGTGGTTTCGATGTGGGCCTCACGGTTGGCGACATTGTCGAACTGGTTGGCCCAGATGGCGCCATTGGGTTCGCGCGCGGCCATTTCCTCGGCCAAACGCCCCGAATAGCGCACATAGTTGGCCGGATTGGCGTAGGGAACCGCGTCCACCTCCACCAGCTCGGCGCCCAGGAGGCGAATTGCGTCCTTCTTTTCCTGGCTCTGGGTGCGGGGGATGACGATGGTCGTGCGATAGCCGAGGGCGGTTCCGACCATGGCCAGACCGATCCCGGTATTGCCCGCCGTCCCCTCGACAATCACCCCGCCCGGACGCAGCAGACCACGCCTTTCCGCGTCTCGGATAATATAGAGAGCCGCCCGGTCCTTCACAGACTGGCCGGGGTTCATGAATTCGGCCTTGGCCCAGATCTCACATCCCGTGGCGTCGCTGGCGCGGTTGAGGCGGATCAGCGGGGTGTCGCCGATGGCTTCGACGACGCTGGGACTGACTTTCATGGGCTAGGCTCGCGCAATTTGAGGGATCCGTCTTACCCGGCCTGAACGCGGGTATCCATGCCGTTGTGTTCAGATGAACGAACAGCATGACGGACAGAGATAGGCGCCCTCATCCCCGCGCCAAGCTCAATTGGATCACGTCGGTCCGCCCAGTGCGAAATCCCGCCTCGCAATAACTCAGATAGAACCGCCACAGCCGCCGGAAGCGCTCGTCAAAGCCCAGGGGATGGATGTCATCCCACGCAGCCTGGAATCGGGCGCCCCATTCGGCGAGGGTCTGGCCGTAGTGCTCACCGAACCGGGCGATTTCGCCCCATTGCAGCCCAGCCCGCTCCGCCACCTGCCGCAACCGGCTCTCGCTACCCAGCATCCCCCCGGGGAAGACGTATTTCTGGATGAAGTCCGCCCGGGACCGATAGTCCTCGAACAGTTCATCCCGGATGGTGATGATCTGCAGGCCCGCCCGGCCATTGGGCGCCAGCACCTCGCGCACCTTGTTGAAATAGGTGGGCCAATAGCGCTCGCCCACCGCCTCGAACATTTCGATGGAGGCGACCCGGTCGAATTGCCCCTCGACATCGCGATAGTCGATCAGGCGGATCTGAGCCTTGTCCGCCAGACCCTGCTCGAACAGCCGCTGACGGGCGAAGTCGAACTGCTCGCGGGATATGGTCACGCCGGTGACCTGAGCGCCTACCTCGCGGGCGGCGAACTCGGCGAAGCCGCCCCAGCCGCAGCCGATTTCCAGCACACTCTGGCCCGCCTGGAGGCCCATGGACCGGGCCAGGGTGCGGTACTTGTTGGCTTGCGCCTCGTTCAAGGGCTGGTCCGGTCGCTCAAAGACCGCCGAGGAGTAGGTCATGCTCTGATCGAGCCAGCGGGCATAGAAGGCGTTGCCCAGGTCATAGTGGGCGTGAATGTTTTTCCGCGAGCCGCGACGGGTATTGGGTTGCAGGAGATGGCGCAGGAAGTTGACCACGCGCATGACGCCGTTGCCCTCCACCAGCCGAGCCAGGCGGTCCCAATTGAGGCTGGCCGATCCCAGCACCGCCGACAGGTCCGGCGTGTCCCATTCCCCGGCCATGTAGCCCTCGGCGAAACCGATATCCCCGGCGGCCATGACCCGGCGGATGAAATTGTAGTCACGGACGACGACTTGGGCATGGGGCCCAGGCTCCGATCCCCCCAGATTGATCTCCCGCCCCGAGGGCAGAACAAAGCTGATCCCGCCGGCGATCCAGTGGCGGGCCGCGATCTCCACGGCGGCCCGAAAGGCCCGGGGCGCGCGCCGCAGATCCGGCAGGGCGGCGGCCAGGGATTGATGGTTCGGGTTCAGGGCGAAGTCAGTCATGAAGCGCCTCCGAAAGACGGGCATGATGGGACGTTGCACAGATGGGAAACCGGCGTCGCGCCTTCATAGGGAACGCCTGACGACGCGACCGGCGCTGACGCCGCGTGACGGACCCGGCGGGCGAACGCCGAATGGGTTTTTTTTGATCCATAGCCGCAATGCCTCCCAGTGGATGGCGGCGACCACGCCCAAGGTCATCAATGGCATTGCGAAGAACAGGCTAAGCAATGCCGCCTCGGTAAGCGGTCGACGATAAACCACCAACTTGGCATTGAAATCCGGTTTGCCGTCCTTGTGTTTGATAATGATCAAGTCGATCGCATCCCCCGGCGGGGTGATCCGGAACCGATAGCCGCCTTCCACGGCATAGAAGGGGGAGACGTAGAACACCTTGTCCGCTTCCTGGTGCTCCACGGCGGCGCCGGTGGCGGGAACCACATAGGCGTGGGTCTGACCGAAGGTGTTGTTGACCTCATAGATCACCGCCTCCAGCCGGTCCCGCGCATCGTGGACGAAGAAGATCGACAGGGGA
The DNA here is from genome assembly GCA_031291685.1 of Caulobacteraceae bacterium. Lineage (GTDB taxonomy): Bacteria > Pseudomonadota > Alphaproteobacteria > Caulobacterales > Caulobacteraceae > Poindextera. The sequence continues at coordinate 10,681 of JARLIP010000024.1, read as the reverse complement.
TTGAAGACGAAACCCAGCACCCGGGGAAAGCAGAGCAGGCGGATGGTCCGGGCCTGCGTCGTCAACCCGGCCTCGGCCAGCCGCGCCTCCACCCAGGGGCGCAGGGGCGATCCATCTCTGGGACCGTGATCCCGCTCGGCGAAGGAAAACAGGCCCTGACGCCCATGCCTCAGGCTGATCAGCCGGGGAAACGCCGTCTCGGCCCGGTCAATATCCACCAGGATCTGGAACAGGCGATAGCGGAAGGCGTGGGGCCGTGGCTCAAAGCGATGGTGAGTGGTCTCGCCCACATAGAGGCTGACGACTTCGCTCACGCCGCGGCCCGCTTCGAGACGGGGAGGGCTGGCGGAGGGGTTAGGGGACCGCCCTCGATCCTATGATCGACGAAGGCCCAGGGAACCTGACCGCCCAAGGCCAGGGCGACCCGTAGTCCGGAGGTCAGACCGTCTTCATGGAAACCGTGCCCCAGCCAGGCGCCCGCATACCAGACCCCGCCGCGCCCCTGCAGTCGCCCAAACTGGCGCTGGGCCGCGAGGGATGGGGTGTCGAACTGGGGATGATCGTAGGCGTAGGCTCCAAAGGTGAGCGCCGGATCCGGCGGGGTCACCGGATTGAGGCTGACAAAGAGCGGTCTGGACCGATCAATGTGCTGCAAGGTGTTCATCCAATAGGTCACCGACCCGGACGCTGTGGCTTCGTCGTACATATAGTTCCAACTGCCCCAGGCCGCAGTACGCTTGGGCATCAGGGCCCGATCACGATGCAGATAGGCGCGATTGGGGGAAAAGCGGATGGCGCCCAGAAAGGCCTGCTCCTCGGCGTCAGCGTCGGCCAGCAATCGCCGGGCCTGGTCCGAATGGCAGGCCATGATCACGTGATCGAAGCGCTGGCTTTGCCCCAAGGTGTCGCGAACCGTCACGCCGTTCGGGTCGCGGCGGATGGCGACCGCGCCGACTCCGCCGCGGACCCGCCCGCCCAGTCGCGCGGCGAGGGGCGTCACATAGGCCTGGCTCGAACCCTTCACCGTGCGCCACCGGGGTTGGACCACCTGCAACAGGCTGTGATTGGCGAAGAAGCGCACCAAGCACTCGGCCGGCGCCTCCAGTATGCCACCCTCGCTGGTCGACCAGATCGCGGCCCCCATGGGCAGCAGATATTGGCGCTCGAACGCCTCGCTAAAGCCGTTCAAGCGCAGATAGCCTCCCACGGTCAGGTCGCTTAGGCGTCCGCTCTCCAAGTCCGCCATGGCCTGCTGGTTGAACCGGCGGATATCGGCCAGCATGCCCAGGAAGCTGGGGCGAAACAGGTTGCGCTTCTGGGCGAACACGCCCCTGGGGAAATTCGAGGACCATTCCACGCCCCGCCCGGCGCAGGCGAAGCTCATATCCGTGGCCAGGGTCTCCACCCCAAGGTCATCAAAAAGCCCGACGAGGTTCGGATAGTTGCGGGTGTTATAGACGATGAAGCCGGTGTCCACGGTAATGGGGACGCCGTCATAGTCCACCGCCACCCCATGAGCATGACCACCAAGACGGGGGTCCTTTTCATAGAGGACGACATCATGGCGATCCTTCAAGGCGTAGGCCGCCCCAAGTCCCGTAACCCCGGCGCCGATCACAGCGATCTTCATGTCTGGTCCTGTTGGCTCTTGTGCCTTTTCGACCGGCACGCCACTTCTACGGCCCAGTTCGACCCTCGGATTAGCGGAACACCCGATTGACCCAATCTAAAGCCGTGGCGGCCAATGCGGTCGTGGCCATCCAAACCCCTAACGGCCGAACGGTCCGGATCGGCAATTCCGAGCGGCTTTCGATCATCGCCGGGCCCTGCCAACTGGAAAGCCGCCAGCACGCCCTGGAAACGGCGCACGCCCTGAAGGAGATCGCCGAGCGCCTGGATATCGGGCTGATCTACAAAACCTCCTTCGACAAGGCCAACCGCACCTCGGTGAACACCGCCCGGGGCCTCGGTCTTGAGGACGCCTTGCCGATCTTCGCCGAGATCCGCGAGGTCACAGGCCTTCCGGTGCTGACGGACGTGCACGAAATCCAGCAGTGCGCCCAGGCCGCCCAGGCGGTCGATGTGCTGCAGATCCCCGCCTTTCTGTGCCGCCAGACCGACCTGCTGCTGGCCGCGGCGGCCACCGGCAAGGTCGTCAATGTCAAGAAGGGCCAGTTCCTGGCGCCCTGGGACATGAAGAACGTCATCGAAAAGATCCTGGCCGGGGGCAATCCCAACGCCATGGCCACCGAGCGCGGCGTCTCCTTCGGCTACAACACCCTGGTCTCCGACATGCGGGCCCTGCCGATCATGGCCGAGATCGGTTGTCCGGTGGTGTTCGACGCCACCCATTCGGTGCAGCAGCCCGGTGGAAAGGGCGCAAGCTCCGGCGGCCAGCGGGAATTCGTCCCGGTCCTGGCCCGGGCGGCGGTCTCCGTCGGAGTGGCGGCGGTGTTCCTCGAAACCCATCCTGATCCGGACAACGCCCCCTCGGACGGCCCCAACATGGTGCCCCTGAGCCAGTTCGAGGCCCTCGTGGCCGAGCTTTTGGACTATGACGCCCTGACCAAGCGGCGCCGTCCGGCTTGACGCCCGCGACGTCTGGAACGACACCCTCGCCAATGGACCTGACCGCCCTTCAAAACCTGCTCGGCGACATCGCTGGCGCGCGTATCGTCTGTGTCGGCGATCTGATGGTGGACCGTTTTGTGCGGGGAGACGTCACGCGCATCTCCGCCGAGGCGCCGATTCCGGTCATGGCCCGACGGGACGAGCTGGTGATGCTGGGCGCGGTGGGCAATGTGGCCCGGAACATCTCCGCCCTCGGGGGGCGCGCCGTCCTGATCAGCGTGGTGGGCGCCGATCCCCTGGCCGACGAGGCTCGCGCCCTTGTCGCCGCCGAGGACCGTCTGGAGGGCCACCTTGTGGTTCAGGCCAGCCGGGTCACCGCGCTGAAGACCCGCTTCATCGCCGCCGGACAGCAGCTCCTGCGGGTCGATCATGAGGACGTGGTGCCCATCTCGGCCGAGGCGGAAGCCGGGATGATCACCGCCATCGCCGAACAGGCCAAGGGCGCCGGTGCGATCCTGCTGTCCGACTATGGCAAGGGCGCGGTGACCGCCGGGGTGATCGCCGCCTGTCTCGCCGCCGCCAAGGCCAGCGGCGCGCCCCTGATCGTGGATTCCAAGGCCCGCGGCTTCGCCCGCTATGGCGAGGCTGATATCGTCAAGCCCAACGCCGCCGAACTGGCCCACGCCGTCGATATGCCCACCGGCACGGACGCCGAGGTGGACGCCGCCCTGGCCAGGGCGCTGGCCCTCAGCCAGTGCAAGGCGGTGCTGGTGACCCGCTCGGCCCTGGGCATGTCGCTGGCCGTGCGCGGCGAGCCCGTTCGCCACTTCCGTGGTGTGCCTCGCGAGGTGTTCGACGCCTCGGGCGCGGGAGACACGGCCCTGTCGGCCCTGGGCCTGGGCCTCGCCGCCAAGGCCGATATCGCGGACGCCATCGGTCTGGCCCTGCTGGCGGCTGGCGTGGCGGTGCAAAAGCCCGGCACCGCCATCGTCACCCCGACCGAGTTGATCGAGGCCGAGCTCTCCGCTCACCGCGCGCCGGTGGAGGCCAAGATCGTCACGCCTGAGCGCCTTTCCCGCGAAGTCGCCCATTGGCGCGCCCAGGGCCTGAAGGTCGGTTTCACCAACGGCTGCTTCGACATCCTGCATCGGGGCCATGTGGCCTATCTGGCCCAGGCGCGATCCTGGTGCGACCGGCTGGTGGTGGGGGTCAACAGTGACCGCTCGGTGCGTGCGCTCAAGGGCCCGACCCGGCCGGTGAATGACGTCGAATCCCGGGCCCTGGTGCTGGCGGGTCTGGGTTCGGTGGATCTGGTGGCGTCCTTCGACGAAGACACCCCCATCGGCCTGATCGAACGGGTTCGGCCCGACGTGTTGATCAAGGGCGCGGACTATACCGTCGAGGGCGTGGTCGGCCATGAGCTGGTGCAGAGCTATGGCGGCCAAGTCCGCCTGGCCCAGATTGTTGATGGCTATTCCACCTCGGCGGCGATCAAGAAACTCTCGGGGGGCGCATGAGCGCATCGACGATCCTGGTCACCGGGGGCGCCGGCTTTATTGGCTCCAATATCGCCGCACGGCTGGCCGAAGACCCCAGCCTGGATGTGGTGGTCAGCGATCGCCTGCGCACCGCTGACAGCGGCAAGTGGCGCAATCTCTCCAAGCATCCGATCGCCGACTTCATCGCGCCTGAAGTCATGTTCGACTGGCTGGACGCCAACGCCGATCACGTGCGGGCGGTGGTCCATATGGGCGCCATCTCATCCACCACTGAAGTGGACGCCGACAAGATCATCCACAACAATTTCAGCCTGTCCCGGGACCTCTATCGCTGGTGCGCTGACCATGGTCGGCGGCTGATCTACGCCTCGTCGGCGGCGACCTATGGGGATGGCGGCCAGGGGTTCGGCGGACTGGACGATATCGCCGCCTTGCAAGCCCTGCGCCCCCTGAACGCCTATGGCTGGTCCAAGGCCCTGTTCGACCTGTTCGCCGCCCGGGAAGCCTCCAGGGGCCATGCGCCCTCCCAGTGGGTGGGGCTGAAGTTCTTCAACGTCTATGGACCCAATGAAGGCCACAAGGGTGGGATGAAGTCCGTGGCCGCCCAGATCTGGCCCCAGGCCAGCCGGGGGGAGACCGTTCACCTGTTCAAGTCCCACCGGGAGGGCTACGCCGACGGCGGCCAGCTTCGGGACTTCGTCTATGTGCGGGACGTGGCCGACGTGGTGCTCTGGCTGTTGCAGACTGAACGGGTCAGCGGCGTGTTCAATCTCGGCTCCGGCCAAGCCCGCTCGTTCAAGGATATGGCCGAGGCGGTGTTTCGCGCGGCTGGCCATGAGCCGCGGATCGAATATCGCGACATGCCCGAGGGCCTGCGAGAAAAATATCAGTATTTCACCGAGGCCGACATGGGTCGCCTGCGCCAGGCCGGCTATGCTGCGCCCCTGACGTCCCTGGAAGCGGGCATTAGCAACTATGTGCAAAACTATCTGTCCCAACCGGATCCTTACCGGTAGCCGCGTTTGAAGGGTTTCGGGAGGCCATGGGCAAACCCAGACTGACCTTCAAGGAGGGGCTGCAGATCACGGTGATCGTCGTGATCGCCCTGATGCTCCTGGCCGCCATGCGCTGGCGACACGACATCCTGCAGGCCATGCTGGACCCCAAGCAGCCGTTCCAGACCTATCGCCCGCCGCCGGCGCCGGACTATGCCAGAAGGGACGGCTGGTACCTGCTGCCGCCAGACCCAGCCCATGGGACGCCCTCCGATCCCCCCGCCGACGTTTTCTTCATCTATCCCACCGCCTTCGAGGGTGGGCGGGACTGGAACCAGCCGATCAATGATCCGGCGGCGTTGCGCTATTTCTACCGGGTCGTGGCGCCCAACTATGCCGGACCCTTCGCCCGCGTCGGCCGTGTCTTCGCCCCACGTTATCGCCAGGCCAGCCTGTTCACCCAGCTGACCCTGCATGAGGATGCCAGGGACGCGCGGGAATTCGCCTATGGCGACGTGAGACGGGCCTTTGATTTCTTCCTGGGGAGCTACAATGGCGCCCGCCCGCTGGTGATCGCCGGTGTGGAGCAGGGCGGGGTGATGGCCCAGCGCCTCGTGCGCGAAGAGCTGGACGCTCATCCAGATCTGAAGAACCGTCTGGCCGTCGCCTATTTCATCGACTCGGTTGCCCCGCGCCAGGACTACGCCGCCGGCGGAGCGCTGCCGATCTGCGAGCGCCGCGGTCAGTTCGCCTGCGCCTTCGGCTGGACCCAGAGCTACGAAAACGACTTCAAGGATATTCAGAGCACCTTGCGCCGCTCCCTGGTCTGGGGACCGGACAACCATTTCGTGGACCTGCACGGCCGCCCGATCCTGTGCGTCAATCCCCTGGTGGGCGGCGAGTCCGATGAGAAGATCCCCGCCAGGGCCAATCTGGGCGCGGCCAACGCCACGGACCTGGAGTGGGGCACGCGGCCGGCCTTCCTCTCGCGCCAGGTTTCCACCCAGTGCATCAACGGTGTGCTGCGGGTCTCAACCCCCAACTCGCCGTCCCTGAAGATGACCGGCGGATGGATAGAGCGGCTCAAGGAGCCCGGCTTCAACCTGTTCTACGCCGACACCGAGGCCGACGCCCAAGGCCGCGTGGCCGCCCTGGTCGCGAAGGCCGGCACTGGCGCTGGAGGCCAGTGAAGCCTCCGTGTGGGGCGTTCCCGCTCAACCCACCTCGGCGATCCCGCTGTCGGCGCGCCAGTCGAACAGGGCCTCCAGAACCTTGATCGCCTTCCCCCGGGGGCTGGTCAGGTCCGGGTCCCGAGCCAGCACCAGGCGCGCGTCGTCCGCCGCCACGGCGATCAGGTCCCGATGGGCCACGGGGTCAGCCAGGCGATAGGCGGGAAAGCCGCTCTGTTTCAGGCCCAGGGGATCACCGCCCCCACGCAGCTCCAGATCCTTCTCGGCGATCAGGAAGCCGTCGTCCGTGCGCCGCAGGATATCCAGCCGCGCCTCGGCGGTCTTCGACAGGGGCGGATCATAGAGCAGCACGCAGCTGCTTTCCCGAGTGCTGCGGCCCACCCGGCCGCGCAGCTGGTGCAGTTGGGCCAGGCCGAAGCGCTCGGCCTGTTCGATGACCATGATGGTGGCGTTGGGCACATTGACCCCCACCTCGACCACGGTGGTGGCCACCAGGACTGACAGCCGCCCCTCGGCGAACTCGGCCATCACCGCGTCCTTTTCCGCCGGGGCCAGCCGCCCGTGGATCAGCCCCACGACGCCGGCGCCCAAGACCTGGCGAAGATCCGCCGCCCGGGCCTCGGCGGCGGCCAGGTCGCTCAGCTCGGATTCGGCCACCAGGGGGCAGATCCAGAAGGCCTGGGCGCCCGCGGCGGCGGCCTGCTTCAGCCGCATGACGATCTCGCCCAGGCGCGACATGGGCACGGCGCGGGTGGCCACGGGCGTGCGGCCCGGTGGCTTTTCATCCAGACGCGAGACGTCCAGGTCCCCATAGACCGTCAGCTCCAGGGTCCGGGGAATGGGGGTCGCCGACATGGCCAGGAGGTGGGTGGCGCGGCCCTTTTCCTGCAATCTCTGGCGCTCATTGACCCCGAACCGGTGCTGCTCGTCGATCACCGCCAGGGCCAGGGCGCGAAACTGAACCTCATCCTGAAAGAGGGCGTGGGTGCCCACGGCCACCGCCGCGCGGCCGTCCGCCAGGGCCGCCAGCTTCTCGGCCCTCACCGCGCCCTTGTCCCGCCCGGTCAATAGAATGACCTCCACCCCATGGGCCTTGAGGGGCGCGGCCAAGGTTTCGAAATGCTGGCGAGCCAGGATCTCGGTCGGGGCCATCAGGGCGGACTGGAACCCGGCCGCCGCGACATCGGCCATGGCCAGCATGGCCACCACGGTCTTGCCCGCGCCCACATCCCCTTGCAGCAGTCGGGACATCCGCTCCCCGGAGGCCAGATCCGCGCGGACCTCGATCAGGGAGCGCTGCTGCGCGCCGGTCAGGGCGAAGGGAAGGTCGCCCTCAACGCGTCCCGCCAGGGGCGACGGAGCTATGGCCGGGGCCGGGTGGCTGCGGCGGACCGATTTACGCCGGGCCATGGCCAGTTGGTGGGCGAACAACTCGTCATAGGCCAGGCGCCGGCGAAACGGCGCCTCCGGGGAAAGGTCCGCGTCCGTTGATGGATTGTGCAGGGCGGTCAGAGCCTCATGCCAGCTTGGAAAGCCCTCCCGCGCCATCCAGGCGGGGTCCTGCCATTCGGGTAGGTTCGCGGCCCGGGCCAGGGCCTCGTGCGCCAGCCGTCGCACCGTTCGGGGCGGCAGGCCCGCCGTGGCGGGATAGACGGCCTCCCGGGTCGGGATCTCCTCGGCCCGCTCCATGGGAACCAGATAGTCCGGATGGGCCATCTGAAGTTCGCCGCCAAAGCGCTCGATCTTGCCGCTGACCGCCCGTTGCGCGCCCACCGGATTGGCCCGGGCCAGATGGTCCCCATGCACCTTGAACCAGGCCAGGGTCAAAAACCCCGTCCCGTCAAAGGCGCGGATGCGATAGGGCTGGCTGCCCCGTCCGGGGGGCAGGTGGGCGTCGATCACCACATGCAGGGTCTGGACCTCGCCCTCTCGGGCGGTCTCGGCGGTGACCACGGGCCTGTGGATCAGGCTCTGGGGCGCCAGGAACATCAGGTCGCGCACCAGCGGCCCCGCCAGTTTTTCGACCAGCGGCGCGACCTTGGGCCCCACGCCCTTGAGGGACGTGGCGGGCGCGAACAGGGGGTACAGAATCTCCGGGCGCATGAAACAAGCATAGCGCGGGTGGCGGCCCGCGCGCGGGCGTTCTATATGCGCGGTCCCATGAACCATCCCACGAACGACCCCCGCCTCAAGAAAATCAGCTTCCGAGCCTGGCATCGCGGGTTTCGCGAAGCCGACCTGATCCTCGGCCCCTTTGTCGACGCCCATCTGGCCGAGCTGTCGCCGGGGGAGCTCGACGCCTTCGAGGTGCTGATCGATCAGCCGGACCATGACCTCTATGGCTGGATCATCGGCCGGGACGCCCCGCCCGCGGAGCTTGAAGGACCGGTGCTGGAAAAGCTGCGCGCCTTCCACCTGACCGTCGGCAAGTCCGGCGAGGCGAGGGGAGCCTAATCGGGGTGGCGTCTGCTCATGACCTGAAGAAGATCGCCCAGGCCAGCGGCCGCCTGGAGCTGACCAGCGCGCCGGAGGGCTTTGACGCCCTGATCATGGCCGATCTGGCCCGCGCCCGGGGCGGGCTGACAGCCTTCATCGCCCGGGATGGCGCCCGCGCCTCGGCCTTTGTCGATGCGATGGGCTTCTTCGCCCCTGAGATCGAGATCATTCGCCTGCCGTCCTGGGATTGCCTGCCCTATGATCGGCTGGGCCCTTCGGCCGGGGTCGCCGCCCTGCGCATGGCCGCCCTGGCGCGCCTGGCCAGGGGCGAGGCCGACCGCAAGCCCCGGATGCTGGTGACCCAGGCGCCGTCCCTGTTGCAGCGGATTCCGCCACGGGACGTGATCCAGAAGGCCAGCTACGAGGCCCGCGGCGGTCAGGACCTGAACATCGCCGATCTCGAACGCTATTTCGCGGTCAATGGCTATCAGCGGGCCTCCACGGTCTCGGAGCGCGGCGAATTCGCCATTCGCGGCGGCGTGATCGATGTGTTTCCGCCCGCCGCCGAAGAGCCAGTGCGCCTGGACCTTTTCGGCGACACCCTGGAATCGATCCGCGCCTTCGATCCCCTGACCCAGCGTTCGACCAAGCAGCTGAAGTCCATCTCCCTCCTGCCGGTGTCGGAGGCCCTGCTGGACCCGCAGACCATCGCCCGCTTCCGCCAGGGCTATGTCGGCGCCTTTGGCGCGCCGGGAAACGATGTGCTCTACGCCGCGGTCACCGAGGGGGTGCGCCGCGCCGGGGTCGAGCATTTCCTGTCCCTGCTCTATCCCAAGCTTGAGACCCTGTTCGACTATCTGCCGGCGGACGCCCTGATCGGGATCGATCACCTGGCCAAGGAGGCCCGGGACGAGCGCCTGTCCATGATCGCCGACGCCTATGACGCCCGGCGCGAAAGCGCCCAGGGCCGCAATGGCTATCACGCCCTGGAGCCCGACGCCCTCTATCTGACCGCCGAGGAATGGGATCGACGGCTGGACGAACGAGCCGTGCGGATTTTCACCCCGTTCCAGCACGAAGGTCTGGAAGTCATCGATATGGGCGCCCGGCAGGGGCGCAGCTTCGCCGCTGAGCGAAGCCAGGACAGCGTCAACCTGTTCGAGGCCACGGCGGACCATGCCCGTAATCTGGCCGGGCAGGGCAAGCGGGTGCTGTTCGCCTCCTGGTCCGAAGGCTCGTCGGAGCGCCTGGGCTCGATGCTGGCCGATCATGGCCTGAAGGACATCAGTGTCGCCCCCTATTGGCAGGCGGCCAAGGCGGCGGACCCGAAGAAGCCCCAGCGGGTTGTCCTGCCCCTCGACACCGGGTTCGAGACCGACAATCTGGCGGTGATCTCCGAGACCGACATTCTGGGTGATCGCCTGGCCCGGCCCAAGCGCCGCAAGCGGGCCCAGAACTTCCTGGCGGAGGCTTCCTCCCTGTCGCCGGGGGATCTGGTGGTCCACATCGACCACGGCATCGGCCGCTATGCGGGCCTGAAGACCCTGCCGGTCCAGGACGCCCCCCACGATTGCCTCGAGCTGCACTATGCCGGGGACTCCAAGCTCTATCTGCCCGTCGAGAATATCGACCTTCTGACCCGCTACGGCAGCGAAACCGAGGGGGTGCAGTTGGACCGCCTCGGCGGCGCCGCCTGGCAGGCCCGCCGCGCCAAGGCCAAGGAGCGGCTGCGCGAGATGGCCGAGGGTCTGATCGCCATCGCCGCCGCCCGCCAGCTTAATGTCACCGAGGAAATCGATCCGCCGGCCGGCATATTCGACGAATTCTGCGCCCGCTTCCCCTATGAGGAGACCGAGGACCAGCTTTCCAGCATCGGCGACGTTCTGCAGGATCTGGCCGCGGGCAAGCCCATGGACCGGCTGATCTGCGGCGACGTGGGCTTCGGCAAGACCGAGGTGGCCCTGCGCGCCGCCTTCGTCGTGGCCATGAG
>JARLIP010000203.1 GCA_031291685.1 Caulobacteraceae bacterium | reverse complement strand
GAAGCGGCCCGGGGTGCGGGTGATGGTGGTGGGGGTGGGCCATCTGGTGGGGCCCGACAGCGTGCCCGCCATGCTGCGGGCCCGGGGACTGAAGGTCGAAGGGCCTTGATTTGACTCAGCCTATCGGATCACGATCTCCACGGATTGGATTGACCCGGGCCAGCCCTTCCCGTATATGCCCCGTCTCCTGAATTTCCGCGCTGGGCTAGCCGCTCCGCGCCCTGTCGTTTGAGGCTCTAGACCCATGGCCAACAATCCCGGCGCTAAGAAAGCGATCCGCAAAATCGCGCGCCGCACCGAGGTCAACAAAGCTCGCCGCTCGCGCGTGCGCACCTATCTGCGCAAGTTCGAAGAAAGCATCGCCAAGGGCGACGCCTCGGCGGCGAAGACCGCCTTCGTCGAGGCCCAGTCCGAATTGATGCGCGCCGTCACCAAGGGCGTCGTGCATAAGAACACCGGCGCGCGCAAAGTGTCCCGTCTGGCCGCCCAGCTGAAGAAGCTCGCGACCGCCTGACGATCGGCCCGACACGACCGTGACGGGCTAGATATCTGAATATATTAGAGTACTGCCAAGCAGGCCGCTGGATTGTTACAATCCGGCGGCCTGGCTTGTCTATGGTCAACTATTCAGTGAACAGACACCCCAAAAGCAGTTTCCCTTGGCGAGCGAGGCGCTAGTCGGAGTCAACTATTTTATCCGTCGGCGGCGAACATAATCGTGGTTGACCGGCCCCGGCCTCTGACTAGTCTGAAGGCCAACAACGTTTCCATCTCAGTACGGATGAATGGCGACGGCGGTGCAATGCAACCGCCGCGTGTGGGGCCTTGTGTGTGTTTTTTGCTGGGATCGGCGGTCGTGGGGGCGGTCGATCCATGGACGATTTTCGGGGTGCGGGCGATATGACGGTTAGCTTGGCAGGAGGAGTTGGTGGCTTCGCGGGGCGTTCCGGCGGGAGCTGGGAACCTGAAGCCGTATGGGCCAAGGCGAGCGCGGCCCTGCGCAGCGAAATGAGCCAAGACACCTACAATTCCTGGTTGGCCCAGGCTGGCGTGCGGCAGACCGCCGCTGGCGAACTGGTCCTGGTGACCCCCACCGGCATCGCCCGGGACTGGGTGCGCCGCAACGCCTGGCGCCGGGTCACCGAACTGTGGTCTCAGTACGATCCCGAACGCCGCGCCCTGGAGCTGAAGTCCCGGGCCGATCTCGACAGCGCCGGGGTCACCCTGGACGCACCCTCAGCCAGTGTGATGGCCGCCGCCCCCTCATCCAGCGCCTCCACGTCCGCCGCGCCTTGCGTGGCGCCCCAGGCTCTCGCCCAACCGTCCCTGGCCCAACCGTCGCTGGCTCAGCCGGCCGCGGCCTCGCCGGCGGCGCTCGCCTCCGAGGAGGATGACGCCGCCCCGTCCCGCGGGCTTGGCTTGCAGGAGCGTTTCCGGTTCGACACCTTCGTTCCCGGCCCGGGCAACGAGTTCGCCCACACGGTGGCCAAGCGGGTCGCCAGCTGGAGCGACGGGCACTTCAACCCGGTCGTCTTCCATGGCCCCTACGGCTTCGGCAAGACGCACATGCTCAACGCCATCGCCTGGGAGGCCATGCGCTCGGCCCCCGGCAAGAAGGTGATCTACCTGACCGCCGAGCGGTTCCTGCAAAGCTTCGTCAAGGCGCTGATGGATCGCAGCGGCCCGGCCTTCAAGGAAGAGCTGCGGGCCGCCGACCTGCTGCTGATTGACGACGTGCACTTCATCGCCGGCAAGCAGTCCAGCCAGGAAGAACTTTATCACACCCTCGCCGCCCTGACCCAGGACGGCCGCCGGGTGGTGTTCACCGCCGACCGGGCGCCCAATGATCTGGTGGAGATGGACGCGCGCCTGCGCTCGCACCTGCAGGCCGGCTTGGTCTGCGGCATCGAGCCGGCGGACCGGACCCTTCGCCTGGGCATTCTGGAGCGCAAGCTGGCGACCCTGGGCCGTTCCCTGGACGTTCCGGGCCTCAGCGCCCGACCCGAGGTGATGCAGTTCCTGGCCGACCGCTTCACCGACAGCGTGCGGGAGCTGGAAGGCGCCCTGAACACCCTGGTGGCGCGGATGGGCGAGGGCGTCGCGGGCCTCGGCCTGGACGAGGCCCAGGCGATCCTGCGGCCCCACCTGCGCGGCGCCGAGAAGCGCATCACCGTCGACGAGATCCAGAAGGCCACCGCCGAACACTACAGTATGAAACAGGCGGACCTGATCTCCGAGCGCCGCAACCGGGCCATCGCCCGGCCCCGACAGGTGGCCATGTGGCTGGCCAAGAGCCTCACCACCCGCTCCCTGCCGGACATCGGCCGGCGTTTTGGCGGCCGCGATCACACCACGGTCCTGCACGCGGTGCGGCGGATCGAGGCCCTGCGGATGGAAGACGCGCAGCTGGCGCGGGACCTGGAAGTCCTCACACGCAAATTGCGTGGTTAGAGGGGTCTTCCCCAGGCGCGCTTTTCGGTTAATCTCCGCTCCCCTCTAAGGGGTCGCGTGGGGGGACACACCGGTCGCGACCACAAATTCGGACGTCCAGATGCAGCTTACCATCGAGCGCGCGGCTCTGCTGAAAGCGCTGGGGCATGTTCAGAGCGTTGTCGAGCGACGCAACACCATTCCCATTCTTTCGAACGTGCTCCTGTCGGCCAGCCGCGACGTCATGGCGTTGTCCGCGACCGACCTGGACATGGAGATCATCGACGAGACCCCCGGGCGCGTGGATAGCCCCGGGCAGATCACCGCTCCAGCCCACACCCTCTACGAGATCGTCCGCAAGCTGCCCGAGGGCGCCGAGGTCGAGCTTCGCTACAGCGGGGACGATCCGCGGCTACAGGTCTCCGCCGGGCGCTCGCGCTTCAACCTGCCGGTCCTGCCGGCGGGGGATTTTCCGGTCATGTCGTCGGAGGGGCTGTCCAGTCGCCTGACCATCGACACCGGCGATCTGATCCGCCTGATCGACAAGACCCGGTTCGCCATCTCCACCGAGGAGACGCGCTACTATCTGAACGGCCTCTACCTGCACACGGTGATCGAGAACGGTCAGACCAAGCTGCGCGCCGTGGCCACCGACGGCCACCGCCTGGCCCTGGCCGAGATGCCGGCGCCCGAGGGCGCGGCGGGCGCCCCCGGGGTGATCGTGCCGCGCAAGACCATCCAGGAGGCCCGCCGCCTGCTGGAGGACGCCGGCGAGAATATCGATCTGCAGGTCTCGGCCCAGAAGATCCGGTTCGAGTTCGGCCGGGCCGCCCTGACCTCCAAGGTGATCGACGGCTCCTTCCCCGACTATGTCCGGGTGATCCCCAAGGACAACAACCGGGTGCTGATCGTCGACAACGCCGTCTTCGCCCAGGCCGTGGACCGGGTGGCCACCATCTCGGCGGAAAAGAGCCGCTCGGTGAAGATGGCCGTGGAATCCGGGCGGGTGATCCTGACCGTGCGCAACATGGAGGCCGGCCAGGCCGTCGAGGAGCTCGAGGTCGATTATGACGGCGAGCCCTTCGAAATCGGCTTCAACGCCCGCTATCTCCTGGACGTGGCCGGTCAGATCAAGGGCGAGACCGCCGAGTTCCGCTTCTCCGATCCGGCCTCGCCGACCCTGGTGCTCGATCCGATCGATCCGGACGTGCAGTACGTGTTGATGCCGCTGAGGGTGTAGGGCCGATAGCGTCCTTAAAGGCGCTAGCGAATGCATAGTCTGATGAGGGGCGATTTCCTTTTCCCTTCCCCCCTTGTGGGGGAAGGAGGGCCCCATGGCCTGGCCATGGGAGGATGGGGGGTCTCGCAGGCCTCTCCGACAACACCAGTGCGACCCCTCATCCTCCCACGCGCCTTGCGCGCGGGGCGCTCCTTCTCCCACAAGGGGAGAAGGCAAGTTTGACCCGCGCCGTCCTGCGCCTTCTGACCCTGACGGACTTTCGCTCCTATGGCCGGGCGAGCTTGCCCCTGGACGGGCGGGCGACCTATCTGTTCGGGCCCAACGGGGCGGGCAAGACCAACCTCCTGGAGGCCGTCAGCCTGCTCTCGGCGGGGCGCGG
>JARLIP010000202.1 GCA_031291685.1 Caulobacteraceae bacterium | reverse complement strand
AGAAGAACAGGGTCTGTTTCTTCGGCGGGGTCAGCTTGAAGATGCGCTCGATGTCGGGGATGAAGCCCATGTCGAGCATGCGGTCGGCTTCGTCGACCACCATGATCTGCACGCCGGTCATCAGCAGCTTGCCGCGCTCGAAATGGTCCAGCAGCCGGCCCGGGGTGGCGATCAGCACGTCGACGCCGCGATCCAGCTTTTTTTCCTGGTCGCCGAAGGACACGCCGCCGATCAGCAGGGCCCAGGACAGCTTGGTGCCCTTGGCGTATTTCTCGAACGAGGAGGCCACCTGATCGGCCAGTTCGCGGGTGGGGGCGATGACCAGGCTGCGCGGCATGCGCGCCTTGGAGCGGCCGCTTTGCAGGCGCTCGATCATCGGCAGGGTGAAGGCCGCGGTCTTGCCGGTGCCGGTCTGGGCGATGCCCAGCACGTCACGCCCGGCGAGGGCGACGGGGATGGCTTCGGCCTGGATCGGGGTGGCCGTGGTGTAGCCGCTGTCGGCGACAGCCTTGAGGGTCTCGGGGCTCAGCCCTAGTTCAGAAAAATCAGTCATGCTCTGTGGTGAAAAGCAGGCGGCCCAGGACGCAAATCGTCCAGTCAACCCCGGCTTAATTGGCGCGGAACATAGGATTCGCACCCGGAAAGTCAATCAAACAAGCAAGCGCGCGCCACATACCGGACAGTTGATCGCGGTCCTGTGGCCCCGGAGCCCGGTTTTCCCGGTCCCGCGCGCCTAATTTGGGCGATGTGACCTTGGCCGAATGGCCAGGACCGTGGCGTCCAGGGACGCGTAAGGTGGGGCCCCGGCGGCGCCTATGGAGCTTGCCCATGCACTTTCCTCGGAGGCCTACCGAGGCGGGGCGTCCGAGGCGATGGCCAGGGGCGGAAAATTCCGGCGCTCCACGCCGCGATTGGCGCTTGAAGTCCCGGGTCTTTAGGTCCGTCATCCGGAAAGGGTGAGGATGAGGTGGCGAGCGGTGAAGAGGCTTTGGACAGGTTCAGGCCTGGGGCGCGGGGGAAGGATGGGGGCGAGCCTTACCCTTATGCTGCTCACCCTGGCCTTGGGCGATCCGGCCCTCGCGGGCGGTCAGGACGAGAGCCGGACCGGGCGGTCCGCCCTCGATAACAACGCCTATGCCGAGGCGATCGCCCATTTTGACCGGGCCCTGGAAGACCCGTCCCTCGCCGACGCCGAGCGAGCGGGGATCTATCTGCTGCGCGGGCGGGCCAATATAGGCCTCGGACAACTCGCCCAGGCCGTCGCCGATGAGACCCAGGCCCTGACCCTGGACCCTGGCCTTGCCCCGGCCCTGACGGAACGGGCCATGGCCCATCTGCGGCTCGGGGAGTTCGACCTGGCCATCGCCGATGACAGCCGCGCCCTGGAACTCGATCCCCGCAATGGCAAGGCCTACAATGACCGGGGCATGACCTACGCCGCCCAGGGGCGATATGCCCTGGCCCTGGGCGAGTTTGAACAGGCCGTCAGCCTGAACCCCGCCGACACCGCCGCCGCGGACAATCTGAAATCCGTTCGAAGCCTTCTGGCGCGCCGGGCCGCGGAGACGCCCAGCGCACCGCCTCAGGGGGCCATTCCGGAGGCGCCGCCGCCTCGGCCTGGGCCGCCCACGCTCCTGGCCGTCGCCCCGTCACCGATGGATGCGGCGGTTTCGCCCGCCTCGCCCAGCGCCCCGCCGCCGCGCATGGTGCGTCCGGTGCTGGAGGCCGTGGCGCCGGTGATCCCTCCAGATCGGTTCTGCACCGCCGCCGAGCGCAATGATTTCCTCGATCAGGTCTATAAGCCGGCCCAGGCCACGGCCAACCGCAATGTGGAACGGGCTAACGCCTACCGCGTCCATCTGAACCGGCTGTTCAACGAACACGTGAAGGGCTTCTACGACGGGGGCAAATATATCGGCGCCATCAAGGACGAGATCGACGCCTATACTCCGATCGCCGACGAGGCCTTTCATCTGGGCATGGCCCTGACTGAGCAATATTCCGCCCTGATGGCCGTGCCGGTCGGGGGCTGCTGAGGAAAGCGTTCGTTGGAGGGGCCCCGCCGCTTCAGCCCTCCGTCTCATAGGCATAGGTCAGCGCCTCGCCTGAGGCGCTCACGGTGATCTTGGTCACCACCTCGCCGGCCATCTGCCGGGTGAGCAGTTGGATCGACAGCTCGGGCAGCATGGAGTTGGTCAGGATGGCGTCGATCATCCGCCCGCCCGAGGCCAGTTCGGTGCAGCGCGAGACCACGTAGTCCACCGCCGCCTGGTCGTAGTCGAAGACGATGTCGTGGTTCTCGGCGACGCGGCGCTTGATGCGGTTCATCTGTAGGCGGACGATTGACTGCAGCATGGTGGGGCTGAGCGGGTAGTAGGGCAGCACGATCAGGCGGCCGAGCAGGGCGGGCGGGAACACCTTGAGCAGTTCCGGCCGCAGGGCGTCGGCCAGGGTGTCGGCCTCGGGCTTCATTTCCTCGTCTTCCGACAGGGTGGTGATCAGGTCGGTGCCGACATTGGAGGTGAGCAGGATCAAGGTGTTCTTGAAGTCGATATGGCGACCTTCGGAGTCGTCCATGTAGCCCTTGTCGAACACCTGGAAGAACATCTCGTGGACGTCGGGGTGGGCCTTTTCCATCTCGTCCAGCAGCACCACCGAATAGGGGCGGCGGCGCACGGCCTCGGTCAGGACCCCGCCCTGGCCATAGCCCACATAGCCAGCCGGCGCGCCCTTGAGGGTGGAGACCGTGTGAGCCTCCTGGAACTCGCTCATATTGATGACGATCAGGGAGGCGTCCCCGGAATAGAGCAGCTCCGACAGGGCGTGGGCGGTCTCGGTCTTGCCGACGCCGGAGGGGCCGCAGAGCATGAACACGCCGACGGGCTTGTTGGGGTTGTCGAGTTTGGCGCGGCTGGTCTGGATGCGCTTGGCGATGGCGTCCATGGCGTGGTCCTGGCCGATCACGCGGGATTTCATCTGGTCGGCGATGGTCAGCACCGAGGCGATCTCGTCCTTGACCATCCGGCCGATGGGAATGCCCGTCCAGTCCCCGACCACGGCGGCCACCGCGTCCTCATCGACCTCGCCGAACACCATGGGCTCGTCCCCCTGGGCGGCGCGATAGGCGGCCAGGGCGGTCTCCAGGGCCGCGTCAGCGCCCTCGCTGGCGTTCTCGCCGGTCAGGTCGGCGCGGGCGGCCTTGACCGTCTCCAGGGCGGCCTTTTCGGCGTTCCATTTTTCCTCGACCACGGCCAGGTCGGCGCGGGCCTCGGCGATCTGTTCGTCCAGCTTGCCGATCCGCTCGGCGGGGCCGAAGTGGTTGGCGGCCTCGCGGGTGGCGATCTCCAGCTCGGTCTCCAGCATCTCGACCTTGCGGCGACGGTCATCCACGGGGGCGGGGGTGGCGTGCTGCGAGACGGCGACCCGGGCGCAGGCGGTGTCCAGCAGGCTGACGGCCTTGTCGGGCAGCTGGCGGGCCGGGATGTAGCGCTGGGACAGCTTGACGGCGGCCTCGACGGCGGCGTCCAGCACCACCACCCCGTGGTGCTTTTCCATCATCGGGGCCACGGAGCGGATCATGCCCACGGCTTTTTCCACGTCCGGCTCGCCGACATTGACGGTCTGGAAGCGGCGGGTAAGGGCCGGGTCCTTCTCGAAATATTGCCGATACTCCGCCCAGGTGGTGGCGGCGATGGTGCGCAGGCGGCCCCGGGCCAGGGCGGGCTTGAGCAGGTTGGCCGCGTCCCCCGTGCCGGCCTGGCCGCCGGCGCCGATCAGGGTGTGGGCCTCGTCGATGAACAGCACGATGGGTTCGGCGGAGGCCTCGACCTCGTCGATCACCTGGCGCAGGCGCTTTTCGAACTCGCCCTTCACGCTGGCGCCGGCCTGCAACAGGCCGATGTCCAGGGAACGCAGGGTGACGTTCTTCAGGGCCGGGGGCACGTCCCCGTCCACGATCCGCCGGGCGAAGCCCTCGACCACGGCGGTCTTGCCCACCCCGGCCTCGCCGGTGAGGATTGGATTGTTCTGGCGTCGGCGCAGCAGGATATCCACCACCTGACGGATCTCCGCGTCGCGGCCGACGATCTTGTCGATCTCGCCCTTGCGGGCCTTTTCGGTCAGGTCGACGGAGAACTTGGCCAGGGCCTCGCCGGAGCCGGCCGCCACCGGCGCCTCGCCCGCCCCCCCGGCGTAGTCTCCGGACAGGCCCGCGGGCCCGGCCTCGTTAGTCTCGGAGGAGCCGGCGACGATGCCGCCGAACTCGTCGCCCAGCTGGTCCACATTGATCTTGCGCCATTCGGCGGAGGTGGCGATCAGGGCGTTGCGCAAGGACGGGGTGCGCAGGGCGCCGAAGATCAGGTGCCCGGTGCGGACCTTGCCGGCGTTGAATTGGAGGGAGGCGTAGAGCCAGCCCTTCTCGATCGCCTCCTCCACCAGGGGCGAGAAGTCAGAAATGGCGGTGGCGCCCCGGGGCAGGGCGTCGAGGGCGGCGACAACGTCCCGGGTCAGGCGGGTGTCGTCCAGGCCGAAGCGCTCGCGGATGGCGGCCACGTCGTTGCGCGGGTCCTGCAGCAGGATGTGCACCCAGTGGACCAGTTCCACATAAGGGTTGCCCCGCATCTTGCAAAAGCCGGTGGCGGTCTCGATCCCCTTCAGGGCCGCGCCATCCAGGCGCCCGAACAGGGCTTTGCGGCTGATCTCGGTCATTCGGTGGGTTCCCTGCCTCTTTTATCGTATCCGTGGCCGTGTTGGCCGGCGCAGTCTGGCGTCCGCTCGTGATCCGGTCCTGGCGCCGGGGGTCATCCAGCCGGTCCAGCCCAGGCGCGCGGCGCCGTTCAGGTGGGCCGCGCGGGCGTCCTGTTCGTCGATCTCCAGCTCCAGCTCCCAGTCCAGGTGGGAGGGGCTGAGGGCGGTGAGGGCCTGGGACGCGGCCTGATAGCGCGCGCCGCCGGGCAGGAAGGCCTCATAGTCGGCGAGGTCGGCGGCCTTAAGGGTCACCCGAAAATCACTGTCGGACAGACGCACCCGTCCGCCCAGGACGGTGTCGACACCCAGCTGGTTGAAGCCGGATTCGCCCCGGGACAGGCGCGAGCGGTCCTGGGGCTCGATCGGGCTCCAGCGGGCGACGAATTCGGTGATCCGCACCGGAACGCCCAGCATGTGGGACAGGCCGTCCTGAATGGCGCCGGCGCTGCGCCGGGAGGCGAACAGCCCCGCATAGTGCAGGCGGCCATTGGCGGAGAAGTTTGGGGCGGGGAAGTCCTGATTGGCGTCCCCCAGGCCATCCTGGGCGCCGGAGATGGCGGCCAGATAGCCGGCGAAGCGGTCGTCCTGGGGGCGGTCGGCGTGGACTACCGGCTGGGCGTCGGCCCAGGCGCGGTAGAAGAACTGCAACATGCGGTCGGTGAGCAGGTCCAGGAAACGGCCGAAGGGCTGGGTCTTGGCGTAGCGGCGCTCGTACTGGGCGAACTCGGTCAGGTGCAGGGGCAGGGCGCCCATGGGTCCGGTCAGGCCCAGGAAGTTGCTGCGCACGGTGGGGCGACCGCTGGCCCGCCATTCCACCTGATCGATGGTGGCGCCAGGAAATTCCTGGGACGGGGTGTGGGCGAGGTCGATGATGTTCTGGGCGGGAAGGCGCGACTCCCCGATCCGCGCATGGTCAGGGGCGCGGGACTCCAGGGCCCGCATCAAGGCGAAGAACCCGAAGCGGCGAACCTCGGTCTCGACCTGGCGCAGGTAGCCTAGATGGTCGGTCTTTGGCCGGTTCTCGCGGGCCAACGGGCGAATTCTCCCTGGTCTGGGCTTTCAAACACGGTTTCGACGAAACTGTTGATGGAGGCGAACTCGGACAGGAAGCGGTCCAGAACGGCGCTGAACAGGAACATGCGGCTGTTCTCGAAGGAGGCGTCGTCCAGGCGGATCGTCAGCCTCTGGCCCCGGGCGAAGGCCAGACGATCGACCCCGCTGATCCGGCGGGTGACGGGCTGGCTGCGCACCTCCAGAATGCCGTCGATCTGGCGGCGCATGGCCGGATCGTCGGAGCGGGCATAGAGGGCCAGGTGGTCGCGCAGGGTGCCGGCGTCGCCGTCCTCCCGGGCCAGGGCGGTGAAGTTGGGGGTCAGATGGCCGATCACCCGCCAGGCTGAATCCGTCAGGCCCAGGGGCGGTCTGGGCCGGGTTGGCGCCCGCACGGCGGTCACTGACTTGATCTGGGCGATGGAGGTGGCGAAGTCGGACTTGCGCCCGGAAAAACGCAATAGTTCCGGCAGTTCGCGGTTGGTGCACAGGGCCCGCACCGCCAGTTCGTAGATGTCGTCCAGCTTGTCCGGCTCCCCCGGGGCGGTCAGGCTGATCCAGGTCTCGGTGCCCACATAGTCCTTGCGCCGGCGGGAGCGCTGCTCCTTGAGCGACAGGCGACGGGGGCGCAGGCGCAGGGCGTAGAACAGGGCCTCCCGCCAGTCGTGCAGCAGGGCGCCCATGGCGTAGAGCGGGGCCACGGGGCGCGGGGCGCTGTTGGACTGGCCGTAGGCGGTGACCTCCAGAAGCTTGAACACCTCGAAGTCCAGCGGCCGGGTCCGATCGGGCATGATCAGATATTCGTGCTGGTGCTTGGTCATGGTCACCCGGCCGAGCTGCTTCTCGAACAGGTTGACCGCCGGGGTGCAGAACAGTCGCAGGTTGGGCGGGGCCACGGCGCCGGTCAGGATCGGCGAGGTGCGCGAGAACAGCAGCACGATCTCGCATTCCCGCTCCGTCCCGGCGAAGACCGAGGCGAGGCCCGGCAGGGCGGCGAACATGAACCGCTCGGGGCAGGCGAAATATTCGGTCAGCAGCCGATAGCCGCGGAAAGATCGACCCTCGTGGGGCAGGAGGGCGCAGTCTTCGCCAAAGCCATAGGGTTCGGGCTTTGGCAGTTTGACGAAGGCGCCGTCCGCGCCGCCGGCGACGATGGGACGGCCGACGACGGCCAGGGTCTCACCCAGGATCTGACGGTGCAGTTCGCCGGGGATGTTCTCCGAGCCGTCCAGATAGACGGGCAGGGGCCCCGGCTTGACGTCGCTGAGCTTGCTGTCGCCGATGACCGCGATGCGGATCTTCAGTCCTGCCTCGGCCCGCACCCCGGCGGCGCTGGCATAGGGGGCCACGGCGGCGCGGGAGGGCAGGTACTCCACCGCCTCGATCTTCAGCGGCCACAGATCCACCGGATGGCCGGTGCGGAAGACACACTGGGTGTCCTGGCCCGCCACCGGCGCGGTCAGTTCGGTCAGGCGCTCGACACGCACCCCCTCCACCAGGCCGCTGTCCTCCTCGCGGGGCTCCAGGGCCACGATGCAGATCGAGGGGGTGGGGGCGATATAGTTGGGTTGCAGGGCGCTGAGCAGGTGCTGGGTGAAGTCGGGGAACTGGTCCGCCAGCTTGAGGTTCACCCGGGCGCTGAGGAAGGCCACACCCTCCAGCAGGCGCTCCACATAGGGGTCGGGATCGTTGGGAGTTTTCAGGCCCAGATAGCCGGCGACCACGTCGTGCTCTTCGCCGAATTCGCGTGCGGATTCACGAAGATAGGCCAGTTCCTCGTTGTAGGCGCGCAGGAGGCGGGGATCCATGGCCCTAGTCCCTGACGGTGGCCGCGCCGGTGTCGACCTCGACATCGGTGACGAACTGGACAGGGATCGCCTTGACCGCCGAGCTGACGTCCCCGCGGATGACGAAGGTCACGGCGTTTTCCCGCTCGTCCGTGGCCCGGACCTCCACATCCAGGGTGGTGGGTTCGATGCGCGGCTCGAAAGCCTTGATCGCTTCGCGGATCTGGTTGGCCCTCTCGCGGATAGCCCAGGTGGACATGGACTTGCCGGTCAGGTCCGGCACCCCATAGTTCAGGACCGAGGTCTGCACCTGCGGATAGGTGGAAAGATCCTCGACGGCGTCGAGATTGGTGGTGTTCAGCAGCCAGGCCAACTCCCGGCGCACGGTGGTGCGCAGGGCGGTTTCATTGAACCGGTCCAGCTTGGGCACGGTGTAGAAGCGCAGGCTGGCCCGGGTGATCTCGGTGCGCTCCTCCGGATCGTCGGTCTGGCGCAGGCCCGATAGCTCGATGTCCGAGACCAGCTTGTCGAACAGGGTCGGATTGAAGCGCGGCCCGGCCATGTCGCGGCCTAGAGCAGGGAAAGCTGGCGCAGGGACAACACGTCCACCTCGCTGGAATCGCTCAGGGTGAAGATGCGTTGGCCCAGGCCGATCTGGCCGGCGGGGCTGTCGATCCAGTCGGTGCCCCGGGCTAGTTGGAAGGGCGGCTCGGCGGATTCCGATCCCGGATAGCGGGCGGGCAGGAAGCCGGCGGCGGACTGACCCGAGCGCATGCGCAACTCCACCGGCAGCCACATCAGGTCGCGCACGTCGCGCGGCCCCTCGCTGCGCAGCTCGGCGATAGCTTCGAAGGGCACCAGACCCCAGTTGCCGTCGATGATCAGCTCGATGGCGGGGCCAAACCGGGGGTCGGCGTCGGCGATCCAGCCGAACTTGACCTCGTTCAACTCGCCGGGGGTGTCGGGAGCGGCGTCGAAGGCCTCGTCCCGCAGGGCTTCTCCCTTGGCGGAGTCGCCCCGGCTGAAGGCGGCCAGGGAGTCGGCCAGGACCGTGATCCAGGGCGAGGAGGGCACAAGGACATTGAAGGGCGCCTGGCCGGCGAAGGCCTGTTGGCGCGCACGCTCGGCGCCGATGGCCTTGTTATAGACCGCGGCCAGCATCTGGGCCTCGGGGGACAGCTGGGCCAGGGCCCGAAGCTGGCTCTCAGCCTTGTCCCATTCGCCCACGATCGCCAGGAGTTGGAACAGAAACATGCGCGCCGCCTGATCCTGGGGAGCGCGCTTGATCTGGGACACAAGGACTGCGCGCGCTCCGACGATATCGCCGGAGCGCAACAGATCGTCTGCGGATGAGGGCATCAGTTCTGTCTCTGACCGGATGGCGGAAGCGCACAGTCGCTCCGCCATCCGATCCGCTAGAAGGATCAGGCCGATTTATTGGCGGCGATGTCGTAGCCGAATTCGACCCCGGCGCCGGCGGCGCCCGTGTTGTCCTGCGGCGTATAGACGATGTCGAACTTCTGGAAGTTGAAGGACACGCTTTCGGTCAGGTCCGGGTTCCCGTCGCTGCCGCTGACCTGATAGCTCGAGATCAGGACCTTCTGGAGCTTGAACTTGAAGTATTCCAGGGGAGAATCGCCGCCGGCCTTGCGGATGGTCAGCAGGCCGTTGGCGATGTGGGTGCCGGTGACGCTGTTCTTCACCAGGATGGGCGAGGAGACGTCCATCAGCTTCATGATCGTCAGGTCGGCGACCGAGGCCTTGCCGGCGCCGGCGCCGGTGCTGGTCTGGGCGCTGCCAGAGTTGGCGACACCCCAGCTCCAGCTCAGGATTTCGATTTCGTCGGGATGCTTGGAATCAATGGAACCACCCTTGACACCGTCAAGCTTAAGGAATGCGTCAACTTGAGCCATGCTTCTTCTCCAATGGAGGAGGTCTCGCGGCGACCCCCAAGTGTTGTGTTTGTAAGCTAGCTAGCCTTGGGCAGTCGTGAGACCATGCTCATCGACACGTCCATGCCCTCGAACTGGTAATGGGGCACGAACCGGAAGACGCCCTGATAATAGCCGGGGTTCTCTTCGTCCGGTATGATTTGGATACCGGCGTCCTTGAGGGGGCGGCGAGCCTTGGCCTCTTCGGATGACGTCTCGGGCTGACCATCGACATATTGCATGATCCAGGTCTTCAGATCACGTTCGAGCTGCGCGGCCTCGCGGGTCGAGCCTACCCAGTCGCGCACGATACACTTCAGATAGTGGGCGAAGCGGCAGCTGGCGAAGATGTAGGGCAGGCGGGCCGAGAGATTGGCGTTGGCCGTGGCGGCCGGATCGTCATAGGCCTTGGGCGCGTGCACCGTCTGGCCGCCGATGAAGGTGGCCTGATCGGTGTTCTTGCGGTGAATCAGGGCCATGAAGCCGGCCTTGGACAGTTCCGCCTCGCGCCGGTCGCTGATGGCGATCTCGGTGGGGCACTTGGCGTCGGTGCCCCCCTCGTCCGTGGGGAACATGGCGGTGGGCAGGCCCTCCACCGTGCCGCCGGATTCGACGCCGCGGATGCGGGTGCACCAGCCGTAGGTCTTGAAGGATTCCGTGATCCGCACGCCCAGGGCGTAAGAGGCGTTGAGCCAGACATGGTTGTCGTGGGCGCCGCGGCCCACGCCCCGGTCATCGCCGCCGCCGCCCCCTGGGTCCTGGGCATGGAAAGCTCGCAGGAGTTGTCGAACCCCCGGGACTTCGCCAAGCAGTTCGACCCCACCGACTACATGGCCTCGCGCTCGTT
>JARLIP010000201.1 GCA_031291685.1 Caulobacteraceae bacterium | reverse complement strand
GCCCCGCCCCGTCTGGCCCCGCCCCGTCTGGCCCCGCCCCGTCTGGCCCCGCCCCGTCTGGCCCCGCCCTGTCCGGCGCCTCGCAGCTGAAACAGCCGAACCCGTGCTGCTCCGGGGGCAGGATCTCGGGCAGGCGCGAGACGAACACCGCCTCGGTCAGGGCCGCCTGGTCCGCCACATCCGCCAGGACCTCAAGGCCGCGCAGATAATCGCGCCACACCGGCGAGACCGGCCCGTCCCCCAGGGCGCCCAGGCCAAAGCGCTTGTGGAAATTGGTGTAGAGCCCCACCGCCTCCAGAGGATCAAGGCCGGCCAGCTGGGCCACCTGCCCCGCGAACCGAAGCTGAAGCTCGAAATAATCCCGCATCCGCCCGCCCCGACTCATCCGGGCAGGGTCTATGCCGCCGAACGGGCTCGACGGCAATCGCCGTCCCTGCCGTCAATCTCGGCGCCGGTCGCCGTCAGATCCGCCCCAACAGCAGGAGCACGATCACGATCACCAGCACCAGACCCAGCCCGCCGCTGGGATAATAGCCCCAACTGGCGCTATGCGGCCACCGGGGCAGGGCGCCGACCAGCATGAGGATAAGAATAATCAGTAGGATAAGGCCGATGCTCATGGTTCGGATCCTGAAAGAGGCTGCATAGAGCGCGGGACTTTAGGATCAAATTCTGATCACCCCGCGAAACTGAACACAGGTAGCGCCCGCGAGCCAACTTTGGTTCCCCGACGCCCCATAGGCACGGAAATATTCCACGCAAACAGAACTAAGTAAGCCCGCGCAGCGTTCCACGATAAATCCGCTGCGCGTTTGATAGAGATCAAGCGAGCAAAATCTCATCCATGGCATGGACAATGACCATGGCCACCGCGATTTACGGTCATGAACCGAACTTTGAAAATTGGCGCAACGGATTCAGATCCTGACCGTTTGCACGACGTTCGCGTTACATGACTCCGCCCGATCACGGGTAGGGACATGTTGGCGGATGCTCGAACGAACTCAACCAGAAAGCCGAATGAAGATGAATTTCCGGAAAACGATGCTCTCGACCACCCTGGCCGCCGTGGCCATGGCGTCGGTTTGTCTGGTCGGCGGCGCCCAGGCGGCGACGGCTGAGGATTTGAACAGGGATTCCGACCAGGCCCTGCAAAAGCTCTACGCCAGCAACCCCGCCGCCGAGGCCATCGCGCACAAGGCCCGCGCCGTGCTGGTCTTCCCCAATATCGTCAAGGCCGGCCTGGTGTTCGGCGGCGCCTATGGCGAGGGCGAGTTGAAGGTCGGCCCCAAGGTCGACGGCTACTACAACTCGGTCACCGGGTCCTGGGGCCTGCAGGCCGGGGCCCAGTCCTATGGCTATGTGGTGTTCCTGATGACCAAGAAGGCGGTCGACTACGTCCACGAGACCCACGGCTGGGAAATCGGCGTCGGCCCCACCGTGGTGGTGGTCGATCAGGGCGTGGCCAGGAACCTGTCCACCTCGACCCTCAAGGACGACGCCTACGCCTTCATCTTCGACCAGCAGGGCCTGATGGCCGGGGTCAGCATCGAAGGCTCCAAGATCAGCCGCATCAAGCACTGATCCCCTGACGCCATAGCACGCGACGCCGCGCTGGGGGTCATCCCGATCCCCGGCGCAGTCGTTGCTCTCCCGGGCGAGCCCCCTCAAATTCATCCCCAACTCCAACCACCGTCTCCACCGCCACCCCCAGATCCTTGCAGATCCGGGCGACGATCTCGGCCACCGGGCGCGTGTCGAAGCCGGTCAGTTCCTGCTCGACGTCCAGCCGCTCATACAGGTTCTCGTAAAAGGCCTCGCTGTCGTCCTCGTCCTCAAGGACCTCCTGGTCCGCCAGGCGCTCGACGCCCTTGACCACATCCCGCCGCCGCCTGGCGCGCCGCTCGGCCCGCTGAGCGGCTCGGCGCTCCCCATGGACCCGCGCTCGCGCGATCCGGGAATAGGCCAGCCCCGGACCAAATCCGTCCCGCTCCGGCAGGGGCCTGCCCTGCTCCCCCGTCTCGACGGGGGAGCTGTCGGGGCGCAGCCCCGGCTGAGGGGGCGCTCGGACATTCGGGTCACATGAAAAGAAGAATTGAACCACAAAGGACACAAAGGACACAAAGTCCGCGCCCCTCCCACCCCCGTCACCGCCGGGCTCGTCCCGGCGGCCAATGACCACAAACCCTTGAGGCCAAGACCGCCCCGGTCAGGCCCAGACCCGCGCCACGAGCCGCCGCGAAAGAGACCGCCGTCACGCCCCGGCGGCGACGGTGGTGACGGCGTCGAGGATGACCTCGGCCACGGCCTCGGGCTGGGACAGCAGCGACAGGCGCCCCGCCTTCAGCTCCGTGGTCTTGGCCTTCAGGGTCGCCGCCAACCGCCGCTCCAGTTCGACGCTGACAATACGGTCCTCGATCGAGACGACGTACCAGTTGGGCCGCGTCCGCCACGCCGCCTTGGTGATCTTGTCGCCAAAGGTGCTGGCCGCCAACGGCGGCTGCACAATGGCCAGCACCCGCGCCTTATCTTCCGGCAGATCCTGGGTGACGTCCTTGATCCAACCCTCGACGCTCAGCTTCAGAAAGCCGG
The DNA here is from genome assembly GCA_031291685.1 of Caulobacteraceae bacterium. Classification (GTDB taxonomy): domain Bacteria; phylum Pseudomonadota; class Alphaproteobacteria; order Caulobacterales; family Caulobacteraceae; genus Poindextera. Next base: position 19,075 of record JARLIP010000201.1, on the reverse strand, counting down.
CGCCATCGTCCGTGATGTGGGCGAGGGAGGTCGTCGGATTCTGGACCGCGACCACGGGAACGCCCTTCTTCATCAGCAACGGGATCACCCGCCCCCAACTCGACCCGTCCGCCCAGGCGCCATGCACCAGTACGACCGTCGGGCCATTTGTCGGGGAAACCTCCATGTGCGCCATCTCCTGCCTGAAGCGTGCCCACAGGATGGCCGCGAGCCAGGCCGGGTTATTGGCGAATCGACGCACAGTTTGGACCTTGCCGCCGCCTAAGCCCGGAAAAACCGAATGAACGACCGCCCCGTCCTGCTGTTCGACCTTGGGGGCGTCCTGGTCGAAAACACCATGTTCGAGGATCTTCCGAACCTGATGGGCGAGGCGAAGGCCGGCGACCTGCACGAGCTTTGGCTGTCGAGCCCGGCGGTTCAAAGCTTCGAGCGCGGCGGGATCGACCCGGACGCCTTCGCCCGCGCCTTCATCGCCGAGTGGAAGCTGCCGACGTCTCCCCAAGCCTTTCTTGAGCGGTTCGCCGCCTGGCCAAGGGGCTTCTTCCCCGGCGCCGGCGCGCTTCTGACCGCGCTGCGGGCCGACTACCGAATCGTCTATCTCAGCAACTCCAACGCCCTGCACTGGGCGCGGTTCGGCGACATCCTGGCCCACGCCGACGCGGCCTTCGCGTCCCACCTCTGCGGCCTGGTGAAACCCGACCCGGCCATCTTCGAATTCGTCGTCGAGCGGCTCGGCCGCGATCCCGCCGACATCCATTTCTTCGACGATTCCGCCACAAACGTCGCCGCCGCCCGACGCATCGGCCTCCAGGCGCACCGAACCGTCGGCCTCGAAGCCCTTTCGAAGACCCTGATCGCACAGGGGTTCATGCCGGCCGAGAGCGGACCTTTCGCGTGAGTTGGGATTGGGGCGGCGGGGGCATGGACCTATCCCCGAAAATGCAGAGGCGGCATAATTCAGCTCTGAACCGGATTTCCCGATTGCGACCTTGCGATTGCCCGAGAGTAGTCACCATCTATGCGATCGGAGCGCGCTTTGTCGTCGAGCATCTGCTTTATAGGCTTTGGAATTGAGATCGGGACCTCGAATGCAAGCCGGCTCACCATTGACGAGGTGCTGGCGGCCTTTGCGGTCGCGTCTGCCGTGAACATCGGCACCACCTTGATCCCAAAGCCCCCGCCGCGCTCTGTCTTAGCTTCGACGGTAGTGGCCAGATCGAATTTAACCGTGGTGATGATGTTGCCGTCACCGTCCTTCGCGAGATTGAGGTGCGGCGCCTCCTTGATGGGCGACCTTCCTATATAGCCGCCAGCGAGTTCATCAGCCTGTGCGTTTACCACGCCCCGGACAAGGGCAAGCAGGGTTTCGCGAACGTAGTCATCGAGATTCATTCCGTCAGTGTCGGCCATCAATTGCCTCTATCAATTTGCGCGCGAAAAAACGGGGACAGGAGCAATATCCGCATATTTCTCTATCTTATTGGGTTGCCGATTGTTCTCCAGCAATGTCTTTCCAGCGCCGGGCCAACTTCTCGATGGACTGTGGCGGTAAAACAGATTCCATTCCATGTGCGAGCGTTGCGTCCTCAGCTATAAGTCGGCCAAATGCGAGATCCGCTTGAACCAGACTATTAGCGACTAGTCGCGCCACGGCGCGCAATTCCAAACTTTTCTCAACGTCTGACACATGCCGCGTACCCCAGCCCGCAAGCGAACGCGTTGCATCGCGGGAACCCTTCATGAAGCCGTAACATGCCGCGATGTGACCGACCACGGATGGGTCCAACGAGCCGAGATTGGCGGCATTCGCCTCGAATATTGTGAAATAGTTTTCCTTGCTTACATCGCTTGCCCATATCGTCCCGTGCTCGGGTGGGTTTCGAATTAGGTATTCGAATTCATCAGCTAACCTTATACTTTCGATCACAGCCACGAAGGAGCAAATCTCGGCGAAAAGCATTCGTCGAAGTGCGTTCCTCTTTGCGTTTTCCTGGACGCGCCAACCGAAAGCCCACGCAACAGCCCCCAAGATGGCCGATAAGATGGCCGTAAGGTTGGCTCCCTCCGCGAGTGAGGCCAAGTTAGCCATTTGCGGATTCCTCGCTAGGCCGGAGCCACCAAGCCGCAAACCATAACGGCCCCCTCCACCATTGGGGATTTTAAGCATAAACACAATGAAAGATTGTATTTTAGGGTGCTGGAACTGGAGCAATAGTTCCTGTCAACCTCAACCCCTCGCCCTTCGTGCCCTTCGTGCCTTTGTGGTTCAATAAACCCAAGGCCCGTGATCACGGATCGCCGGGACAAGCCCCGCCAAAGACGGCAGCGCCAACCGCCCCCTCACCCCACCGCCGCCAGCTTCCGCGCCGCCGCCCCCGCCGGGTCCGCCCCCTCCCATTCCTGTACCAGACAGCCGTACCACCCCAGGCCGCGATAGGTCTCATACCCCGGGGTCAGGGCGTAGCCGACGGTGGCGGCGCCCGCCGCATAGCCGCCCATGGGTCCGGCGGAGACGTCCAGGGCGACGGTCTCCTCCAGCACATTGGCCCCGCTGGAGGCCGCCAGCACCCGGCGGTTCTGGTCCAGGATCATGACCCGGGTGCGGGCGCGCTCGTCCTCGCTGAGCCGCACCCCGTCCACCACCGCCTGGGCCTGGGGCGCCCAGTCGAAATGGATGCCCAGCACCCCGATCGGCCGCCCGTCCGCGGCGCCGTTCTGGCGGATCGCGGCGGCATAGGTGGCCACCGGGGCGTCGCCCAGGGCCTTGACGCGCTCGATGTCGGCCACGGTGAAATCATCGCCCGATTTGGTCTTCAGCGCCTCGGCGAACCAGGGGGCGGCGGCCACCGACTGGCCGACCACGCCGGGATAGCGCTGCGGCTGGCCATTGGCGATCACCCGGCCGGACAGGTCGCAGATCCACAGGTCGAGATAGACGGTATAGGCGCTCAGGATCACCCCCAGGCGGTCGGCGGCGTGGCGGGCGGCCTCCCGCGTGCCCTCGGCCACGGCGGCCACCACCGCCGAGTCCGTCGCCCACCAGCGCACGTCGCAGGTGCGCTCATAGAGGTTGCGATCGATGATCTCGATGGCGTTCAGGGCCAGGTCCGTCAGCCTCTGACCGCGCAGCTGGCCCAGTATGCCGCCCCCGACCACGGTCAGTTCGTCCAGGTCGGCGCGCACCTGGCTTTCCAGGGCCGCGGCGATGGCGTCGATCTCGGTGGAGATCTTCTTGAACTCCTCGGCGACGATGGCGAAACCCCGTCCGGCCTCGCCGGCCCGGGCGGCCACGATCAGGGCGTTGATCGACAGCATCTTGGCGGTGCGGTTGACCGAGGCGATCTCGCCGATCTTCTCGCCGGCCACGGAACTCAGCCGGGCCGAAAGCTCCAGAATACGCTCGGGCCGAATCTGCCCGTCCTCAACCGCCATCGCCAACACCGCTCCGCAACCACGAATCATCCCGGCGGCGACCATCGCGCATCGGGGCGGGCGGTTTGCGAAACATAGTCAGGGCGCCGATCCAGATCAGACCCAATTTGGGTCCTGCTGATCGCCCTGCCCACAATATGATCAACCACGATTATCGGCTGGACGGCGCACATATATCCTCGATATCAATTGAGCGCTTTACCCGCGACAGGACAGAACTCATCCATAGGCCGCCCTCCAGGTGACGCCATCTATGGGAATTTCATTCGACCGCGGCCGGGCCAGTGTCGAGTTTCTCGTACAGATTGAATATCAACGTCCTATCGGGGGGAAGATCATGATGTCTCGCAACCGGGGCCGGCTCACCTCCGCGATCGGGGCGATAGCGGCGATAGGCGCGATCAGCCTCCAGGCCGCCGCCGCGTCCGCCACAGCCCTGCCCGACACCGTCCAGTTCACCCGGCGCATCGACGCGGACCTGGACCAGGGCAATGACGCGGACCTGACCGCCGTGCGGCAACAGCTACAGGCCCTGATCAAGGACGCCCGCGCCCCCGGAGCGCCAGCGGGGCGGCTGAAGGCGGTCAGCGACCTGTTCAATCAGGCCTACAGCCACCTCTTGGCCAAGTGCCCGGCCAGGAAGCCCCCGGCGGGGGTGCTGCAAGGCTTCGCCCAACTCGCCGCCAGCCTCGGCCAGCCGGCCCGCCAGAAGGAGGCCCAGGCCTGCGCGGCGGGCAGTCCCGGCGGCCCCGGCGGCTATGACGTCAGCGGCGGGGGCGCCGGCCTGAAGGTCCATGGCGTGGTGGCGGACATCAGCCACACCTTCGAGATCAAGGGAAACTTCCCCGGCGGCTCCACCGTGCTGACCTACACCCCCGACGCCCCCGGCGCCTCGGCCGGCAAGCTCAGCTACACCATGGCCGGCTCCGGCGTCACCGGAAGCGGCAAGGGAACCTACACCCTGGCCAAGGCCCCTGGCGGGGTGATCAAGCTGACCGAGAAGGCCTATGGCTGCGTCCACGGCATAGCCGGCAGTTGCCGCAACACCACCGAGGTCATCACCCTGACCCCCAGGGGACGCTAGCCCCCTGGGTTCTGACACCCCCTATTCCGCGGCCAAGGGGGCGGCGGGCTGGGCCAGTTCGGCATAGAGGCCGTGGTCAGGATCGGGCCAGCCGAACTTCTCGCGGATCTCCGACAGGGTCCGGCGATAGACACCAACGTCCACATAGTTGGCGTGCCGGGGGGAGTCGACATAGGTATTGGCCCCGCGCAGGTTGGGCCGGTCCTCGGCCTTCATCCGCCGCCACTCCTCGCGGCCGATCCCTGACTGCTCGATATAGGCGTCCATGGCCGCCATCTGGGCCATCTCATCGAACCGCTGATAGCCGGCCGAGGCGAACTCCACGAACCCGACCACGGCCAGGCCCGTCAGCTGGCGATGGAAGATGTTCAGGTAAAGCTCCGGGTGCCCCTGCTTCCAGGTGAACAGGCTCTCGTCCAGATAGGGGATGCGGTAGTCGTAGCCGGTGGCGAACACCACCAGGTCGAAGGCCTCCTCCGATCCGTCGATGAACTTCACGCCCGTGGGGGTGAAGGTCTCGATCTCGCCCTTGGGCTTCAGGTCCCCGTGGGCCAGGTAGTGCAGTATCTGGCTGTTCATGATCGGGTGGGACTGCATCACCTTGTGGTCCGGCGCGGGCAGGCCATAGCGGGTCAGGTCCCCCACCAGGGCGCTGAGCATCTCGCTGGGCTCGTCGGGGATCACCACCCCCTTGGGCGGCCGCACCTGTCCGGACAGGAACACGTCCGTGGGCACGCCGAAGATGTGCTTGGGCACGAAGTGATAGCCCCGCCGCAGGCTGATGAAGGCCGCATCCGCGCCGCGGGCCGCGTCACAGGCGATATCCACCCCGGAATTGCCGGCCCCGATGATCAGCACCCGCTTGCCCTTGAAGACGTCGGCGCTGCGATAGGCGACGGTGTGCATCACCTCGCCCTTGAACTGATCCACCCCCGGATAGGTCGGCGCGTTCGGGTGCCAGGTTACGCCATTGGCGCAGATCACGCCCTTATAGACCCGGCTCTCGCCGGTGCTCAGGGTCACCTTCCAGCCGTCCTTGGCCCCCTCGCCCAGGGGTTCGGCGTGCTTGACCTCGACCCCGAAGCGCACCTTGGAGCGCAGGTCGAAGGCCTCGGCGAACTTGCGGATATAGTGGTGGATCTGCCGGTAGTCCGGATAGTCGGGATAGTGCTCCGGCATGGGCAGGCCGAAGAAGCCCGAGGTGTATTTCGACGAGATGAAGTGGGCGGATTCGTACATCGACGATCCGGGATTATCGATATCCCAGATGCCGCCCACATCCGTGTGCCGCTCGAACTGGTCGTAGGGGATGCCCGCCAGCCTGAAGGCCCGCGCCGCCAACAGGCCGCAGGGACCGGCGCCGACAATGCAGTAGCGTCCCTCGTAGCGCACCGCCGCCGGAACCCGCCGGCTGCTGTCAGCCCGCAGTTCCGCCTCGGCCAGGGCGGTGAAGACCTTGGGCCTGGCCTTGCGCAGCCACAGGGCGAACACCACCCCGATGGCCACGGCGATCGGATAGACCACCGGCAGCCAGCCGATCAGGGGCAGGTCGCTTGTGGCCAGGAGCTTGAAATTGGCCGCCACCAGGGCCGTGGCCGCCGCCAGGCCGACGGCGCCGAGGCCGGAGGCCGCCAGCACCCACCGGGCCGTCTCCCGCCGGCCCAGATAGGCCAGGATCGCCACGGCGGCGAAACCCTGCAGGAACACGATGCCCAGGGTGCCCAGGCCGATCAGCACCGGAACCCCGGCCTTGTAGGGGTCCAGCCCCGTCAGGCCGAACAGGCCCACGCACAACACGGTCATGGCGCTGACCGCCACGCTGGCGTTGGAGGGCGCATAGCGGGCCGGATGGAAACGGCCGAGCGCCGGCGGCAGCAGCTTTTCCCGGCTGAGGGCGAAGATGTAGCGCGTGGCGGCGTTGTGGATCGCCAGGTAGGAGGCCAGGAGCGAGGTGCAGACCAGCACCCCCACCAGGTCGGCCATGGCCTGGCCGCTATAGCGGGCGATCAGGCTGAACATCAAAAGCCCGCCCTGGGCGGTGGCTTCCGCCGCCGCCCGGCCCGGCGCCACCGCCCCGACCGTGACCCAGGCCGTCAGCAGATAGAAGACGCCGATCAGGATCACCGAGGCGTAGGTGGCGATAGGGATGCTGCGGGTCGGCTCCTTGGCCTCCTCCCCATAGAGGGCGGCGGATTCGAAGCCGATGAAGGAGGTGAAGGCGACCATCAGCGACACCCCGAGCCCCGGCCCGAACACCGTATGGGGGGCGAAGGACTGGAGCGGAAAGGCGTCCAGACCCTTGGCCAGGATCACGCTGCCGTCGAAGATCCCCAGGACCGCGATCTCCGCCGCCATCAGGACGCCGAGGATCTTGGAGGACAGGTCCACCGACCGGTAGCCCAGCACGGCCACGATGGCGACGCCGCCGGCGGCATAGGCCAGCCACGAGACATGGACCCCCAGCGGCGACAGCACCAGGTTCAGGAAGTAGCCAAAGAAGGCGGCCATGCCGATGGTGTAGGAGACATAGGCGATCATCGCCGTGAACGCCGCCCCGACCCCCGCCGGCTTGCCCAACCCCTTGGCCACAAAGGTGTAGAAGGCCCCGGTATTGACCACCCGCCGGCTCATGGTGGCGTAGCCCACAGCGAAGCACAGCAAGGTCAGGCCCGCGAACAGATAGGCCCCCGGGGTGCCGGCGCCGTTGCCCCGGCCCAGGGAGATCGGCAGGTTGCCGACCATCGCCGCCAGGGGCGCGGCCGCAGCCACCACCAGGAACACGATCCTCTGGGTCGACAGCACCTTGCGTCTGGACCCGGTTTCGAACGAGCGCGCGGTGGCGCGTAGATCTTCATCCATTGACGTCTCTCCTGGCGTCAGCGCCGTCCACGGGAACCAGTCCGCGGGATTTCAGGAACCGTTGCAGGCCCGCCTCCCCCGACTTCTGGAAGTGCGGCAAGGCCGTGGCCATCAGGTCGGGGGCGATGCACAGGATGCGGGCCAGCACCCCGTCCCAGAAGGGCAGGTGAACCTCCAGGCTGCGGCCATCCATGGCCTTCAGGCAGGCCCGGGCCACGTCCCGCGGCGTCAGCACGTCCTTGTTCAGGAAGTTGAGTGCCGAGCCGCCATGGGTGGCCTCATAACGCAGCATGGGGGTGTCGACGGCGCCGGGGAACACGCTGCGGATCTTCACCCCATGGCCTGAAACTTCCTGGCTGACGGCGGTCAGAAAGCCGCGCAGACCGAACTTGGAGGCGCTGTAGGCGGCGCTGCCCGGCAGGGCCGCGAGCCCGGCGGCCGAGACGATCGACAGGATGCAGCCCGCCCCCCGCGCCGACATGGCCTGGGCCGCCGCCTGGGTCAGACGCATGGGCGCCAGAAGGTTGATGGCGATGTGCAACTCCAGCGCCGCATAGGGCAGATCCACCACCGGCCCGGGCCGGATGATCCCGGCGTTATTGACCAGCAAGGTCAGATCCGGCGTCTGGGCGATCAGGTCCGCGACCCGCTCAAGATCCGCAGGCTGTGTCAGGTCCGCCCTCAGGGTGCTCACCGCGCCCTTGATCTGGGACGCGCTCTGCGCCAACCGCGCCTCGTCGATGTCCACCAACACCAGCCTATAGCCCCTCTGGGCCAGGCTCTGGGCCAGAACCAGGGCGATCGCCCCACCTCCGCCCGTGACTATCGCGGCTCCCGACATGACATGCGCCCCTGTGTTCCCGCCTGTTGATCGCGGGACTATATCTCGCCCACCCGCCTGCGATGGGCAGGGGTATCGACCCTTTAAATGTGATAACTTGTCATGTTTATCTTGGCAAGCGACCGATGAGGCCAAACGTGATGACGACCCAGAAAGCGCCCCCAAGGCGCCGCGCCACCCAGGCCCGCTCCAAGGCGACGGTTCAGCGCATCCTCGACGCGGCGGTCGCTCTGTTGGTGGAAAAGGGCGGGGAGCCGGTGACCATGACCGAGATCGCCCAGCGGGCGGACGTGGTGATCGGCTCGCTCTATCAGTATTTTTCGGACCGCTCGGCGATCCACAAGGCGATCCTGATCCGGCACAACGCCGAGGTCCGGATCATGCTGCACACCTATTTTTCCGGCGTCACCAGCTTCGAGGGCCTGATCCAGTCGGTGCAGGAGGCCTTCGACGAATATTTCGACATGCACCGGCGCGATCCCCTGGTGAACAGCATCTGGTCGATCGTCCAGACCGACCCAGAACTGCAAAAGATCGACATCGAGGATTCCCTGCAGAACGCCCGCTATATCTGCTCCATCGCCCAGCCGATGCTGCCGCGCATCGACCCCGACAAGCTGATGGCCGGCTGCGTCCTGCTCAATCACCAGGCGCTGCAGACCGGTCGCCTGGCTCGGGCGATCCCGCCTGAACTGGGCGCCCTGACCCTGCCGATCTTCCAGCGCATGATGCGCGACACCCTCCATGCGCTGAAGGCGGAGAACGACGCTCAGATGACGGACGAATAGGCCAGAGCCCCCTTCCCCAGGGGTTCCGCATGGCCCGCCGCGCCCCCATATCCGAGGAACCCCAAGGAGAATTCCATGAAATATAATCAGCTTGGCCGCACAGGCCTGTTCGTGTCCGAAATCTGCCTTGGCGGCATGACCTTTGGCGGCAACGCCGAGGCTGGCATGTGGAAGGCCATCGGCGCCCTGGAACAGCCCGAGGTCGATGGGATCATCGGCCGGGCCCTGGCCGCCGGCGTGAACTTCATCGACACCGCCGACGTCTATTCCTTCGGCCAGTCGGAGCGTCTGGTGGGTCAGGCCCTCAAGAACCTCGGCGTGGCGCGCAAGGACGTGGTCATCGCCACCAAGGTGTTCGGTGAGATGGGTCCCGGCCCCAATGACCGCGGCGCCTCCCGCGGCCACATCATGGATTCGGTCCAGGCCAGCCTGGAGCGGTTGCAGACCGACCATATCGATCTCTACCAGATCCACGGCAATGACGTGGTCACCCCCATCGACGAGACCCTGCGCGCCCTCGACGACCTGACCCGCCAGGGCCTGATCCGCTATTTCGGGGTCTCCAACTGGTCCGCCTGGAAGATCGCCAAGGCGCTTGGGCTGAGCGAGGCCAAGGGCTATGGCCGCTTCGAGACCCTCCAGGCCTACTATTCCATCGCCGGACGGGACCTTGAGCGGGAGCTGGTTCCCATGCTGACCGAGGAGAAGCTGGGCCTGATGGTCTGGTCGCCCCTGGCCGGCGGCCTCCTCTCCGGCAAGTTCGGGCCCGGCGCCAACACCCCCGAAGGCGCGCGGCGGACCAATTTCGACTTCCCGCCGGTGGACAAGGACCGGGCCTGGGCCTGCGTCGCCGTCATGCGCGAGATCGCCGCCGCCCATGAGGTCTCCGTCGCCCGGGTGGCCCTCGCCTGGCTCCTGGCCAAGCCCCACGTGATGAGCGTGATCATCGGGGCCAAGACCATCGAGCAGCTGGACGACAACCTCGCCGCCACGGACCTGGAGCTCACCCCCGAGGAGATCGCCCGCCTGGACGAGGTCAGCGCCCTGCCCCCGGAATATCCGGGCTGGATGCTGGACCGCCAGGGCGCGGCCCGCCACCCCAAGCCCTTCAAAGGCTAAGCTTATCCCCCCGCGCCGCAATTCCGGCGCGGGGGCTTATGGCCAAGCTTTCCGGTCGGCGGGCGGGGATTTCAGCCTAATTTGTAACCCGCCCCTGCCCGCTCGCCCAGGTCGCCCGCGCCCCGGGCCAGGACCTCGCCGCCAGCCCGCCCATTCCCCTCGCTTCTCATGCTGCGATGCGATATTGCCGTCTGCGACTTTGGGACCAACAGGGTGTTAGGGAGCGGGAATGATCCGTCTTTTGAAGCGGCTGCCCCCGGTGCAGCGGTGGCTGGTCCGGAAGTATTTCTGGAAGTCTTTCAACGAGACCGGCGAATACGAGCTCAAGGAGCTCGAGCGCTATGTGCCCAAGGACCGCGTGGCCATCGATGTCGGCGGCAATATTGGGATCTACGCCTTCCACCTGGGCCGCCTGGCCAAGGAAGTGATCGTCTTCGAACCCAACCCCCTCTATGTGGAGCGCCTGCGCAAGGCGGGCCTGGCCCAGCATCTCGAACAGGTCGCCCTGTCGGACAAGGAGGGCGTCGCTGAACTGCGCATCCCCTATCGCGACGGTCAGGAAGACCACGGCATGGCCAGCCTGGAGTCCGAGGCCGTGCCGGGATCGGTCCTGGCCCGCGCGATCCAGGTGCCGATCCGCCGCCTGGACGACTTCGCCTACAAGAATGTCGGCTTTATCAAGATCGACGTCGAAGGTCATGAAGAGGGGGTGCTCAAGGGCGCCCTGGAGACCGTGCGACGGGAACGCCCCGCCCTGCTGATCGAGATCGAGGAGCGCCATAACCCCGGCGGCCTGCAACGCATCCGCGACCTGCTGACCGGCTATGACGGCTTCTTCTTCCTGCACGGCGAGCGCAAGCCCCTGGCCGAATTCGATCAGGCCAGGCACCAGCGCGAGGAAGACCTGAAGATCGCCATGAAGAACCGGCGCGAGTCCGCCTATGTGAACAACTTCCTGTTCGTTCCGGCGGCCTGACACCAGCGGCCGTTGAGCTTGTCTCTGAAGCTTGGTGATAGAGGCTTGACCTACCCCTATCCGCTCTCCCCGGTGAAGGCCGGGGCCCAGATCATAGGGCGCAGCGGCAAGTAATTTAAGGTTCATATTATTGATAAATATGAACTTTATCATCTGATCCCCGACCTTCGCCGGAAACATCGGTTGAGGGGGTTGAGTCCAGCGGCCGGCCTCAAAGGCCATGGGAATCAGCCCACCCGTTGAGGCTTGATCGCCAGGCTCCGCCCTTCCCCATCAGAACGAATGGCTGGCCTTGAGGATATAGCGGTCGCCGTTCTGTTGCCCGGTGACGGAGGTGGCCTCCCAATCGAAGGAGAAGCGCCAGCCGAGGTTCAGCCTCCACTCCCCGCCCAGGCCCAGGAGCAGATTGTCCCGGGTCATCAGGTTCGGACTGACCGTGTAGATCTGCCCGTCCAGGAGGTCGGCGTAACGCACCGCCACCGATTCCGCCCCGTTGAAGTCATGGCGGTATTCGGCCCGGAACCGGGGGCTGAAATCACCCCAGCGCCGGGTGAACACATAGTCGCCATGGATCCCCAGCGAGCCGGTCAGCAGCCGCACGGTCTCGTGGCCATAGGCCAGGGCCCAGATCGGATCTCCCACCTCGGTGAAGGGATTGAGGGTGGCCTCGGCGATGTCGATCCGACCATAGGGCGACAGGTGCAGGCGCCGGTCGCGATGCTCCCAGGCCGCCGAGAGGGAGCCGAACAGCTCATCCCCGTCCCTTGAGCCGGTGACCATGTCCCCCACCGTATGGCGGCGGGATTTGAAGTTCAGGCCGCCATAGCCGAACAGTCCGTCCACATAGAGGTTGGAGACGGGATTGTAGCTGCCATAGAGGGTCGCGACCCAGTTGTCCGCCTCGGTCCGGGTGCCGTCCGAGCCGACATCGTCCTCGGTATGGCCCCAGCCGGCGCCGATCCCCAGCATCAGGCGCTTGCCGAAGGCCCGGTCGAGGCCAAGGCTGACCCCGCTGCTGTCGAACTTCACCCCGGCCTGTCCCGTGGTCGCATGGCGCTGGCCCAGGTCGATGGTCCCGGCCACCCAGATGGAGACCCCGTCCGGCAGAACCTGGCGGCCCTGGCTGGAGGACGGACCGGCGGCCAGACGCTTCAGCCCCACATCGGTGTTGGACGGCGGGGTCAGGTAGGGCAGGTCCGCCCTCTGCCACAGCCGGGTCATGGTCTCCGGCCGCTCATCGCGCAGGGCGCCCTGGCCATAGTCGCCGAAGTCGAAATTCAGGCCCAGGCTGCTGCGCCCGGTCAGGCTCGCCGCGCCGCCGCCGGCGCCCTCGCCGGCCATGCCGTGCAGTTGCTCCATACGGCGGCTGAAGTTGGAGATCTGCGCCTCGGCGAACCGGCGCGTCGCCTCGCCCTGAGCACCGATCAGGCCCCGGACATCAGGATCGAGGGACGGGTCGGGGCGGGGCTGCACGGTGATGGTCAAGGTCGCGGGCGGCGAGGCGCCCTGGGCGCTGAGCAGGGCGAAGCTGACCACCGTCCGGCCCGCGAACTGGGTGGAGGGCGTGAAGGTGATGGCGAAGTGGCCAGGCGTGCTGGTCGCGTCCGCAGTGGCGGTCCCCGAGTTGGAGGGACTGATCGACAGGATCTGCACCCCGGTGGCGCTGGCTCCCGTGGCGCCGACCGTGACGTCCACGGTCACGGGGGTGAGGGCCGGCGTCGTCGCCGTGAAGTTCTGCGCCGAGGGCGCCAGGGTCACCGTCACCGTGATCGTCGCCGGCGCCGATGTGCCGAAGGCGGTGGTGATCGAATAGGTGAAGGGATCGGGACCCGAATAGCCGGCATTGGCCGTGTAGATGATGTCGTGGCCCGAGACCACCGCCACGCCGTGGGCTGGCTGGGTGACGATATTGACCGTGTAATCGCTCCCGCCGCTCCCCCCGCTGGCCGCCGACACCCGCGCCGACATGCCGCTGGCGCCGCCGGGGACGATGTGGATGGTGACCGATCCGCCGCTGGTGACGGTGTTGGCGTCGTTCACCACGATGGGCGGCGCCACCGGCGGCGGCAGGGCGGTCACCGTGATGGCGTCGGTGACCGGCGCGGACTCGCCCCCAGGGCCCACCGCCTTGTAGGCGAAGCTGTCGGGGCCGGCATAGTCCGTGGCCGGCGTGTAGGTGATGGCCAGCCCGGCTGCCTGGGCCGAGCCATGGGTCGGCGCGGTGGTGATGACCAGGCTGGTGATCGGCCCGGTGTCGTTGGCGCCGGCCTGGATGGTCACCGCCTGGTTGGCGGGGGTCGAGGCGGTCTCGGACACCGCCACCGGGGCGGCCGCGACCACATTGATGCTGACCACGGCGCTGTTGGAGACGCCGCCGGGGCCCGTGGCCTGATAGGTGAAGCTGTCGGCGCCGGCATAGGTCGAGGCCGGCGTATAGACCACCGTCTCCCCGGACACGACCGCCGTCCCGTGATGGGGCGCGACGGTCACCGCGACGCTGGTGACGGGGCCGGTGATGGCGCTGGTCAGGTCAATGGATTGACCGGGCCCGCCATAGGGGACCGTCACGCTGAGAGGGCCGGCCGTCGGCGGGGTGGGCCGGGAGACATTGACGGTCACATGGGCTGGCGCCGAGCTGCCGCCGGGACCCACCGCCTGATAGTCGAAGCCGTCGACGCCGAAATAGCCGGTGTCCGGGGTGTAGGTGACCACCTTCCCGGCTGCCGTGACCCCGCCATGGGTGGGGGGCGTGGCGATGCTGACGCCGGTCGCGACGCCACCGATCACCGGGCTAAGGTCGGCGACCTTGGCGGTGTTGAACACCACGGTGATGGTGGCCGCCCCCGCCGTCGGCGCCGCGGGCGCGTTGATCAGGATCGAATAGGTCTTGGTCGCCTGATAGGGCCCGGCGCCGCCGGAGCTGTCGCTGGCGGTGACGTTGAAGCCGAAGGTCCCGCTGCCGCTGGGCGTTCCCGAGATCACGCCCACACGGGTCAGGGTCAGGCCCGGGGGCAAGGCGCCCGCCGTCACCGCGAAGCTGTAGGGCGCGACCCCGCCGGAGGCGCTCAGGGACTGGCTGTAGGCCTGGGCCTGCTGTCCGTTCGGCAGGGTGGCCGGAGTGATGGACAGGCTGGCCCCATTGACCAGCAGGGTGAAGGCCTGGGTCCCGGAATAGGGACCGGTTCCCGTCGAGGAGTCGGTCACCCGGACGGTGAAGTTGAAGCTGCCTCCCGCCGTCGGGGCGCCGGAGAGGGTTCCGTCCGCCCCCAGGCTCACACCAGCCGGCAAGGCCCCGGAACTGATGGCGTAGGCATAGGGACCGGTCCCGCCCGTGGCGGTGATGGCCTGGTGATAGTTCGAGGCTACCGTGGCCGCCGGCAGGCTCGCCGGAGCGAACACGAAGGTCGGGGCGGCGATGGTCAGGGTGTAGGTCTTGGTCTGATGGAAGGGCGCGCCGGCGCCCGCCGAGCTGTCCGTCGCGGTGATCGAGACGCTGAAAGTCCCCCCCGCGCTCGGAGTCCCCGACAACACCCCCTGGCTGGTCAGGGTCAGGCCCGCGGGCAAGGCGCCGGCCGTGACCGCGAAGCTGTAGGGGCTGGTTCCCCCGCTGGCCGTGATCGCCTGGCTGTAGTGGGCGCCCACCGCGCCGGCGGGCAGGCTGCCGGGGGCGAGGACGATCACCGGGGCGCTCACCGCCAGGCTGAACGCCCGGCTGTTGGCATAGGGTCCGGCGCCCGTCGAGCTGTCGCTCGCCGTGACCGTGAAGTTGAAATTGCCGGACGCCGTCGGGGCGCCGGAGAAGGTTCCGGCGCTGGTCAGGGTCAGGCCCGCGGGCAAGGCGCCGCCGGTGACCGCGTAGCTATAGGGGCTCACCCCGCCGGTGGCCGTGATCGCCGTCCCATAGGCCTCGCCCAGGCTGGCCGCCGGCAGGTTGGCCGGGCCAAGGGTGATCGCGGGAGCGGCGACGGTCAGGCTGTAGGTCTTGGACTGATGGAAGGGCGCGCCAGGTCCCGTGGCGCTATCGGTCGCCGTCACGGTGACGCTGAAGACTCCCCCAGCCGTCGGCGTGCCCGAGATCACCCCGGCGCCGCTGAGGCTGAGTCCCGTCGGCAGGGCGCCGCCGGTCACGGCGTAGCTGTAGGGTCCCACACCGCCGCTGGCGCTGATGGTCTGGCTATAGGCCTGTCCGGACACGGCGCCGGCCAGGCTGGCGGGCGACAGGACGATGGTCGGAGCGACCACGGTCAGGCTGAAGGCCTTGGCCCCGACATAGGGGCCCGATCCCGTGGAGGAATCCGTGGCCGCGACGGTGAAGTTGAAGGTCCCCGACTGGGTGGGCGCGCCGGAGAGCTGGCCATTGGAGGCCAGGGTCATGCCCGGAGGCAGGGCGCCGGCGGTGACCGCGTAGCTGTAGG
Source organism: Caulobacteraceae bacterium (assembly GCA_031291685.1). Classification (GTDB taxonomy): domain Bacteria; phylum Pseudomonadota; class Alphaproteobacteria; order Caulobacterales; family Caulobacteraceae; genus Poindextera. The sequence goes on along the minus strand of JARLIP010000201.1, from coordinate 3,561 downwards.
CCGGCACGCCCCCCGAGGCCGATATCGTCTGGCTGTAGGCGGAGGCGACCGTGGCGTTCGGCAGGCTGGCGGGTCCGACCGTGATGGTCGCGGCCCCGATGGTCAGGTTGTAGGTCTTGGTCTGATGGAAGGGCGCGCCGGTTCCCACCGAGCTGTCCGTCACCGTCACCGTGAAGCTGAAGGCGCCCCCGGCCGTCGGCACGCCCGTCAGCGCGCCTCGGCTGCTGAGGGTCAGGCCGCTCGGCAAGGCGCCGGCGGTGACGGCGTAGCTGTAGGGGTTTTGACCGCCGGACGCCGACAGCGTCTGGGTATAGACGACTCCGGTCGTGCCGCTGGGCAGGCTCGACGGCTCGATGACGATCGCCGGGGCGTTGATGGTCACGCTATAGGCGCGGGAGCCTGTATAGGGTCCGGCTCCCGTCGAGGAGTCCGTGGCGGTGACGGTGAAGGCATAGACCCCGGCCGCCGTGCCCGCCCCCGACAGGACCCCCGCCGCCGACAGACTGATCCCCGGAGGCAAGGCGCCGGCGGTGACGGCGTAGCTGTAGGTCGGGATGCCGCCAGAGGCCGTCAGGGTCTGGTGATAGGCCGCCCCGAAGTTGGCGGCGGGCAGGTTGACCGGAGCCAACACGATGTTGGGCGGCGCGATGGTCAGGCCGTAGGTCTTGGAGACATGGAACGGCGCCCCGGTTCCGGTGGAACTGTCCGTGGCGGTGATGGTGACGCTGAAGCTCCCGCCAGCGGTCGGGGTCCCCGACAGGAGCCCCCCGGCGCTCAGGGTGATCCCCGTCGGCAGGGCGCCGCCGGTCACCGCGTAGCTGTAGGGCCCGGTTCCCCCCGAGGCGCTCACGGCCTGGCTATAGGCGATGGCCAGGACGCCACTGGGCAGGCTGGCGGGCGACAGGGCCAGGGTCGGCGCGCCGACGGTGACGCTATAGGCGCGGGCGCCCACATAGGGACCCGTCCCGCTGGAGCTGTCCGTGGCGCTGACCGTGAAGTTGAACGCTCCGGCCGCGGTCGGCGTTCCCGTGAGCGCGCCGGCGCTGGACAGGCTGAGGCCTGTGGGCAGGGCGCCGGCGGTGACCGCGAAGCTATAGGGGCCCGTCCCGCCGGAAGCGGACAGACTGGTGCTGACGCTGGTTCCCACAGTGGGATTGGACAGAGTGGCCGGGCTGACCGCGATCGTCGGAGCGTTGACGGTCAGGCTGTAGGCCCGGGCGCTGGTGAACGGCGCTCCGGTCCCGGTGGAGGAATCCGTGGCCGTGACCGTGAAGTTGAAGCTGCCCCCGGCCGTCGGCGTGCCGCTGAGCGCCCCGCCGCTGGTCAGGCTGAGGCCCGCCGGCAGGGAGCCCGCGGTCACCGCGTAGCTATAGGGACTGGTCCCCCCCGATGCGGAGACCGTCTGACTGTAGCTGGAGCCGACGGCGGCGGCGGGCAGGCTGGCGGGGCTGACAGTGATGGTCGGAGCGTTGACGGTCAGGCTATAGGCCCGGGCGGCGGTGAACGGCGCCCCGGTCCCGGTGGACGAATCCGTGGCCGTGACCGTGAAGTTGAAACTGCCCGCCGCAGTCGGCGTGCCGCTCAGCGCCCCGCCACTGGCCAGGCTGAGGCCCGCCGGCAAGGCGCCCGCGGTCACCGCGTAGCTATAGGGACTGGTCCCCCCCGATGCGGAAACCGTCTGGCTGTAGCTGGAGCCGACAGCGGCGGCGGGCAGGCTGGCCGGGGCTATGGCGATGGTCGGCGCCCCCACCGACAGGCTGTAGGCGCGCGATCCCGTATAGGGCCCCGCGCCCGTGGAGGAATCCGTGGCCGTGACGGTGAAGTTGAAGCTGCCCGCCGCCGTGGAGGTCCCGGACAGGACACCCCCCGCCGACAGGGTGAGGCCCGCCGGCAGGGCTCCGGCGGTGATCGCGTAGCTATAGGGCCCCGAGCCGCCGGCCGCGGAGAGGGACTGGCTGTAGGCGCTGGCCACCGTCGCCGCCGGCAGGCTGGCGGGGCTGATGGTGATGGTCGGGGCGCCGATGGTCAGGCTGTAGGCTCTGCTGCCGGTATAGGGCCCGGTTCCCGTCGAGGAATCGGTGGCGGTGATGGTGAAGTTGAACGTCCCCCCCGCCGTGGGCGTGCCCGACAGGGCGCCGCCGGCGGCCAGCGTCAGCCCGGCCGGCAGGGCGCCGGCGGTGACCGCGAAGCTGTAGGTGGAGGTCCCGCCCGAGGCGCTCACCGTCTGGCTATAGGCCGTGGCGACCTGACCGGCCGGCAGGCTGGCTGGGGTGACGGAAATGGTCGGCGCATCTACGGTCAGGGAATAGGCCTGGGAGCCAGTGAAGGGCCCGGTTCCCGTGGAGGAATCCGTGGCGGTGATGGTGAAGTTGAACGTACCCCCCGCCGTGGGCGCGCCCGTCAGGGCGCCCCCCGAGGACAGGCTCACCCCCGCCGGCAGGGCCCCGGCGGTCACAGCATAGCTATAGGTCGAGGTGCCGCCGCTGGCGGTGACCGACTGGCTATAGCTGGCGCCCACCGCCGCATGGGGCAGGGTGGTGGGGCTCAGGGTGATGGTCGGGGCGCCCACGGTCAGGCTGTAGGCTCTGCTGCCGGTATAGGGTCCGGTTCCCGTCGAGGAATCCGTGGCGGTGATGGTGAAGTTGAAGCCGCCCGCCGCCGTCGGCGTTCCGCTCAGGGCGCCGGCGCTGGACAGGCTCATCCCCGCCGGCAGGGCCCCGGCGGTCACCGCATAGGTGTAGGTCGAGGTGCCTCCGCTGGCGGTGACCGACTGGCTGTAGGCGGCGGCGATCGTGCCCGCCGGCAGGGTGGTCGGACTGATGGTGATGGTCGGCGCCGCGATGGTCAGGCTGTAGGCCTGGCTGCCGGTGGCGCTGAGGCTGTCCGTGGCGGTCACGGTGAAATTGAAGGTTCCCCCCGCCGTGGGCGTTCCGGTCAGGGCCCCGCCGCTGGCCAGGGCCAGCCCCGCCGGCAAGGCGCCGGCGGTGACCGCGTAGGTATAGGGCCCCGTCCCGCCGCTGGAGGTGATCGTCTGGCTATAGGCCGTGGCGACCGCGCCGGCCGGCAGCGATCCCGGGCTCAGCGCGATGGCGGTATAGGTGAAGTGATCCGACGCGCCGGTGGCGCTGGTTCCGCCGGTGGTGACCACCGTCACATCGACCGTCCCGGCGCTTCCCGCCGGGGCGGTGGCGGTGATCTGGGTCGCGCTGTTGACTGTGAAGCCGGTGGCGTTCGTGGCGCCGAACTTCACCGCCGTGGCGCCGGTGAAGTCCGTGCCGGTGATGGTCACGCTGGTTCCGCCCGCGGCGCCCCCGCTATTGGGACTGACGCCGGTGACCGTCGGGGCCGCCACATAGGTGTAGTGGTCCGAAGCGCCGGTCGGACTGGTTCCGCTGGCGGTGGTGACCGTCACATCGACCGTGCCCGCGGCGCCCGCCGGGGCGGTGGCGGTGATCTGGGTGTCGCTATTGACCGTGAAGCCGGTGGCGGGCGTGCCGCCGAAGTCCACCGCGGTGGCCCCGGTGAAACTGGCGCCGGTGATGGTCACCGAGGTTCCCCCGG
>JARLIP010000200.1 GCA_031291685.1 Caulobacteraceae bacterium | reverse complement strand
GTCGACCGGGATCGTGGGGGTGAAGGCCAGGTTGCCAGCGGTTGTGGTCGAATTCCCAGCCGGGTGGCCACCAAGAACATCAAGCCCGGAATTCGCGGCCCAACCCGAACCGAAGACCAGGCGCGGATCGTAGGCGCTCCAGCCCGAGCCGGTATTGGCGTCAGCCCAGATCGACTGCGATTGTGTGGGCAGCCCCGCCACACCGATGGTCGCCAGGATCGACGGCGCGGAAGCCGCCCGCCCCCCAACGCTACTGGTCGGAGCCGCGCCGAGAAATCCGGCCGTGGTGCTGTCGCCTTCGAACAGGATGATCGTATCCGATACCCCTGCCCGGGTGTTGGCGATAGCCTTGCGGAAGATCGGCACGGCGGCGGGATTGACGCCTGTGGCGTAGGGAATGCTGTTGGTCGGCGCATTGTTGACCAGCGCCACCGCCGCCAGCCCCCTTGCGGCGAGGTCCGGCCCCTGAGCCGCGGCCTGGCCCGCTAGGACCAGGCCGCAGAGGGGCGCCAGGAAGGCGCGGACCAGGGGGGTCATTGGCTGAAGCCGTAGTTGCAGGTCCCGGTCCCGCTGGTGGCGTTGAGGCGGTAGGGAACGCCGTATTGAGGTTCGAGGAAGGTTTCGCTGGCGGAGGCGGAATAGACGCCCATCGGGATTGTCGAGCCGCCGGCGCTGACCGTGGTCACGGACCAGGCGCCGTTGAGATAGCGCTCGACCTGACAGGTTTCGGTCCCGGCGATCGTCACGACGACGTTGAAGGGGCGACCGGAGATGGGGGTGAAGGTCTGGCCGTCGGCGCCGACGCCGATGATCGCCCCGGACAGTCCCCCCTTCCCCGACGGCGAATAGGCGGGCGCCTCGCCCACGGCGTGGGCCTGGGTCGCGAGGGCGGCGAGCGTCAGGCCGCAGGCCAGCGCTCGCGCGAGCGAGTGTTTGTGGATCATGGATGTCTCCGAAGGGATCGGGCCGGGTCAGGCGGACTTGTTGAACATCAGGGACGCGTAGATCTCGACATCCCCTGTGGAGGAACTGAGCCCACCGCCGCTGCCGATGGTTGGGCAGGTCTGCATCTCGATGGTTGCGGCGCCCGTGAGCGTGAACAGACCATGGAATTCGCTGACCCAATAGCTGTTGCCGTTGCCGGTGCCGATCTGGGGGCCGCTCGCGAGGGTGACGTTGTTTGTCGTATCCCGCAGCCGCGACCGCCCCTGAAGCGCCGAGGCGCTGCCGAAGGGCCCAAGCCCCCAGACCTGGTAGGTTCCCGCCGGGAGCGTGATGACGTTGGACGAGATTGAAGCGCCGGCGATGTTGGAAAAGGCGGTCGTGTTGAGGGTCCGCCGGTTCCATACGCCCCCACTCAGGGACTCCCCTGGCCCTGAACCGCTGGCTTGCTGGTTCTGAAACAGAGCCTGGGTCGGGGTGAAGGCCGCCGCCTGGGGCGGGGGCGTCAGCATTCGGATCGAGGTTCCGTCATAGAGGAACGGATAGTAGGTCCCCGCCACAAGCTCGCCGCCGGTCAGGGCGCTTCCGTCCCGGCGGACGATCGCCTTGGCCCCCAGGCCGTTGACGTTGCCGACGCTGGCTCCGGTGTTGCCGTGGGCGACCGAGGCGAAGAACACCCCGCCCAGATTGTAGGCGGTCCAGGCCGGGGTCATGGCGAAAGCATAGGTGTTGGCCGCCGAGCCCGTATCCGCCGCGAAGGTCGCCGCGGCGTTCACATGGGGGGTGAAGGTGTTGTAGGTCTCATCGAAATAGCCAACCACGATCCAGGTCGAGCCCGCCTGGTTCATCACCTTGAGGGTGTTGGTGGCGGTGTCGTGCCAGACGAAGCCCTTCAGGTCGCTTAAGCCAGCGGCGGAGGCGGTGGGGGTGGCGGAGCCGCTGAACCATTTGGCCAGGGAATCCACCGCCTGGTTAAGGACGCTGATCGCGGTTGAGCCGGCCAGGGGTGGCGTGGTGGTGTTGGTCAGGACGTTCTGGGACATAGGGCGCCTCTTTAGTAACCCTGGACAATGAAGCTCACGGTGCGGGCGACGCCGACGCCGCCGTTCATGACCTGGGCGGTGATGGCCGTGCTGCTCACGGACATGATCAGGTCGTCCCCGGGGCTAGCGCCGATGATGGTGGCCTGAACATTCGGCGCCGACGTCCCGCTGGGCCCGCCGTTGAAGGGCGTGCCGAAGATGATGGTGGAACCGGCGGCCGCCACGGTCTGGCTGGGAAAGCTGTCGGTGCGGTCGGGGGCGTCGACCCCGATGGAAAAGCCTGTCAGCACCGGCAGGACAGACGGGTCGGTGGTGGATAACGACACCTGGAAATCGAACACGCGGGCGACATATTTCCCCGCCGACCAGTTGGTCCACGCGCCCCAGGAGACGCCATCCAGGGACAGCCGGATCTGAGGCGTGGCGGAGACGAAAGGTCCCAGCGCCCCGTCCAGCAGATCGGCGATGGAGAGGAAGTCCATGGCCGACAACACGTCGTCGTGGGTGCTGACCGCATGGGCGGTGACCGTGGTCAGCACATTACAGGCGGCCACGCGGCCAATGTCGACCCGGTGGGACGCAGGCACGGTATAGGAGCCCAAGAGCGACCCGGCGTTCAGGGTGACGACGCCCCCCGCGACGGTGGCGTTGACCAGCGCGCCGAGCCAGCCCTTCCCCTGCTCGTCATGGGTCGCCACGACGTTGTTGGTCAGCTGAGAGCCCACGATCACCACGCTGACCGGCGTCGCCGAATAGACGTCACCGCCCCCGTTGGGCACCGCATAGTGGGCCGCGATCCAATAGGTGGCGTCGCCATTGGTGGTGAAGACCGGATTGGTGGTGCGGCCCATCAGGGTCGCCGCAGCCCAGGTCGGGCCGGTGCGAATCTCGTAGTCCGGCTTGCGGTAGTCCTCGACCGCCGTCCAGGCGATGCGGGTGATATCCCCCTGATAGACGGCGCCCAGCCCGGTGATGTTGGGTAGGGCCGAAGTCAGGGACACCCCGCAGGTCACGACCCCCAGGTCCAGGAACACGGCCTGGTTCTCCATCCCGCCCAGGAGCCGATAGCGGATGTGGACCTGATAGTCGCCCTTGGTCCCGACATTGATCTGGATGGTCGTGGCGGAGGCCGGATACTCCGCCCGCCCCCACGGCCCATAGGTTGGGGCCGCGTCGATGATCTGGCGATATTCCACGATCACGCCCTGAACGCCGCTGCGGTCGCTTGCGCCCGTCACGGTCAGGAAAGGCGCGGTCCCGGTGTCGCCGGCGACGGTCGAGCCGGTGGCCGTCCAGGACCCGGCGCCCGGCGCCGGAACGCCGGCCGGGGTGATCTCATAGACCGGGACCGTGGAGATATCCTGGAGGCCGAGGCCGAAAGCGTTGAAGGAGACGAACTTGATATAGACAAGGCTGTTCGCCTGGGTCGCCAGATACTGATATTCGAGCAGGGCCTGATCGATCCGCACGAAGGGCGCGCCGACGGGGTGGGCGGCGATCTGAGTTCCCAACATGCCCCGGCAGATATAGCCGCCCAGGGTGTATTGGTAAGCCCCCGTCAGGGTGGCGGTTTCGAAGGCGATCAGCTCGTTGTCCACCAGGCACAGGGTCACCCCGGCATCGGCCGCGGCCCGGGACGCCGAGGTCAGGACGCCGCCGCTCTCGGAGAGGTCCACGCCCAGGCTGTTGACGGTGTCTGAAGTGGCGCCCAAGGGGAAGGCCGTGGTGGTGACGCCATAGCGGGCCGGGCCAGTGATTTCGCCGGCATACTGATAGTTGGTCCCGTCCAGGCTGGTCCAAACCTGGGCGCCGCCCCAGTTGACCCCGCCGGAGGCGCCGATCCAGACCTCAAGGGCGCCGGAGGACAGCGAGGATGGGGCGTTGAACATGACCGGCGCCGAGGCGTCGCCAGGGTCCACGCTTTGATTGATGACCGCCCCGGCGGCGGAGGCCGAGGCGTAGAGTGGCGCGTGTCCTGCGCCCACCAGCATGTCCTCGGCCGTGATGGTCCGGCAGGTGTCCTCGTCGTCGTCGATCTGGATGATGCGGACGAGATAGTTGGACAGGCCCAGGCCCGCATCGGTGATGCTCACCAGATCCGTGGGCTCCAGCAGGGCGTACTGCCAGCCGATCACGAACTTGTACTGGCCACGCACATAGAGGGTTTTCTGCAAGTAGAGCTGGGCCACCGCCTGGGCGATGGCGGCGTCGCAGATGGAATGGATCGTGGTCGGGTCCTGTTTCCGCCGGCCGAACTGCGCGACGTTCGCCATGTCCTGGGCCGTGGCGATGGCGGTGTTGTATTGGTTGGACCGGTCCAGATATTCGACCTGGACGATGTTGTAGGCGTCGGACTGGTCGAGCACATCCACGGTGACCGGATCGGCGCCGTCGCTGGCCGGGATGAAGCTGTCGTCGTTCAGGGCATAGACCGGCGCCAGGCTGGGGGCGAAGGTCACGCCATTGCCGGTGACGGCGGTGTCGCCCCGGGGGGTCACCTTCAGCACGCCCTCGGACCAGTAACAGTTGGAATTGGAGGCCAGCATCAGTTCGGTGACGAAATCCGAGGCCGAGCGCTGCTGGTCGATCAGGGGGGAAAGCAGCAGGCCCGCCGCCAGGCAGTAGGTGGAATAGGCGGTCAGGTCGCCGATCAGCCCCGTCCCCCAACCCGGCACGCCATAGACGCTGTTGGCCAGGAAGTCGGTCAGGATGTCCGCCGGATTGGCGTCGGACAGGCCGGCCACGTGGGTGGAAAAGCGCACCTCGAAGCTGTGGTTGGGCAGGCTGGCGTTGGAATCCAGGGCGTAGCCGGAGGCGTAGGCATAGGCCAGGCCGCTGTAGCCCAAGGCCTTGTCGGGATGGTGGGTGGTCAGGTAGCCCCACGTCGCCTGACCCCGTGCGCCCGTGGCCAGAGAGAAACCCACCTGGGCCAAGGCGGTCTTGGCGCCGTCGGTATAGACCGACTTGTCGAGGAAGATCCGGGGCACGCCCAGGATCGGCCCGGCGCACAGGGCCATGACCAGGGTGACGGTATAGGTGTAGGTAGTGTTCTTGACCCCTCCCCCACCCTTGCCGCCGCTGGTGGTGGTGTGGTTCACGGCGTTGAAGTCGTCGTAATAGATCAGGTTGGGCTTCACCCGATTGACGCCCCAGCCGAGGGGGATCACCAGGCCCAGGGCCGAGGTCTGCACCGGCAGTTGGGCGACCTTGGTCGAGGTGATGGATGCGGTCTTGCCTCCCATCAGCGTTCCTTTGGCCAGAGCGTGAAATAGAGCGCCTTGCGGCTGATCAGATCGACGTCGCGGTCCATGTCGCCAAGGGTGACGGCGCCCTCGATCTGGACGGCGTGGATCACCTGGGGCGGATCGATGACGATGGCCCCGTGACTGAAGGTGCGCCCCACCCGCCAGACCACGAAATCGCCGGGGCCGAGGGCCTGGCGGGTGGTGGGATGGGCCAGGCGCTGGACGAAGCCGAGATAGAGCTCCTCGGCCCGGTGCAGGTTCCAGGTGGGGCTGTAGTCGCCGGTGTCCACATGGGGCAGGACGCCCGCGGCCTCATAGACCGCCAGGGGGAACTGCCCGCAGTCGGTCCCCACCCCCTTGAGGCGGGCGTTGTGGTGATAGGGCGTGCGTAGCCAGGACAGGGCCTCGGCCACCACGGCCGCGCGCTGGACCTGGCTCATGCGATGGTTTCGGCTGTCGGCACAAAGGGTTGGCCGCGGAAGTTGGCGAGGTTGGCGAACTTGGTCGAACAGGTGGCCATGGTCAGATCGCAGCCCGGATAGATGGTGAAGCCGTCACCGACGGCGGGGGCGTAGGGCAAGGGCAGGACCAGGCTGACAACGCCACCCACCTGTGCGTAGCTCTTCACCGCACGGGACAGGCCCGCATTGGCGCCCGAGGTGAAGACGATCTGGCCTTGGGAATATCGGCCGTCCGCCGCCGTCAGATTGGTGTTGAAGCTAGAGACGGCGCCGGTGGCCGACACCGCGCCGCTGACCGCCAGGGCGGCCTTGGAGACGGCGCAGTTGGCGTCATAGAGGGTGTTGAGGCACTGGGTCTGGAACAGGTCGGGACCCATATTGACGTTGAGCAGCACGGTCCAGGAGGAAACGGTCAGCTCGAATTCCGATCGGCTGATGTTCTTGATCGAGGTGACCCGGCCGGAGAAGTCGTTGACGATGCCGGTGACCGGGGAACTCCAGTCCGGCAGAAAGGCCCGGTCGAGGCGGAAAGTGGCGCCGTCCAGGCCGTTGCCCCGCACAAAGGGGATCAGGTGAACGCCATTGATCAGGTCCCCGGCGTTGGCGCTGACGGTGACGTCGAGGGTCGAGACCTCGACACCGATCTTGTGGCTGATCTTGCCCCGCTCCAGCACCGGTCCCAGGCCCCAGGTGGCGCCATTGAAGCTGATCGGGATGGCCGCCCCGCTCCAGCGCAAAACGAGGCCGCCACTGAGGGTCAGGGTGTAGAGGTCGGCCATGACGAAGTCGGCGCCGCTGTTGAGCAGGGCGACCGTCGCGCCGGCTTGGCCGGTGGCGTCCGTGGGGGTTCTCATGGGCGAAGGCTCGTGATCTTCAGGCTGTCGCCGGCCCAGAGCAGATTGACGATCTGCTGAAAGGTCATGTCGTCCTGGGAGAAGCGGCACAGATAGTAGAAATAGCCGGACCAGGTGAGGGCGTGACCGGCGGCGGGAGCGGTGGCGAAGGTCACCACCCCATTGGCGCCAATAGCGTAGGAGCCGGCCGCCGCACCGTTGTCGAGGATGGTGGGGGCATAGACCGCATAGACCGGCTCGATCGCGCTGTTCAGGGTGCGGGCCAGCTGGAAGCTACGGCTGACCCCATCGCCGGTGGCGAACTGGACGCCGGAATCGTAGTTGTCCGAGGGGTCCAGCAGCAGCCACGATCCGTACTGGCCCTGGGCGGCGTTGAAGAACTCCCAGAGGGTGGCCAGTTCGTCATTGGCGGGCCGATGGCGGACGACCTCGTAGCTGAGTTCGAACTGCCACAGGGGATAGGGCCAAAGGGCCGTGCGCCGCTCGCGCCCCGAGGCCGCGCGCTTGGTCTTGGTGGCGAACAGGGGCGCCTTCTTGAGGGCGATGGCCTGGCCGGGCAGGTAGGGAAACACCGGCAGGCCGTTGACCCCGGACCAGATCCCGTAGTCGGCGACAAAGGTCGTGGCGATATAGGTCCCAGCGACCGATCCGGGCTCCAGCTGGGCGCCCCAGAGATAGATATTCGTGCTATTTGCGGACCCGGTTCCGCTGGCGGCCTGGCTGACGGAACTGCTTGAAAAAAGCAGATAGAGCGTCGCGTTGGTGTCAGTCGTCGCCGTCAAGGTGCAGCGATAGAGGCCGACTTGGCTCGTAGCGGAGATTGTCGCCGTGGCGTTGCTGAAGCCGCCCGATGGCGTGGCCGCGAGACTGATGGAGCCGGTCGCCAAATTGAAGCATACATCCGCCGAATTTCCGCCCGCGGCGCCGAGCATCGACATCGCGAAGTAGTTTCCCAGCGTGCCGGCATGGACATAGGCGGACAGCGTAACGGTGATGTTCGATGCGCTCTTGGTGATCGCCTGCTGCACGAACGATGGGCCGGCCATCGTCCGCGTGATCAGGTCTTCCGTCGTGAGACCATTGATATCGACGCCAGCATTCGGGATGACAGAGCACCCCGTCTTCGTCCAGATCGATTGATCGAAGGCTTGACTCTGGATTACCCAGTTCCCCCGAGGCAACGACGACTGCCAATTGGCCGGGATGATAGGGGTGATGCTCATGCCGGCACCGCCGCGCCCATACGCACCTTTTCCGTCAACACCCTGGCCAGGACGTCGCTGTTGCGGCGCAGATAGGTCTCGAGGTTGCGGGCGTCCAGGGCGCTGACGGTCCAGGTGTGGTTGTGGGTGTCCCCGCCCCGGCCCGCCCCAGCCGCCGAGGGGGCCGTGCGCCTGTCATCATAGCCCGTGAGCATGTCGCGCAAGGGATTGGCCAGGCGGGCCGGCAGGACCATTTCCTGCTTGTGCAGTTCGGTCATCATGCCGTCCGCTGGCACCTCGCCCCAGCCGCCGGCGGCGGAGGCGATCAGGCCCTCGAAAGCGGTCACGCCAGCGAACGCGGCGGCGGCGGCCACCGGGGCCAGGGGCGCGGTGAACGGGTTTTCCATCATATAGGCGTAGGTCTTGGTGGCCGCCTTGACGGCGCTGTTGATGACGGATTTCAAGGTCGCCTCCCCGTCCGTGGCCAGGCTCTTGGCATGTCCGGCCTCCTCGGCCGTCTGGCGCTGGGCGATGCCCAACTTGCTGGCCAGGATCTGACCGACCTCCTTCCACAGCCATTTCTTGAGCATGTCCTCGGCCAGCTTCGTGAAGTTGTTCAGGATCTGCTGGCCGATACTCTTCATCAGGCCGGCGAAGGTCTGGGTTCCCTGGGCCATCTTGACCAAACCTTGGGTGAAGGTCTCTACGATGGGGTTGATGGCCTTGTCCCAGCGCGCCCGGTAGTCATCGGCCGCCTGCTTGTCAGCGGCGGCGGCGCGGGCGTCATAGGCGGCGCGAGCTGCGGTCCCCCTGTTGACCGCGGCGGTCTTGGCGTTTTCGGCCTCCTGGGCCGCGGTAACCAACTGGCTTAGCGCTGCGTCGTAGTCCGCCGACTCCTTGCTGGCGACCAACAGGACGGCCTTGGTGGCGGCGATCTTCGCGTCGCGGACCTTGTCCGCCGCCTCAATCTCAAAGGCCTGTTGCGCCTGGGTCAGAGCATTGACCTGATCATGGGCTTGCTGCTCGGTGATCACCGCCTGGCTTTCAGCCTGCTTTACGCCCTCGATCTGTTCTTCCGTCGCCTTCTGTCGGCCGGCTACCGTGTCCTGGATCGTCTGGATCACTTTCGCCGCGGCGCCATTGGCGTCGGCGATGTAGGCGCTCCAATCCGTCGCCTTGGGCAAATCGCTTCCCAGCGCGGGGGCCTCCTCACTGGAGGCGGCGGCTTGCCCCTTGGACGCGTGCGCCCCGCCGTGGGCCGCCTTCGGCTTTGGCTTCACCTTCGACGGGGCGGAAGTCGATCCTTCATCCGAAATCAGCACCTTCATGCGCCCGACATAGGCGGTGGCGTCCGCCAACATGTTGGCGTACATCTGCTTCTTGTCGCTCTCCAGCTTCGCATTGGATTGCTGGGCGTTGGCGACCATCTCTCGCTGCAACGCCGCTGATTTGGCGCGCCACGCGTCGATCGTCGGCGAAATCTTGTCAAATTGGCCCGTCAGAACAAGCCGTATCACGTCGCCCAAAAGTTCGAATTTCTGGGTCAAATCAATGACCGTCAGGCGAAACTGCTCAAAGGCGCCTTGGCATATATCCAGAACGATCTGGCCCACGCCCACCATGCGGTCATAGTATATTTTCAACGCTGTAATGATGAGGTCAACCGCGCCGACGACGACCTTCAAAGCGATGGCGAAGACGTCCATGGCCCCTTTGACCACGCCACCCTGCTGATAGGACTGCACCAGGGCCTGGATGAACTTGTTGATGTCATCGACCACGGCCTTGAAGGTCGGCGCGAGGGCCGCTGTCATGATCTGGTTGAGACCTTGAATGCCGACCTGGCTCTCGTTGAGGCTATGCCCCAGGGCGGCGCCCTTGTCGGTGGCCTCCTGATTGCGAATGCCATATTGGCTAAGCACGCCGTTATATTGATCGACATCGATCCTGCCGTCCTTGACCTTGGCAGCGACGTCTTCGACGCTCGTGCCCATCAGGGCGGCTATGGCCTGATAGGATTGAACCGTGGTGGCGCCGACACCCAGTTTCTGGGACAGGTGTTCGGTCTCCAGACCGCTCTTGCCCATCTCCTGCGCCCACGAGCCCAGCGCCTTTACAGCTCCCAGGGCCGCGCTGGCCGCCACACCGAATCCGCCCCCAAGAAGGGCCAGGGAGGACACGGAATCGGACGCGTCTTTCTTGACGTCGCCCGCTTCCTTTTTGATATCCTCCGTCCCCTTCTTGACGTCCGCGGACCCCTTCTTGGCTCCGCCGGACCCCTTGCCGATCTTCTCGATCCCCTGGCGGATATCCTCCGCCGCCTTGGCGATCTGCGCCGCTGCGTTCTGGATCTCGTCCGCGGCCTGCTTGATCTCATCGGCGCCCTTCTTGGCCTCGTCCGTTTTGGGTTTCTTGAACGCCAGTTCGAAGGCGGTCTTGAAGGCGTCCAAGGTCTTGCGAACCCCTTCAAAGGCCGGCTCAAGGCTCTGAACGGCCGCAGTGGCGTCCTTGGCCGCGTCCTTCGCGCCGGACGCGTCGCCGCCGAAGGTGATTTGCAGTTCGCTATCGCTCATGGCGAGCCCTCCCGCCGATGGCCCGCCTTACCTGCAATTGCAGGGTTGCAAGCTCGGCCCTAACGTGAACAAAATGGCAATTATGAGTTGGGATTCCGGCGGGGGCGCTTCGGAATATGAGTCCGTATCAAATTATATCGGCGTTGCTTTCCATTGTCGGCCACTTACTGCTGGGGATTGGAACCTTAATCAGCATGCTGATGATCCCGCTCGGCATTATAGGCGTGGTCGCCTTCCTAATGATCCGAGCGAGAACGAACCGCCGCAAACGCGCGGATGACGTTTTTGCCGTCGATCAAGCGGAAATGGCTCGGCGCAAGGCGTTACTGGACCGCTATACCGAATGGACCAGCTTTTTATCGCCCTATGATTCCAACTTCATCGCCTTAAACACCATGAAGAAGCGTCTGGCGATCGGAGACCTGACCGCAGTAAGAGAGCACCCCTTCTCGGACGTAGTCGCCGTCGAAGCCAAGGCTGACAATGCAACGGTCACGAAACATGACCAGACCTACACGCCCCCCTTCCTTATGAACATGCAATACACGAGAGAACTTTCATTACTTAATGCCATTCAATCACCAACAACATCTATCAATACCATTCGCCAACTATCGTTGATAGTAACAATTGATGACAATGAAAATCCAACAACTGAAGTTCAATTTTTTTATTCCGACAATGAAACCGGCGTCGATCCACGCAATTCTGATTTCGTATCCATGGCGCAGCAAGCGGATCAAATTCACGGCCTCTTGCTAATCGCACTTCATGACCAAAAATCCGGATCCAAGGATTCACATGATGAAACGGACCAGTTGAAAGAATTCTGGGATCTTAAAGAATCCGGAGCAATAACTGAATCCGAATTCGAAGCCGAAAAGGCCAAACTGCTAAAGGCCAATTGATTTTGGCCTCATTTCCCCATCCCCACCGCCATCCTCACTTAACTTACCGGAACTGATAATGAGTTACACAACCGCAGAACTTCAGCTTATCGAGCAACGTGTCCAGAATGAAGGGCCGAATATCCTTATTGCCTACCTTCTGTGGGGCTTTTTAGGCCTCTTCAGCGCCCATCGCTTCTATCTTGGCCGACCGGGGTCGGCGATCTTCCAGATCGTGAGCTATTTTCTTCTTTTCGGCTTCGTCTGGTTGCTAATCGACGCTTTCTTGATCCCGGGCATGATCAAGAAGAAGCGTGAAGATCTGCGCGCCGACCTAATGAGGCAGCCCTTGGGGGCGAATTTCACGCCCCCAGCCGCGCCCGTTGTGACTGACACCACCGGCGTCAATACAGACAAGTTGCACAAGCTTTGGGAGCTGAAACAAGCTGGGGCGATTAGCGACGAAGAGTTTGAAGCCCAAAAAGCCAAGCTTCTCTGAAGTCAAACCTAAGCCATGTCCCGCCGCCCCGATACGCCGGGCAGGGATTCCAGATAGAGGGCCAGATCGGCGGGGTCGCTCACCTGATCCCTGGCCCTCCTTTCGGGCTTGCTGAGGCCGAGATACAGGGCCGCCGCTATATAGACCGGCGGCCCATACCTCACCCAATGCCGTTGCATGGCGCCATAGCGGACCAGGTTCCAGCGGGCCTCTACGTCGTCCCAGTCGCCGCCGCTGCATCCGGCGGCGACGAGCTCGGCGATGAGAGCGTCGAAGTCGCCGTCGAAGGGCTCGCCGTCACCTCCGCCGGCGCGGTCTCCCCCGGGGTCGGGGCCAGGCCGATCTCGACCATCAGGTCATTCATGAAGGGGCGCAGCCCGACCATCTCGGCCGGGGTCAGCCGCTCCTCCAGGGCCTCGACGGTGAGGCCCTGTCCCAGGGCGCCGACCGAGATCACCCCCAGGATGGCGTCGACCCCGGCCATGGGATCGCTTTCGCCCTGGGCGGCGGCGATATAGCGCCACGCCGCCTTGAGGGCCTTGAAGTTGGGTAGGGTCACCGCAATGGGCGCCCCGCCAATGATCACTTGAGCCATGGGATCTATCCTCAGCCAGTCAGGGTCCAGGAGAAGACATTGCCGGTCCCGTCGTCCTGGGCCGACATGTCGAGGGACGGCAGGGTGAAGTCGTCCGGCTTCATCGGCAGGCCGAGCTTGGACGACTGCACCGCCGGGAAGTTCAGGGCGATCGACTTGCCCCGGAAGCTGTTGACCAGCTGCAGGGTGAAGATCGGACCCGAGCCCATGACCGGATTGATTCCGGTGATGGTCGAGCCGGTGGTGGTCGAGGCGTAGGTGTAGAACAGCTTGACCACGGCGCCGGTGTCGGCGGCCGCGAAGGTATAGACCCCCGTGGCGGCGCTGAGGGAGTACTGGCCGGTGGCCGGGGCGCTGGAGACCCGTGTCAGCCACTTGCCGGTGATGGTGTTATAGACCCCAAGGTCGGTCTTGAAGGTGGCGCCATTGGCGGCGGTCAGGGTGAAGGGCGTGGACGGAATGGTCCCGACCTCGGACACGGAGTTGAGCAACTCCCCCGCGGCCACGCTCTGGCCGAAATAGACCTGGTTGAACAGGTTGGGATCGAAGCGGCCGACGGAGGCCTTGATCTCGACCTTGGCCTTGCCCCGGGCCTGTTCCAGGGCGAACTGGCCCTGGCCGTAGAGCTGTTTCAGGTCGAAGCTGAAGTCCACGGTGGTGTCCTGCACGGCGCCGAACATGACCGGGGTGGGGTTGGCGCCCGAGGGGATGGCGAACAGATATCCCGCGCCGAAGACGGATTGGACCATCTCAGATCTCCTTCAAAATGGATTTGGCGAGGTGGGCCAAGGCCGCCTCGAGGTGGTTCCAGCACTCGGTGGTCCTGGCGATAGGGCCGCCGGCGATGAGGTCGTCGCGCCAGGCGCGGATGGCCGCCGCGATCCTCTGTTCGAGGTCCGGCTGGGCGGCGGGCGTGGGTTCGGGCGCCGGCGCGGCGATGGCCGGGCCGGTGAGTTCATCGGCCATGGCGGCCTCCTGACTTTAGGGGACGAGGATGGTGATCGGCACGATGATCAGGCCCTGGCCGTCGAGGTCGCCCGGGTCCTTGAAGATCTTGCCGGAGATGAAACAGTGACGGACCAGACCGCCCAGGGTCTGGACCGCGTCTGGATCATTGGTGGGAAACAGGGACTGGACCGCGTCCAGGATCAGGTTCGTCTCGCTGGCGGGAACGGCATCCGGGTCCTTGCCCACGTCGTGATAGATCAGCCAACTGGCCGCCAGGGTGGTCCTGGACGGAAGACGGGTGACTTCGCTGACGGTCTCGTCGTGCTCGGCCTGGCATAGAGCCGGCTGGGCTGGAAGGTCGCCCCACAGCTTCACCCGGCGCGAGCGATAGGCAAAGCCCGAGGGCTGGGTCGACCATGAGGCCGAGGCGCTCAGGGCGAACAGGGCGGTGAAGATATCCTCGCGGGTGGCCATGTCCCCTCCCCTGTGGTGATCAGGTTTTCAAGGCGGCGACCAGGGCCGCCTTCATTTCGGTGATGATCTGGCCGGCCATGTCGGCGAGGCTGGAGCGCAGGTAGGACCGCTCCGGAATGGCGGACCCCGGATGATGAACCACCCGCGCGAAGACCAGCCGTCCACCGCTCAGGAAGGCCAGGGCCTTGGCCTTGTCCGGGCGGATCTCGTGGGGAGCGGTGTGGCCGCCAAATTCCTGGATCGCGGCGTATTTGATGTCGCTGGACAGGAAGATGCGGACCACGATGGGATCGCTGTCGGCCAGGACCTCCGCCTTGATCGCGCCGCGCAGAGCCCCCGTGCGGGCCTTGAGCACCTGACCAGACAGCTTGTCCTGGACCACATGATCCTTGAGCTGCTCAGCCAGGGACGCCGCCTTGGCCGCCAGGGCGGACTGGATGGCCGCCGGCAGTGCCTCGAGCCGGCGGGTGAGTTCGGCGGCGCCGGTTAGTTCAACGCTGAACATGGACGCCTAGACCGGGACGACCGACTGGTAGGACGCGAGCATGGCCTTGGCCGCGGCGTTCATGTCGCCGGTCTGGAAGGAGACGGTTTCCTGTCCCCCCAGGGACTTGGAGCTCTGGCCGATGCGGTCCCGACGGCGAAAGGCCTCGCCGACGATTTCGACGGCGGCCTGGGCCACGGCGGGAGGCGGCGTAACGTAGCCGGCGGTATAGGAGACCAGCACCGGCGCGTCCTTCGGGAAACGATCGCCGACCAGGGTGAGGCGACGGCCATTGAAGGTCAGGCCATTGCGGCCCGTCGCTGGATCGGCAAGGACGGATATCGTCCGTCCACGGAATGTCACCGACTGAACCGCCGTGATCGGGTATTGCCGCAGCAGGATCGAGGACCCGCCGGTCCCGTCATAGGTCTCAACATAAGCCGTAATGGCGAGGGTGCGGCTGAGATAGTCCTCGATGAAGGCCGAAACCGCCCCGATCAGCTGGGTGATCAGGGCGTCGCCGGCGCCGGGGGCGCCGGGCAGTCCCAGCCAGGCCTTGACGGTGTCGAGATCGGTCAGATCCATGTGGAGCTCCGTTCAAATTGTCGTTGGGCCTGGCTGGGTTCGGTGAGGCGGCCTTAGCCGGCGGCGATGTTGGTGATCGCGGCCATGGCGAAGGGCGCGTAGACGGCGAGGGTTTCCTCGGCATAGACCCCGACCATCTGGGAGCGGGTCGTGACCGGCCAATCGACCTGGTAGTAGTCCCGCCGCACCCGCACCTCGGCGACGTTGGGCACTTCGTTGGACTGGTACTGCAGCGGCAGGTCCGCGGCGTAGCCGAGGATGGTTCCGGGCGGGACCAGGGGATGGATGCGGATCGGGATACGCATGCCGCCGTTGAGGAACGGGTTGAAATAGAAGTCGATGGCCGCGCCGGCGGTGAGGCGCGCCTCGCCGTCCGCGGGGCTCTGGAAGTATTGCAGCAGGGGCGCCGAGGCGCTGGTCAGCACCTTGGTGGCGATGTCCTTCAGCTGCTGGCTGTTGACCCAGAGCACCGAGGGCGAGACCTGATAGCTGTCCCAGAGGGACTGCAGCATGGTGTCGATCTCATTGACCGAACCGTGGCCAGAGGAGGTCAGGGTGGTGCCAGTTCCCGCAACCCCGGTGGCGAGACTGTTCACATAGGCGCCGCTGCCGGCCTTGAGCGCGGTGGTCAGGAGACCGTCGAAACCGGTGGCGTTGGTGGACGAGTCGGCGCTGATCGCCGTGGCCGCCTGGCGTCCGGCGGTCGGGGCCGCGTTGAAGGTGGCGCTGTTGAGGGTGGTGATGGCCTGGAGGGTCTCCGAGCCCGCGGCCCCGACGAACCAGGCATAGGCGACGGCGCCCAGGATCGCGGTGGCGGTCGCCGACAGGGTCTGGCCCAGGGTGACGGCCTGGGTGGTGTTGGACGACTTGGCCGAGGAGCCGCCATTGATGGTGAAGGTCTTGCCGTCGGCGCCGGTGACGGTCTTGGTGGTGGCGACGCCATTGGCCAGGGACGAGTTGCGATAGCCCTCCAGGGTCAGGGCGACCACGATCACCGAATAGGTCAGGGCCGGCAGGGTGGCGCCGGAGCCGGCGGCGGCCAGGGTCGGGGCCGAGGGGGTTCCCAGTTGCAAGCTGGCGTTGCCAGCCAGGACCGCCATCTCCTCCTTCAGCATCATCTTTTGCAGCAGGCGGGTGGTCATGGTCGCCTGGACGTCCTCGAAGGTGCGGCCGGCGCTGATCGCTTCCCAGGTGGCCTGATCCTCCTCGCCGATAGTCGCGTAGGCGGCCGAGCGGCTGGAGGTGGAATAGCTCATCTGGCCAGCGCGCTGGCCCTCCGGCACCCAGCCGGTGGCGTCGAAGCCGGAACCCGAGAGGCCGGTGACCGCTTTCCAGTTGGTGGCGGTGCCCACGCCGCCCACCCGGGGCAGGCTTTTGATCAGGGGCGTGTTGACCGGATAGAGGTTTTTGGCCGGGGCCTGGAGGTCATAGGCGACCAGACCCGTGCCGGTGGTGATGGACTTTTCGATCTGGCTGGGATTGGCGCCGGCCATGGCCAGGACGTGCCGGGCGATGTCTTCCGACGGGGTGGACAGGGAGTTGGCGACAGCCTTGCGGATGTCGTCGGGATTGACGATAGCGTTCATGTTGAGCCTCCGTTTCGGGGGTCAGGGACGGCGCGACGCAGCGCCGGAGGGTTGGTCGGGCGACTGACGATCAGCGGCCGTGCAGGGGGATCGGTCGGCTGAGGGCGGCCCGCAGTTCAAGCTGGCCGCGGTCCTCCGGGCTCAGGGCCTCGATATATTTGGCGAGGGCCTCGGGGGTGACGGCGCTGGGATCGCCGTCCTCGACCTTGGAGATCGGCCGGGCCCAGCCAGCGGCGGCGCGGGGCGGACGGGCCTGGGCGCCGAGGGCCTCCACCCGCACCTTCAGCTGCTCGACCGTACGACGCAGGCTTTCGAGGGCGGGGTCGGCGCCGATTGAACGCGGGGCCTGCGGGCCGGGGATGGCGAAGGCCTTGTCGATATCCCCGTCAGCGTCTGGATCGGGCCCGTCACCGTCGGGGTCGGTGGCGCAGGTATCGACACCGGCCCCTGCCCCGCCGCCGCATTGAGCGCCCAGGGCCACGAGTTCGTCGTGGGCGGCCTGGATGCGGGCCAGATCGTCCTGGGAATTGCGGGCGCCGATCTTGGCGGTGACCTCCACGGAAGGGTCAGCCTGGGCGGGGCCGGATTGGTGAGTCTGATGCATGAGCGCCTCCCGGGCCTTGACCACATATTCAGTAAGCCGGCCTCGCTTGCCGGCGGCGGCGGCCAGTTCGATGGCCTTGGCGATCACCTGCGCGTTGGTGGGCGCGGGATGGTCGGGGCGGGCCGCGGCCTTCCACATCTGGATCACCGCTTCGGGATTGCAGGGGCGATCGACCAGGGAGATCTCGTCCAGGCGCAGGGCGGTGATCACCCGGCGGTCGGCGGGGTCGCGCTCCAGCACCTGGCCGCCGATGGAAAAGCCCTTATAGACCCCCAGGCGCACCTTCTTGACCGCCACGGGATCGACCACGTGGGCCTCGATCCGGGTCACGCCGTCGGGATCGACATCGGCGCTGAGGGTGGCGCCGGCGGCGGAGAGGCCGTGCATCTCCCGCAGGGCGCCAAAGCGCATATAGTCCGGCAGGGCCGCCTTCATCGCCGTGGGCGACACCCGTTCCTCGGCCTGATCCAGAGCGCCGCTGGAAGCGACGCCGAGCACCTTCAAGGTGCCGTCGTCCTGGGGCTCGAGCTTGGTGATTTCGCCATAGAGTCTCATGCTGAGTTAGGTTCCCTGGACCATGGTTTCGAAGGTGGAATTGGTTCAGCTCCGCACTCATGGCGCCACAATCGCGCCATGGGTTCAGCGCAGCCTTGAGGGCCAAACAGGTGGCGTGGGGAGACATGACGATGCTGAACCGGATGATGATCGCGGCGGCGGCGGGCCTCGCGGCCGCCACGGTTGGCGCAATGGCCAGCGCAGATCCCGCGCCGGGCCCAAAAACCGACGCCAAGCCGGCGGCCAAGCCCCTCGCCCAATGCTTCTACAGTCACGACTGGAACGGCTGGCGGGCCACGCCGGACAGCAA
This sequence comes from Caulobacteraceae bacterium, assembly GCA_031291685.1. Taxonomy (GTDB): domain Bacteria; phylum Pseudomonadota; class Alphaproteobacteria; order Caulobacterales; family Caulobacteraceae; genus Poindextera. Next base: position 8,209 of record JARLIP010000200.1, on the reverse strand, counting down.
GTCGATGTACATCCGGGTGGGCGTGAACCGGGTCTATCGCGTGGACTTTTCCGACGCCTGTTACGGGCTGAACGACGCCGACGCCCATCTGGTGACCAAGAGCGTCACGGACAGCGTCTGCTCGGCCATCGATCTGGATGTGAAGGTCGCCGACAGCCACGGGTTCCGCAACGCCTGCATCGTCAGCAACATCACGCCCCTGACCGACGCCGAGGCCAAGGCGTTGCCGCCGAAGCTGAAGCCCTAGGCCTGCCCTGACGGATCAGATGGCGTTTGCGCCGCCTGGGACGGAGTCTTGTCGGAAGGTGGCAAGGGCCCCAGCCCCAAACGGGCGCGAACCTCCGTCACGGAGAGCGAACCGTTGCGGATGGCGATATCATCGATCCGGGCCTGGACCAGCGGATCGATCACCGCGCCGTCGTTCCAGCAGAACTCCAGGTCGGGAGCGCCCAGATCATTGTGGATCACGCCATTGATCAGCCGCTTGGCCCAACGCTTGAGGGGCTCCAGCCCCTCCTGCAAGCCCCGGCTCTGATCCTCGCCGGCGGTGGACTTGTTCATCTGGCGCACGAAGGGCGTGGGCGGCAGGCTGAAGGCGTAGGCCACCAGGCGGGCCAGCCATTCGTCGAAATCATCCTTGAGGGGGCTATCCTTGAAGGCCTGGTAGCGGGTGCCGCTGGGCACCCACAGCAGCTTGGCCTGCTCTCCGACCTGGCCGGACAGGCGGGCGTCCAGCCACATCTGCATGTCGCGGATCTGGTCCGGGTTCCACCCCTCGGGGCCATTTAGCAGGCCCGCCGGCAGGTTGCCCTCGGTAAAATAGGCCAGCTGCGCCGCTTGACGGCGGATGACGGTGTTGATGGTGACGATGATCTGCTCGACCGGCGAAAGGCCGTAATTATGGTTCGGCCGGGGATTGCGCGGGGCGTAGATCAGGTCCGCGTCGGTGAGATCGGCCCAGGCCACGCCCTTGATCACCTGTTGGTAGGCGATGGCGCCGGGGCCGCGGGGACGACGGCCGGTGTCGTCGATCAGGGGATGGATGGTGTCGCCGGGAATGACGTCGAGGCCGATCAGCCGCCCCGCCAGATCGAAGCGGCGCTCCAGGCTGGGGGCGTCCAGCACCAGGAGGTCTTCAATCAACAGCCTCAGCCAAGTGGCGAAGTCGGTGGCGCCGTCGGGTTTGCGCCAGAACCGGCTGACCTGGGTGAGTTGGTCGGGGTCGGGCGCGGTTCCGTCCCGGGGCTTGATACGCCAGTCGAGGCCCTCGATCTGGTCCTTGCGGGTTTCGATGGCCAGGCGGACCAGTTCGACATTGGCGAAGGCGCGCAGCTCGGGAAAGCCGAAAGGCTCATAGGCCCGGGGCCGCACCACGCTGTTGATGGCGACCGGATAGTCCCAGACCCGGGGCGCCTGATCACCCATGGGGGCGATGGGCTGACCCGGGCCGAACACGGCCCAGCCGGCCTGGAAATCGCCGGCCAGGTGGGCGGCGGCCACCCGATGGCTGAGGGACAGACGCGTTCCGCCGGTTGGGGGCATGATCCGACTCCTCGGTATGGACGGCTCAGATGGGGTGTGAGCGGCGCCGGGGCGCGAAACGCGCTTTCCACCGGGGCCGGGCTTGCTTTATGGCTGCGCCCATAACGGCGTCAGCCGAAGTTCCAGGGAGACGAGTATGCAGGATCTGAAAGGCAAGACCGCCTTCATCACCGGCGGCGCCAGCGGCATCGGCCTGGCCATGGCCGAGGCCATGGGTCGCGAGGGCATGAACGTCATGCTCGCCGATATCGAAGCCGACGCCCTGCAGTCAGCGGTCGAATTGCTGCGTTCCAAGCAAGTCCGGGCCGAGGGCGTGGTAGCCGACGTCACCAGCCGCAATTCCCTACGCTCGGCGGCCCTGGAGACCATCGCCAAGTTCGGCAAGGTCCATGTGGTCTGCAACAACGCGGGCGTCGGCGCCGGCGGCCCCATCGGCCAGGTGGCCGAACGAGACTGGGATTGGGTGATCGACGTCAATCTGAAGGGCGTCGTCTATGGCGTGGAGGTGTTCACCCCCCTGATCGAAAGCCATGGCGAGGGCGGCCACTTCATCAACACCGCCTCAATGGCCGGCATGGTCAGCCCCCCGGGGATGGAGCCCTATTGCGCCACCAAGTTCGCCGTCGTGGCGATGAGCGAAGGCTGGGCCGTCCAGTTGGCGCCCAAGAACATCGGGGTGTCGATTCTCTGCCCGGGCTTCGTCCAGACCCGCATCCACGAAAGCCGCCGCAACCGTCCGGCGGCCTATGGCGAGGATCAGGCCGGAGGCCCAGACATCTCCGGCGCCACCGAAGCCGTCACCAACGGCATCCCGGTTGAACCCGTGGCCAACCGCGTGATCGAAGCTATCCGTGACAACGACCTCTATGTCTTCACCCACTCGGAATTCAAGCCGGCGGTGGAGATGCGTTTCAACCGCATCCTTGAAGCCTTCGACAAGTCCGCCGCCAGCCCGGCCCTGGCTGTTCTCGGCTCAAGAACCGGCGTCGGTCTGGGCCTTCCGCAATAGGCCTATTCGCCACGACAGGTCCGCGCGCCGCTCGGGACGGCCCAGGCGCGCGGACCGCAAAATCGGCTTTTCCCCCATGACGCGAACCGCGTCGCCGATGCCAAGCATAGGCGACGCGGCCTCAACGCAAGCTAGCGGCAAAGCACAGCCTGTTTACAGCAATCCGCGATACAGAGAATTTTGGCCGGATAGGGACTGAATATCAGTCGTACGCAACGCGAATTCATCCACAGAATTACCGATTGCAATCCGACCACATTACTTAACCAATGCGCGTCTCTTAAGGCGCGCAGGCTGGGCGGTCGGGCGCACGGCGCACGCAGATGAACGCTCTCCGGGATTTTTCTCGGCAATACCCGATTGCCTAAGCCGGCGCGCTGCGCCAAGAGAGGCGGGAAAATCTTCCTCCCTCCCCGGAGTCTAAAATGCGCATCGACGCCGTATCCATTGGCGCCAATCCTCCGTTCGACGTGAACGTGGTGATCGAAGTTCCCATCGGCGGCGAGCCGATCAAGTACGAGATGGACAAGGCCTCCGGCGCCCTGGTGGTCGACCGGTTCCTCTATACCTCCATGCGCTATCCCGGGAACTATGGGTTCATCCCCCACACCCTGTCCGGCGACGGTGATCCCTGCGACGTGATCGTGGCTAACACCCGGGCGATCGTGCCCGGCGCGATCATCAGCTGCCGGATCGTCGGCGTACTGTTGATGGAAGACGAGGCCGGCGGCGACGAGAAGCTGCTCGCCGTGCCCTCGGCCAAGCTGACCAAGCGCTATGAGGGCGTGATCAACCACACCGATCTGCCCAAGATCACCCTGGACCAGATCGAACACTTCTTCTCGCACTACAAGGATCTGGAGCCCGGCAAATGGGTCAAGATCGTGCGCTGGGGAGACGCCGCCGAGGCCCACCAGTTGGTGCTGGAAGGCATCGAGCGCGCCAAGGCCGCCAAGGGCGCCTAGGACAAAGAACGGCGAAGGCCTTCCCGCCCTGGCGGCGGGAAGGTATCGCGCACCGGCCTAGACAATGCCGTCGAGCATGTCCCGCCGAGCCAGCTCGAGAAAAGCCGAGCCGGGGACGTCCGGGGTCAGGAACAGATCCGTCAGGGCCCAGACCAAGGCGTCCAACCGATTGGGCGAACGGGCGCCCAGATAGCCGCTGGCCGTGGCCTGGCGCATCTCGTCCTCCAGCTCAGCGAGGGGATGATCGTCGCCGCTGACCACGTGGCTGATCCGGCCCTGTTCGTAGAGGGCCGAAACCGGCTCCGCGCGAACCACCTTGCCCCGCGACGCTGTCACCAAGGTGACAGGGACCGTTGAGCGAACGGCCTGGAGCGTGAAGCGGACCATGTCGCCGCCGAAGTTCTTTTCCGCCACGATGCGGTCGGCGGCGAAGGCGTCAAAGGCCTCGACGGCGCGGCGTCCCCAGCCCTCAGGGGATAGCCTGCAGGTGCGGTCCGCCAGCACATAGCCCCGCCCATCGACGCCGCGCCCCGCGACGATGATCCCCTGGGCGTCGCCCTCGTCCGTCCCGCTGGACCCCGAGGGATCCACCGCCACCACCACCCTTTGCAGATCCGGAGCGTTGGGGACGCGGCAGGCCAACAGGGTGTCGAAGGTCCAAAGCGCGCCGGGCGCGTCGGTCAACAGCTCGGCGTTCAGTTCCTGACGCCCCAGGCGGGTGCCCTCATAGCGACGAATGATGCGGGTGATGAAGGCCGGAGCAAGGTTGGAGCGGTTGTCGTAGGTGGAGCCGCGGGTGACCTTGCAATCTGGATCCTCTGTCAGGCCACGGATCAGGGCCAGGGGTTTGGGCGTGGTGGTGATGGCGGCGCGGGGATCATCTCCCACGCGAAGGCCGAGTTGTAATTGGTCCCAGACCGCCTGGGGACGGCTCCAGGCCGCCAGTTCGTCGGCCCAGGCCGCATCGTGCTGCGGTCCCCGCAGGCGTTCCGGCTCCTCGGCGGAATAGCAGAAGGCCCGGGCGCCGTTAGGCCAGACCAGACGCCGCTTGGAAGGCTGGAACACCGGCCGATCCCAGGGCGGACAGATGTTCATCAGGCCGGACTGGCCCTCGATCATCACATCACGGACGTCGGCGCTGGTGGGTCCCACCAGGGCGATGCGCTGACGGCCGAGGGCGACCTGCGCCCTCACCCACTCCGCCCCCGCCCGGGTCTTGCCAAAGCCCCGCCCCGCGAGAATCAGCCAATAGCGCCAGTCCCCGGCGGGGGGCAGCTGGGCCTCCCGCGCCCAGAAGGGCCAATCGTATTCGAGAACCAGGGCGGCGGCGTCGTCCAGTCCCTCAATCGCTTTCGCGATCGCCCGGCGCCGCTGGCGCGGCTGCGACGGCAGCGACCTTATCCCGGAGGCGCCGTCCGGCGCCGGAGAGGTCGAAGGTTTCGCCATCTTCGCCCTGCCTCTGCTCGGTTTGCGCCAGATAGGTACGCTCCAGGAACATCGCCATGCTGGCGTTGGTCTGGGCGTGTTTGAATTGCGCCTCACGCAGACTGACGAGGCTGTCCATCCGCGCGGCTTCGTAGCATTCCCGCGCCTGAGCGGTTTTGTTGAGGAAGGTTTTCAACCTCTCCACATCCTGCCCGAGGCCTGCGGCGCACTCCTCTTCGGTGAGCATCGCCGATCCATAGCGGCGGAGTTTCGAGCGGAGTTCGTCGTCATCGACGAGCTTCTTGGCGCCCCGGCTCTTGGCCGGAGCAGATTTGGTTGTCATGGGATCGCCGCCCGCGGCTAAACTATGGGAACCGGCCTGGGTGTCTGGAACCGGCGGCGGGCTCAGCGCCCTCTGTCTCCGCAGTTCTCGACCGTGCCCATATGTAGCCAAGGATTCGCCGAAAGGTCAAGGAAAGTTCCTATATGTCACCTTCAGGTTTCGCGGGGCCACGCCGCGCGATCTCCTGATCAGGCGCCGGGCGAGCGGGTGTCGCCTTCCTGACGGTCCTGGCGCCGGCCGTTTTGGGGCTTTGCTTCAGGGGGCTTGGCTTCAGGGGGCTTGGGCGGCGGAGCCTTGGCCTTCAGTTCCGCGGCTCTCTGAGCCTCGACGACCCTGGCCTGAGCCTGTTGGGCCTGGGCTTGAGCCTGGGCTGCTTGGACTTGGGCTCGCTGTCGGGCCGCGGCTTCCACCTGTTGGCGGGCCTGCACATCGGCTAGACGGCGAGCATTTTCCTGCTGCAGCGCTACATCGCGGGCCGTGGCTTGGCGCCCAGCCTGAGCGGCGGCTTCGGCCTGGCGGCGGGCCGCGTCGCGCTGGGCCGCCTGTTGTTGCAGAGCCTGTTGCTGAGCAGCCTGCTGACGCGCCTGGGCCTGAGCGGCGGCTTCGGATTGGCGGCGCGCCACGGCGTCGCGCTGCGCGGCCTGCTGCTGAAGCAGTTGCTGCTGGATAGTCTGCTGATGGGCCTGCGCGGCGGCCTCGGCCTGACGGCGCGCGGCCTCCCGTTGGGCGGGCTGCTGCTGGGCTCCAGCCTGCTCCGCCTGTTGGCGGGCCTGGGCTTGAGCTTGAGCTTGGGCTTGACGCTGCGCCGTGTCGCGCTGAGCGGCCTGTTCACGAGCCGCTTGTTGTTGCGCCGCTTGTTGTTGCGCCGCCTGGCGTTGAGCCTCGGCTTGCCGCTGAGCTTCCATTGCCCCCTGATTGCCAGGCCCGGTGAAATTGTTGGGCTGATTGGGCTGACCAGTCGGGGTCGGAGCGCCAGGGCCAACAGGCCTGAATTCCCCAGGGCGACCTTCCCCAGGGCGGGCGCCGCCGTTCGGGTAGCCGTTGGGATTCATCCCGGGACCACCAGACGGAGGCGAAACGTTCCCCGGACCCGGTCCTCGATCCGGACCACGCCCCTGGAAGGGCGCGAAAATGCCTCCGATCCCGGTATTGCGCGGGCCCACGTTCTGGCCGCGGGCGCGGGCGTCAGACTGGGCCTGTTGCGAGGCCTGCCAGTCACGCTGAGCCGTGGCGCGGTCGTTCAGCATCTCGGCGACGCGGGCGGCCTCGGCCTGACGGCGATAGCGCTCCTGATCCCAATGGGCCCGCTCATCGTCATCGTGAGCCTGGTGATAGGCGCGCCAGTCGTCATAGGCGTTCTGTTGCTGGGCCCATTGAGCGCGCTCGGCGGCCAGTTCAGCCCGGCGAGCCGCCCAATTGGCGGCGGCCACGGCTTCACGCTGGTTGCGCTGCGAGGCGTAGTAGAGTTCCCGGGCCCGGGCGAGATAGCGGCCAGCCATGTCCGCGCGACGGTCGATATAGTCCGGCGGCATCACCCGGCCAGAGCGATCATAGACCACCACCAGGACCCCGTTATCGTAGCCGTAGGTGTAGTCCGGGTCGCGGACCAGATAGGGATATTCGGAACCCGACTGGTAGTAGTAGTAGCGCTGGCCGTTATCGAGGGGCTCGACGACGCGCATGGCGTTATCGTCGCTGCGCCAGACCCACGGACGGGCGCCGTCATAGTCGAAGGTGTAGTCCGGCGGAGCGTCGCCGAAACCATAGCTCATGGAATTGGCGCGATCCGCATAGGCGTAGCTGTCCCGGGGATTGCTGACGCGACCCACACGCGCCCGGGGCGCGGCGGGCAGCTGAGCGGCGGGCGGGGCGGCGACCATTGGCGGGGGCGCCGCCGTGGTCAAGGGCAGGGCCGCTTCCGGCGCGGGCGCCGAGGACGCCTGGTTGTTTGCGTTCTGGCCGCAGGCCGCGAGGGTCAGTCCCGCGCTGAGCAACGCCGCCAGGGCCGCGCGGTTCATGAGGGTGGAGCGTTTCATGCGCATTTATCCTTGAGACCGCGATTGTCACCGACCATCGGTGCGATCCTCGCCGTCCTGATTGCCCCCTGGGGGATGAATGGGAATGGAACGGGCCTAGTCAGGTTCGGTTCAGCTTGAAGGGCCGAATTCAGCGCCAGACCCACACGGCACGAACCCTGGCGGCCAAATACCATGTTGTGGTGTCCTAAAGAACACGCTTCCCCCAAAGGCTGTGGACATAAGGCGCGCCAGACTTGATCAGAATCCCACTTAGTTCGATGACCATGGGGAACGGGACCGAGTCCCTTGTTCGCCCCAACTTCATCTGACGCTGTGACGGGGAAATGACGTCGGCGCGGCGTCCTGTCGGGAGACTCCACCGCATGATCAATCGACGAGTCCTGGGATTGAATCTCGGCGCCCTGTCCCTGGCGTTGGTGGCGCCCCAGGTCGCCCAGGCGCGCAAGCCATGGCCATGGCCCAATGGGCGGCAGGCGGCTGTCAGCCTGACCTATGATGACGGGCTGAATGGGCAGCTGGATATCGGGGCTGGCCAACTCGAGGCGCACGGCTTTCGCGGCACCTTCTTCCTGACGGAAGAAAACATGGAAGCCCGACTGGACGATTGGGTGGCGCTGGAGCGTCGCGGTCACGAGATCGGCGATCATACGATGACCCACCCCTGCGAGCTTCGTCCCTACACCCCCGCAAGCTTTTCGAAGAAGCAGCTCAAGCCGATGGAGAGCTTCCTCGACGCCCATTTTCAGACGCCCCAGCCCAGGCTTTACGCCTATCCATGCGGCGCCACGGAACTCGGGCGCAAGGGGGGCGTGAATCGGCGGCAGAGCTCCTATGTGGGCCTGTTGCGGCGCAATTTCCTGTCCGCGCGGATCGTGGACGGAGGTCC
>JARLIP010000199.1 GCA_031291685.1 Caulobacteraceae bacterium | reverse complement strand
CCTCACGGCGGCGCGCGTCTTCCTCGGCGGCGCGAGCGGCCTCGCGGCGCTCCTGCTCGACCCGCGCGGCCTCCAGCACGCGCTGGCGGGCCCGCAGCTCTTCAGCCGAGAGGTTCAGATTGGGATTGATCGGCGCGCCGCCCGAGGGACGGGGAGCCTGCGCGTCGCGCGGCTTGTTCTCGGTCGGGCGCTTTTCAGCCGCGGAGGGAGCCGCGAGATTGCCGCCGCCGCCCGGTCCATCAACCCGGCGGCGCTTGGTCTCGACCACCACGGTCTTGGATCGACCGTGGCTGAAGCTTTGCTTGACCGTGCCAGCACTGACGGCGCCCGCCCTGGGTTTCAGGGTTAGGGGCGCGCGCCCACCGGCGTTGCGGCCATTTTCGTCGTCGTTCGCGTCGCTCATCCGCTCGCTTTACTGACCAGCCGGACTCAGAAGGAGCCGGCTTGTCCCTACCGTTGCATATCCATAGGCGAACGGGCCGTCGGCGGTATCAGCGCCTGGCCCGTTCTCAAGGCTCCTCGCGCCAACTCTCAGGAAGGAGCGGACGAAAACCAGAAAGTCGCTCGACGTCTTCCGCCCAGCTCTTTGCGCTTCGTCCCGCAAGGAAGGCGAGGTGTATCACATTTCCCAGGCCCAAGGCCAAACTCAATTCTTCCGAATTGAAGACCCCGAGCATTCTGGGGGGTACTGGAAGCCTGCGGGCGACCTGCCGCAGCTTGCGGCGACCGTCTTCAGCCCCATCGGAGGCCTCGATCAGCCAAACGGCCTTGCCCGTCGCTATGGCTGTGGAAACCCCTTCGAATCCCGAAATAAGCGCGCCGGAGCGCCGCGCAAGACCCAGGCTATTGAGAATTCGCGCCCGCAGCAGCGCCTCCACCTGATCGGCCAGATCCGCCGGGGCGTTCAGCCGCGTCTTGGCGGCCCGGGAGAAGCCGCCCTTGCGCACGGCGGTGTCCACCGAGGCGCGGTCGGCGGCGACCCAAAGGCCACGCCCCGGCAGTTTGCGCGCCACGTCGGGAAAGACAACGCCATCGGGGCCCGCCACGAAGCGAACCAAGCGCGCCTCCTCCATCACCTGACCGGAGACCAGATCGCGGCGTTGACGCGAAGTCTCCGCCAGGGTGGCCGGCTGAGGAAGGGTGTCGGGCTCGCTCGTCGCGATCTCCATGGTCAGAGGTTGGGGATCAAGGGCCGTATCCGGGCGCGAAGTTCGCGCCCGGAATTGGATCAGGCTTCTTCTTCGGGGGCGGCCTGGGCGGGCTCATGGCCGAACACGGCGTCGACCTCGCTCAGGACTTCCGGTTCGGCCTCGACCTCCTCGGGTTCCGGCGGCGCCTCGACCCAGCCCATGGCCACGCGGGCGCGCATGATCAGGGCCTCGGCCGCCTCGGGGGTGAAGTTCAGGCTTTCCAGGGCGCCGCGCTGACGCACCCGCTCGCCGTCCTTGACCTCGAACCAACCGCGCAGATCGTCGGGCACCAGGCCAGCCAGGTCTTCCACCGACTTCACTTCGGCCTCGCCCAGGGCCACGGCCACCGGCAGGGTCACGCCCTCGATTTCCAGCAGGCCGTCCTCGACCCCCAGGGCCTTGCGCTTTTCGTCCAGCTCGGCGGCTTCCCGCTCCAGGAAGTCGCGGGCCCGGGCCTGCAGTTCCTCGGCGGTGTCCTCGCCGAAGCCTTCGATGGACGAGATCTCGTCCGCCTCGACATAGGCCACGTCCTCGACGCTGGCGAAGCCCTCGGTGACCAGCAGCTGGGCGATGACCTCGTCCACGTCCAGGGCTTCCTGGAACAGCTGGGTGCGCTCGGCGAACTCGCGCTGACGGCGCTCGCTCTCCTGGCTTTCGGTCATGATGTCGATCTGCCAGCCGGTCAGCTGGCTGGCCAGGCGCACGTTCTGGCCCCGGCGGCCGATGGCCAGGGACAGCTGCTCGTCGGGCACCACCACCTCGACCCGCTCGTCTTCCTCGTCCATCACCACCTTGGTGACTTCGGCGGGCGCCAGGGCGTTGACCAGGAAGGTGGCCTCGTCCGGCGACCAGGAGATGATGTCGATCTTCTCGCCCTGCAGCTCGGCCACCACGGCCTGGACCCGGCTGCCGCGCATGCCGACGCAGGCGCCGACGGGATCGATGGAGCTGTCGTTGGAGATCACCGCCATCTTGGCGCGGCTGCCCGGGTCCCGGGCGATGGCCCGGATCTCGATCACCCCGTCATAGACTTCCGGCACTTCCTGGGCGAACAGCTTGGCCATGAAGCCGCCATGGGCGCGGCTGAGCATGATTTGCGGGCCCTTGGTCTCCCGCCGCACGTCATAGATGTAGCTGCGGATGCGATCGCCGACCTGGAAGTTTTCCCGGGGGATGGCCTGGTCGCGACGCACGATGCCTTCGCCGCGGCCCAGATCGACGATGATGTTGCCGTATTCGACGCGCTTGACCACGCCGTTGACGATCTCGCCCACCCGATCCTTGAACTCTTCATACTGCCGCTCGCGCACGGCCACGCGCACCATGCCGGTGAACACCAGGCGAGCCAACAGGGTCTGGACCCCGCCGATCTCGAAGGGCGGCAGGATTTCCTCATAGACCTTGCCGACCACGGCGTCCTTGTCGTCGCGCTTGGCGTCGGACAGGCGCTTATAGGCGTATTCGTTCTCGATGGGTTCGTCGTCCGCCACCACCGTGACCATCCGCTTGATGGTGGTCTCGCCGGTCTTGGGGTCCATGTGAACGCGGATGTCGTGCTCGGCGCCGTAGCGCGAGCGGGCGGCCTTTTGCAGGGCCTCCTCGATCGCCTCGATGACGACCTCCCGCTCGATGGACTTTTCACGAGCGACCGCCTCAGCGATCTGCAACAACTCCTGCCGATTGGCGGAAACGCCGGTCAGGGCCATGGGATCTACTCCTCGATTGCGTCGTCAGACGCCCGTTCGTGTTCCAGCCGAGCCTCGCGTTGCTCGGCGCCGCGCTTCATCAATTCGTCGCTCAGGATCAGCTTGGCTTCGGTGATCCAGTCAAACGGAACGAGGGCGGTTTCTTCCTCGCCCTCGAGATTGATCGCCACATTCTCGCCCTCGATCCCGGCCAGTTCGCCGCGGAACCGCTTGCGGCCGTCGGCCAGACGATCGAGCTCGACCCTCGCCTCGTAACCCTCATAGGTCTCGAAGTCCTTGAGCCGGGTCAGGGGCCGGTCGATGCCGGGGCTGGAGACCTCCAGAAGATAATCCCCCTGGATCGGGTCGGCGGCGTCCAGCACCTCGGAAATGACCCGGGACAGCTTGGCGCAGTCCTCGACGTTCATCTCCCCATGCTCGTCCTCGGCCATGATCTGCAGCCGCCGGGACTGGGTCCCGCTCATCAGGCGCAGGCGCACGATCTCATAGCCCGCCGCCTCGGCCACGGGGTCGAGCAGCTCAATCAGTGAACGGTCTTCCGGCGTCTTGCCGCGCAAGGGTCCCTCGAGATCAATAAAAAAGCGGCGGGCCTTCCGGCCGCCGCTCGAACGCGCCATCCAGCGCAGACGATCGATGTTGGCGCAGCATACCCCCTGCTTGCGGGTTTGTCAGCCCCCTTGAAGGATCCTGGCGCGTCAATTCGACCGGACAGCGCCGCCCTAAACGCGCTCGAAATCCAGGAAGATCGGCGCGCAGTCGCCGAGGGCCTTGGATTCATAGCGGGTGGTCAGGTGGTCAGCCGGCGGGACTCGCCAGTCGGCCGGCCCCTCAGCCAGCCAGCGGAAATCCGCCGACCGCGTCATCCGCTCCAGGGTCCAGGCGGCGTAGTCCTTCCAGTCGGTGACGAAGCGCAGGCGCCCGCCGGGCTTCAGGGCCCGGGCCAGGGCCTCGATGGTCTCGACCTGGATCAGCCGGCGCTTGTGGTGGCGGGTCTTGGGCCAGGGGTCGGGAAACAGGATGAAGACCCTGTCGAGGCTGGCGGGGGTCAGGTCGGCCAGGACCTCCCGCGCGTCCCCCTGGCGCACCCGCACATTGGTCAGTCCCGCCTCGTCCACATGGCGAAGGGCGCTGGCCACCCCATTGAGGAAGGGTTCGACCCCCAGGATCAGCAGCTCCGGCCGGCGGGCCGCCTGGCCGGCCATGTGCTCGCCGCCGCCAAAGCCGATCTCCAGCCAGATCTCCGCCGCGTCGGGCTTCAGGCTCCGGGGATCGAGGGGGCCGGCGGGGATGGCGATGCGCGGCGCCAGGCTGTCCAGCAGTTCGGCCTGACGCGGCTTGATCGGCCGCGACTTGATGCGGCCATAGGTGCGCATCGGGCTGTGGGTCTTGTCGTCAGGCATGGGCGCAGTCTGGGGCATCGCCGCCGAAAGGAACAGCAAAAGCCCCTCTCCCTTGATGTGGGAAAGGTTGCGATGGGGGCTTTGGCGAGGGCCGGTCGGGCGCCGATGAACGCTGGAGCCAAACCGCGCGCTTCACCCCATCCCTAGTGGACGCACCCCCAACCCTGCCCTTCCCCCATCGAGGGGGAAGGGTTCAAGTCTTGGCTTTAGGCCAGGCCCTTCAGGTCGCTGACCAGATCGGTGGCTTCCCAGGAGAAGCCGCCGTCGGCGTCGGGGGTGCGGCCGAAGTGGCCGTAGGCGGCCGTGCGGGCATAGATCGGCCGGTTCAGCTTCAGGTGTTCGCGGATCGAGCGGGGCGTGGCGCCGCCGATCATTTCCGGCAGGGCCTTTTCCAGCTTGGCCGGGTCGATGGTGTCGGCGCCGTGCAGGTCCACATAGAAGCTCAGCGGCTTGGAGACGCCGATGGCGTAGCCAATCTGGAGGGTGCAGCGATCGGCCAGGCCCGCGGCGACCACGTTCTTGGCCAGATAGCGGCAGGCATATGCGGCCGAGCGATCGACCTTGGTCGGATCCTTGCCCGAGAAGGCGCCGCCGCCGTGGGGCGCGGCCCCGCCGTAGGTGTCGACGATGATCTTGCGCCCGGTCAGGCCCGCGTCCCCGTCAGGGCCGCCGATGACGAAATTGCCGGTGGGATTGACGTGCCACTCGGTCTCGTCGGTGATGAAGCCGTCCGGCAGCACCTTGAGGATATAGGGCTTCACCAGGGCGTGGATGTCGGCGGGGGTCAGGCCGGCCTTGTGCTGGGTGGACAGCACGATGGAGGCGGCGCGCACTGGCTTGCCGTTCTGATAGAGCAGGGTGACCTGGCTCTTGGCGTCGGGCTCCAGCTCCGGACGCTCGCCGGAATGACGGGCGGCGGCCAGGGTCTTCAGGATGTTGTGCGAATACTGCAGGGTCGCCGGCATCAACTCCGGCGTCTCGTTCGTGGCGTAGCCGAACATGATGCCCTGGTCGCCCGCGCCCTCATCCTTGTTGCCAGCGGCGTCCACGCCCATGGCGATGTCGGCGGACTGCTCATGCAGATAGCAGTCGTAGGAGGCGTTCTTCCAATGGAAGCCTTCCTGTTCGTAGCCGATGTTCTTGATCGCCGCGCGGACCTTGTCCTCCAGGCTCTCGACCACGCCGGCCGGGCCACGGACCTCGCCGGCCAGGATGATGCGGTTGGTGGTCACCAGGGTTTCGCAGGCCACCCGGGCATAGGGGTCGGCCGTCAGGTAGGCGTCGACGACGGTGTCGGAAATACGGTCCGCGACCTTATCCGGATGTCCCTCGGAAACGGATTCGCTGGTGAACAGATACGAGGGTCGGGCCAAGGGGGCAGCTCCATGCTCACGGGGCCGCGCGGTCACGTACGCCCGCGCAGGTCGATTGGCCGGCACCATATAAAGATATGTTTATATCCGCAAGTCCGCGCGAGACCGTTCAACTCCCGCGCGGATCGTGACCTTCGTGAACGGTCCTAAGGGACCGCCGCCTCGGCCTCCTCGCCCTCGGCCAGGGCTCGTACAAGGTCCACCAGCCGCCGCCGCACGCGCCTTTGGCTAATGCGGGGAAACAGGTTGGCCAAGTCGACCCCTTCCTGAGTCATCAGGAAATCGTGGGCGAAGGCCTGACCCAACTCGTCGCCGCCATCCTCGCTTCGGCCCACGGAAGGGTCGGTCAACCCCTCAAAGAACCAGCCGATCGGCACGCGCAGGGTGCGGGCGATCTCGTAAAGCTTGGAGGCGCTGATACGGTTGGCGCCCCGCTCGTATTTCTGGACCTGCTGGAAGGTCAGCCCAAGCGTCTCGGCCAGCTTTTCCTGGCTGATCTTGAGTTCCTTGCGGCGAATCCTCACCTGCAACCCGACATGCACGTCGATCGGATTTGGCGCGCGTTCGTTGTCCGCCTTATTGTTCATCGCTTGACGGTCTTTCAGCTCTGGGGTTTCGCATTTCCCTGGGGACTAGGTTTGAGCGACTCAAATCAAACTGTCACCTAGTTTCATACCCGTGGTCTTGGACTGCGGCGATAAGCTGCGGCCGCCGCCGCGACGGATACGATCATCATCAGTCCAAAGAGGCTCTCGCCATGTTCCGCGAATGCCGTTGGCGCCAGGGCGGGGGGCAGGACCTGATCGATCACGCCCATGGCCCCCTGCCCCAGCTCGGCGCCCGGTACTATACGACCGTATGAGTCGATAATCGCCGATACGCCAGTTGGGGTCGCCCTTACAATGGGCAATCCTTCCTCGATCGCCCGATAGCTGGCCAGATTCAGATGCTGCAGCGGCCCGTAGGTGCGGCCGAACCAGGCGTCGTTGGAGACATTGACGATCCAGGCCGATCGCCCGGCGCCAGCCGCGCCCTCCCGGGTGAAGCCCGGGAACAGGCTCTCGTAGCAGATCAGGGGCTGGACCCGGGGCACCCCGGGTGGGGCGATTGGTCGCGGCCTGGGGCCGGCGGTGAACCCGTCCCCGACATGGACCAGGGACTTGATTCCCAGCCGGGTCATCAAGGAGTCCAAGGGCATGTACTCGCCAAACGGCACCAGGCGGAACTTGTCGTAGATCCCCGTGACCGCCAGATCCCCCTCGCCCCGAGGCTGCAGGGCCAGGAGCGTGTTGTAATAGGTCGGCCGGATATCCGAACCCTCGATCCGATAGGCGCCCAGGAGCAGGGTCTGGCCGGGCCTCAAGGCGCCGGCTATGGCCGCCTTGGTCCAGGTTCCGTCGGCGAGATAGTCGTTGGCGGCGTCAGGCACCGCCCCCTCCGGCCAGATTACGATGTCCGGGCGGCGGGCGCCGGGGCGGGCGGTCAAGGCCACATAGCGCTGGACGATCGAGCGGAACATGCGCTCGTCGTACTTGTCCTCCTGATCGACCTTGGCCTGAACCACCCGGATCAGGGGCGCGCCAGGGGCTACCGGCGCGGTGTGGGCCAGCCGATTCAGGCCAAAGGCGTAGAGACCGCCTATGGTCAGGATACTCAGGGCCAGGGCCGCCCAGGTCCGACGGGAGCGCTGCTGATCAAACAGCATGGCCGGCGCCGCGGCGGCGGCCACGGTGATCCAGCCCAGCCCATAGGCGCCGACCAGGGCGGCGGCCTGGGACGGGGGCGATCCCGCCGCCCAGCTCTCCCCCGCCAGGTCCCAGGGAAAGCCGGTGAGCACCCGGCCGCGCAGCCACTCCAGGGCGCAGAAGGCTCCGGCGAACACCAGGACCCGCACCACCCCCCGGGGCCGCAGGGCGCGATAGAGCAGACAGGCGACCCCAAAGAACAGGGCCAGGCCCGAGGCCAGCAGGGTCACGGCGAAGGGCGCCATCCAGCCCTGATGGGCCGCGTCCACCAGAAAGGCCTCCGCCACCCACCAGGTGGAGACGCCGAAATAGATCAAACCCGCCAGCCAGCCCCGCCAGAAGGCGCCCCTCAAGGGCCGAGGATCCGGCGCCAGCTCCGCCAGCCGCATCAGAAGGCCATAGCCCAAAAGGCCGGGCAGGAAGCCGAAGGGCGGAAAGGCCAGGGCCGCCAGCCCCCCGGCGGCGAGGGACAACAGCACGACCCCGGGGCCGCGGGCGGGAAAACCGGCCTTGAGCGCCATCAGCCGGCGGACGCCGTCTCGTCCTCGACGTCGCCTTGAGCGTCGATTGGCGCATCGGCCGGGGGAACCCCTTGGGCCACGGGTTCGGTGGGACGCACCCGCACGCGCTTGATCCGGCGGGGATCGGCGTCGGTGATCTCGAATTCGAAGCCGGCGGGATGGGCGATCACCTCGCCCCTCTGGGGCACCCGGCCCGCCAGCATGCTGACCAGGCCGGCGACGGTGTCGATATCTTCTTCCAGATCCTCGGGGGCGAGATCCCCCTGGCCAAGGGCGGCCTCCAGGTCCTCCAGGGGCGCGCGGCCATCGGCCTCATAGACCCCGCCGGGGCGAGCCACCACCTGGGAGCCGACAGCCTCGTCGTACTCGTCGTCGATCTCGCCGACCACCGCCTCGATCAGATCCTCAAGGGTGACCAGACCGTCGGTGCCGCCGAATTCGTCGATCACCAGGGCCATGTGGATACGCCGGGCCTGCATCCGCGCCAGCAGGTCCGCCGCGCGCATGGAGCCCGGCACGTAAAGCACCTCCCGCTGCAGACGGGCCAGGACCGCCTCGTCCGGCGCCGGGCGCAGGCTGTCGTTCACCAGCATCTTGAACACGTCCTTGACGTGAACCTGACCCACCGGATCGTCCAGGGTCTCGCGGTAGATCGGCATCCGGGTGTGCTCGGCCTCCAGGAACTGGGCCAGCAGATCCTGGAAGGGGGCCGAAATCTCAACGGCCACGATATCGGCCCGGGGAGTCATGACGTCATCGACCTGGAGGCTCTTGAAGGCCTGGGCCTGATCGACGATGTCCACCGAGCCGTCAGGGGCCACGGCGATGCCGTGGCTGGCCTCGTCGCCGCGCTCGCCCTCGCCCTGGCGACGCCAGCGGCGAACCAGGGCTCTCAGGCCCCGGCTGGCGCGGGGCGCCGGCGCGTGATCGCCGACATGTCGTGGTGGTCGGGGGTCGTTAGACATGGTCCGCATCGCGCTCGGCGGCATAGGGATCAGGAACGCCCAGACCCGCCAATATACGGCGCTCCAGCGCTTCCATGGTCTCGGCCTCCGAATCCGTCAGATGATCATAGCCTACTAGATGCAACACCCCATGCGCCACCAGGTGTTGCAGATGGTGGCCAAGGGGCTTGCCCTGGGCCTGGGCCTCCCGCTGGCACACCCCAAGCGCCAGGGCGATATCCCCCAGGTGCGCCTCGGGATTGTCCGGGGCGGGAAAGGACAGGACATTGGTCGGGCCGTCCTTGCCGCGAAAGCGGCTGTTGAGGTCGGCCACGGTGGCGTCGTCCGTGAGCAGGACCACCACGCCGCCGGTCCATTCGGCCACGGCGAGAGCCGCTTCGCCCGCCGCCTGGGCCAGGGCCTCGGCGGCAAGGCCGTCTGAGTTCCAGCCCTCAGCCTCGATCTCGACCTCAATCGCGACCGGGATCATGACCGGCCCTTGGCCGAGTCGGCGTCGTAGGCCTTGACGATCCGCTCCACCAGGGGATGGCGCACCACGTCGGAGGCCTCGAAACGGGCCACGGCCACGTCCCGCACCCCTTCGAGGATGCGCACGGCGTGGGACAGGCCGCTGTCGGCGGTGTTGACCAGGTCGACCTGGCTGGGATCGCCAGTCACCGCCATTCGGGCGCCTTCGCCCAGGCGGGTCAGCACCATCTTCATCTGCAGCCGGGAAGCGTTCTGGGCCTCATCGACGATGACGAAGGCGTGGTTGAGGGTGCGGCCGCGCATGAAGGCGATGGGAGCCACCTCGACCTCGCCCTTTTCCCGGCGCCGGCGCAACTGGTCCGCGCCCAGGATATCGGACAGGGCCTCCCAGACCGGAGCCATATAGGGATCGACCTTCTCATTCATGTCCCCGGGCAGGAAGCCGAGCCGCTCGCCGGCCTCCACCGCCGGACGGGTGACGATCAGGCGATCGACTTCCCCCCGCAGCAACAGCCCCGCCCCATGGGCCACGGCCAGGAAGGTCTTGCCGGTGCCGGCCGGCCCCATGCCGAACACCAGGGCGTGGCGGGCCAGCATGTCGATATAGCGGGCCTGGGCCGTGGTCTTGGCCACGATGGCGCCCCGGCGGCCAAGGGGCAGGTCCGCACCCCCGGTGGCCGGCGGATCGCCCCGGCGGGCGGCGGCGGCGGCCAGGCGGATATCGGCCTCGGTGATCTCGGCGCCGGCCTCGGCGCGCTTGGCGATGGCCTGCACCGCCCGCTTGGCCCCCGCCCGTCCCTTGGCGTCCCCGGTCAGGGACACGCCGCCCCCGGGAGTTTCCAAAAGGACGTGGAAAGCGTCTTCCAAAAGCGCCGTGTGACGGCTGTTGGGTCCGGCCACCGCCCTCAGGGCGATGTCCGACAGGGGCAAAAACTCACGGGTGTCGCGGCTCAAGCGGGCTCCAGCGCGGGGGTGGGGGCCAGGGCGCCGGTCAGGCTGCCCCGGGTGGCGGCGGTAATGGTCACCGGCGCGATCCGACCGATCAGCCCGGTCGAGGCCTCGATATGGACGGGTTGCAGATAGGGGGTGCGCCCCACTACCTGCCCCGGATTGCGGCCGGCCTTTTCGAACAGGATCGGCAGGGTGCGCCCCACCTGGGCCTGGTTGAAGTCCAGCTGCTGTTCATTGAGCAGGTCCAGGAGCCGCGCCAGACGCTCCTCCTTGACCGCCTCGTCCACCTGGCCGGGCATGGCCGAGGCGGGGGTGCCGGGACGGCGGGAATATTTGAACGAGAAGGCCGAGGCGTAACCCACTGCTCGCACCAGCTCCAGGGTCGCCTCGAAATCCTTGTCGGTCTCCCCGGGGAAACCAACGATGAAGTCGCCGGAAAGCGCGATGTCGGGGCGGGCGGCGCGGATCTTCTCGATCAGGCGCAGATAGGTCTCGGCGGTGTGGGCCCGGTTCATGGCCCGCAAGATCTTGTCCGAGCCGGACTGCACCGGCAGGTGCAGATAGGGCATCAGGGCCTCGATCTCGCCGTGGGCGCCGATCAGGGCCTCGTCCATGTCCCTGGGATGGCTGGTGGTGTAGCGGATCCGCGACAGACCCGGGATCTGGGCCAGACGCCGCACCAGGCCGGCCAGACCGCCCTCGCCGGCATAGGCGTTGACGTTCTGCCCCAAGAGGGTGACCTCGCGCACGCCTTGCGCGGCCAGCTGCTCGGCCTCGGCCAGGATCGCCTCGGCGGGACGGGAATATTCCCCGCCCCGGGTATAGGGCACCACGCAGAAGGTGCAGAACTTGTCGCAACCTTCCTGCACCGTAAGAAACGCGGTGACGCCAGACACGGTGCGGGACGTCGGCAGGGCGTCGAATTTTTCGTGGGCGGCGAAATCGGCCGACAACCGCTCACCCCGACCGCGATGAACCCTGGCGATCAGCTCCGGGAACTGATGATAGGCCTGGGGTCCGATCACCAGATCCACGGCGGGCTGCCGGATCATGATCTCCTCGCCCTCGGCCTGGGCCACGCATCCGGCCACGGCGATGGTCATGACCCCGCCGGCCTCGGCCTTGCGCCCCTTCATCTCCTTCAGGCGGCCCAGTTCGGAATAGACCTTCTCGGCGGCCTTCTCGCGGATGTGGCAGGTGTTGAGCACCACCAGGTCGGCGCCCTCGGCCTCCTCGGTGAGCGCATAGCCCAGCGGGCGCAGGACGTCGGCCATGCGCTCACTGTCATAGACATTCATCTGACAGCCATAGGTCTTGATGAACAGGCGCTTAGGGGGCGCGGCTTTGGTCATTCACGCCTTATGGGGGCGCGCGGCCCGTTGTTCAAGCGGGGCCCATTCTTCAAGCAAGATCAAGCCTCGGGCTCTTCCAGGGGGATGCCGTAGAGCTCAAGGCGGTGATCCACCAGTTTGAAGCCCAGGCGGCGGGCGATGGCCTCCTGCAGGGCCTCGATCTCCTCGTCGGCGAACTCGATGACCCGCCCGCTCTTCATGTCGATCAGGTGGTCATGGTGGATGTCGCCGGCCTCTTCATAGCGCGAACGGCCGTCCCTGAAGTCGTGCCGGGCGATGATCCCGGCCTCCTCGAACAGCCGCACCGTGCGATAGACCGTGGCGATGGAAATGTGCGGGTCCACCACGTGGCAACGCCGATACAACTCCTCCACGTCCGGGTGATCTTGTGAGCCGGCCAGCACCCGCGCCACCACCCGACGCTGGTCGGTCATGCGCATACCGTGTTCGATGCAGAGCTTTTCGATGCGGTCCAAGCGTCGTCTCCAAGGCGATATTGCTTAGCAAGATAGACTTAGCCTAGGCCCGTGTTAAGCGGCCGACGATAAACCAAAGCATCTATCGACGATTTTTCCGCTTGCGCGTAGTAGCCCCGCCGTTTTCCGACCCTTTCGAAGCCCGCGGCCTCGTATAGCCGGATGGCGATGTCGTTATCTTCGGCCACCTCCAGAAACATGGTCTGGGCGCCGCCGCCCTCGGCCAGGCGAAGAGCGGCCTCCACCAGGACCCGCCCGACGCCGCCCCCGCGCGCGTCCGGGTCCACCGCCAGGGTCAGGACCTCGGCCTCGCCGGCGATGGCGCGGCACAGGATGAAGCCCAGGACCGTCGCCTCCCGCACCACCACCAGGGCGAAGCCGCCGGGCGCCCGCATCATCTGGTCGATGTCCTCGGCCTTCCAGCCGGTTCTGAAGCTACGCGCGTGGACCTGGGCCATGGCCGGCGCGTCCTCGGAACGGGCGGGGCGCAGCGTCACGGGGGCGTGATCCCGCCGGGCAGCTTGGCGTCGGGGGCGCGCAGATAGAGGGGTCGGGCGGGCGCGAAGGGCGGGCGGGCCACAGCCGCCAGCCGGGCGATGGCCACGGGATCGGCGACGGCGGTCTCCAGCACCTGGGCCTCGGGCAGGACCCCGGCCAGAAGAGGCGCGCCGGACCCCACCAGCACAGCGGGTCCTCCCCCCCAAAGCTCGGCCAGACGGGCGGCGGCCACGGGGATGTCGAGTCCATCGGGAGCCATGATGGCGCGACCATCGGCGAAGACCTGGAGATAGACCTGACCCCGCTTGGCGTCGACCGCGGCGGCGACGAAGCCTTGGTTCGCCGCCCCGGTCGCCAGGGCCTCGAGCACGCCCACGCCGACACACGGCCGGTCAAGGGCCAGGGCCAGACCCTTGGCGAAGGCCAGCCCGACCCTCAGGCCGGTGAAGGAGCCGGGCCCGACGGTGACGGCGATCCTGTCCAGGGCGGAGAATTCCACGCCGGCCCGCGCCATCATCTCGGCGACCATGGGCGCCAGGCGCTCCTGATGCCCCCGGGCCATGGGCTCGCTGACCGCGTCCAGGGTGCGTCCGTCATCCCAGAGCGCCGCCGAGCAGGCCTCCAGGCAGGTGTCGAGGGCCAGGATTTTCAAAGGGTGTCAGCCGTGATGACGACGCAGGGAGGCCGGGTTCCAGACGATGGTTCTCAGATAACCCTTGGCCCGAAGGATGGAGGCCGTCGGAAACTCCATGGAATTCCAGCCCGGCACGGCGAAGATATAGGTCACCGTGCCCTCATGGGGCCGGGCGCAGACCACAGCATTGTGATCCCGTTCCGCCCCCATCTCGCATTGCGACAGATCGAAGCCGGCGGCCTTCCAGCTCATGCCCAGAGTCTCGCCATGGGCCCCGCGAACCGCGCCGCCGACTAATCGCACCGTGCCGATCAGAGGATCGTCCCCGCCGGGGGCGTAGGTCGTGCCGTCGACGATCTCCAGCATCTGGGCGCCGTCCTGAGTGACGGTGATCACGTCGCGGGTCTCGTCGTCGGCGATGCGAACCACGTCGGTCTTGACCTGGGCCTTGGGGAAGATCTCCTGGATGCGCGGGCGCTCGAAAAAGGTGTAGGGCCGGATCGGCCCCACACCCCACGCCGCGGCCGCCAGCACGCCGCCCTGATAGGGGCGCGCCAGCGGCGCCATGTCCTCACGGCCCGGCGCGCGGCCGCAGGCCGCCAGCAAGAAGAGCGCAACAAGGACCGTGGGCAGACGGATCATGCGCCCTGGTTAGACGATACGGTTGGCCTCTTCAAACGCCAGACGCGGCAAACGGCCAAACAGGTTCTCGCCCGTGCCCTTGCCGATGGAGCAGATGAAGTTGGACTTGACGTTGGTCCCGCCGAAAAAGGCCTCGTCCACCGCCGGCTGATTGAAGCCGGACATGGGGCCGACGTCATAGCCGAGGGTCCGGGCGGCGATCATCAGATAGGCGCCTTGCAGGGACGAGTTGCGGAAGGCCGCCGATTCGCGGAAGGCCGGATCCTGGAACCAGTCCTTGGCGCCCGGATTGTGCGGGAACAGCTGCGGGATCTTTTCCGGGAAATCCAGGTCATAGCCGATGATCACGGTGACCGGAGCCTTCAGGATCTTGGCGCCATTGGTCCCGCTGGACAGGGCCGCCAGCTTTTCCTTGCCCTCGGGGCTCGCCACCCAGACGAAGCGCGCCGGGCTGATATTGGCCGAGGTCGGGCCGAACTTGGTGAGGTCGTAGATCTCCCGGATGATGGTCTCCGGCAGAACCTCCTCGACCCAGCCGTTCTGGCTGCGGGCCTCACGGAAGATCTGGTCGAGGGCGGCGTTGTCGAGGGCGTGGCTCACGGGGCGCTCCGGCGATTGGTGACTGGCGATTGGTAACTGATGCGGTTGCGATATGAACCAATCCGCCCGGCGCGCAAGCCCTATCGGGATTAAAGGGTCTGTTCGACCCGGGTCACCTCGGGGACATAGTGCTTGAGCATGTTCTCGACCCCGGACTTCAGGGTGGCCGAGGAGGAGGGGCAGCCCGAGCAGGCCCCGCGCATGTGCAGCCACACCACGCCCGTCTGGGGCTCGAAGCGGTCGAAGGTGATGTCGCCCCCGTCCTGGGCCACGGCGGGACGGATGCGGCTGTCCAGCAGATCCTTGATCTCGGCCACCACCTGGGCGGTGTCGCCCTCATAGACATCATCCCCATGGTCGGCGCGCTCGGCGCCGGCCGCCTGGGCGGAATAGAGGATCGGGGCGCCCGAGGTGAAATGCTCCATGATCGCCGCCAGAACCGGCGCCTTCATCCGCGGCCAGTCGAGGCCATCCGGATCACGGGTCACGGTCAGGAAATCGGCGCCGAAGAACACCCGGCGCACCCCCTCCAGGGCGAAGATCGCCTCGGCCAGGGGCGACGCCTCGGCCTCGTCCGCGTCGCGAAATTCCCGGGCGCCCTGGCCCAGCACGTCGCGGCCGGGCAGGAACTTGAGCACATCGGGATTGGGCGTGACTTCGGTCTGGATGAACATGATGGGCCTCCGAGACCTCAGATGGCGCGGCGGAGCCCCGGGCGCAAGCGGCTAGTGCTTTGGAGGCTGCTGCCGCGAGGGCTGCGCCGACAGGGGAACCTTGGCCCGGATATGGAAGCTGGCGGTCACGGGCCCGGCATGTTCGAACACCAGGGTGATCTCCTGCTCGCCCCCGTCGGTCAGACGCTCCTTGAGGCCATTGAGCATCAGGTGCCGTCCGCCGGGGCGGAAATCCACCGAGCCGTGGGCCGGAACCACCATCGGGCCGGCGTCGTCCATCATCATCATGCCGTTCATCTCCTGCATGACGTGGATCTCCACCGTCTCGGCGCAGGCGCAGGAAGCCGACATCAGCCGATCGGGCGCGGCGCCGCGATTGGCGATGGTCATATAGGCGGCGGTGTTGGGGGAACGGCCTATGCTGGCCCGCACGACCCGCGAGCTGATCACCAGATCCCCCGCCGTAACCTGGTGGGAGTCGGCCAGAGCCGGACCGGCGATCAGGGCCAGAAGGGCGAGGGCGGCGAAGGCGAGGAGGGGCTTCAGGCGCATGGAATCTCCTTGGCTTTGGCCCCTCGCCCTGTTCCGTTCAGGCGGACCTTCAGGCTAGCAAGGCTAGACTAGATCGTCGGGCGCCAGAAGCCCACCTTGCGGCGGGCCTCGTCCACCACGGGCTCGGCGATGGCGCTGGCCCGTTCGGCGCCCTTGGCCAGGTTGCGGTCAAGCTCGGCCGGATCGCCGATCAGGCGGCGCATCTCGTCACCGATCGGGGCCATGGTCTCCACCAGCAACTCGGACAGGGCCGGCTTGAACTGGCCAAAGCCCTGGCCGGCGAACCGCTCCAGCACCTCAAGCTTGGTCAGGCCGGCCATGGCGCCATAGACGCCCACCAGGTTGTCGGCCTCGGAACGGGCCTTCAGCGCCTCCAGATTGTCCGGCAGGGGTTCGGGGTCCGTGCGGGCCTTGCGCACCTTCTGGTCGATGGTGTCCTTGTCGTCCAACAGGTTGATCCGCGAATAGTCGGACGGATCGGACTTGGACATCTTCGCCTGGCCGTCCCGCAGGGACATGACCCGCGCGCCGGGCCCCTCGATCAGGGGCTCGGGCAGGGGGAAGAAGCCGGGGGCGTTGAAATCGTTATTGAACTTCTGGGCGATGTCCCGCGTCAGCTCCAGATGCTGCTTCTGGTCCTCGCCCACGGGCACGTGGGTGGCCTTATAGACCAGGATGTCGGCGGCCTGCAGCACCGGATAGGTATAGAGCCCGACGGTGGCCCGCTCCTTGAGCTTGCCCGACTTCTCCTTGACCTGTGTCATACGGTCGAGCCAGCCGAGGCGGGCGACGCAGTTGAAGATCCAGGCCAGGTCCACATGGGCGCGGACCGCCGATTGCGGAAAGATCGCCGCGCGGTCGGGATCGAGGCCCGAGGCGATATAGGCGGCGGCGATCTCCCGGGTCTGGGCGGCCAGCTTGTCCGGCTCCTGCCACACGGTGATGGCGTGCAGGTCGGCGACGAACAGGAAGCAGTCCATCCTGGACTGCAGGTCGACGAACTTCTTCAGGGCGCCCAGATAGTTGCCCAGGTGCAGGGCGCCGGAGGGCTGAACCCCCGACAGGACGCGCTGGGGGCCGTCATAGGCGGCGGGGGCTTGATCGGTCATGGAAGCGGACTCGGACTTGATGGTTCGGGGGGCGCCGGCGGACTCACGCCGGGGGAACGGGAGACTTCAGAGTGTCCCGCGACGCCATCGCCGATCTGTTCCACCGATCCCGTGCATGGGCCTGGATTACCCCGAAGCCGGGATCAGGGCAAGGCTTGCGGGGGCGGCGGGACGGGTCCGGGGCCCTTGGCGGGACGGCGAAGGGCGGCGCGAAGCTCGCTCAAGGTCAGGCCGCCCGAAGCGAACAGCAGCACCGGATAGGCGCAGCCCGCCACCACCAGCACCCCGGCGATGATCAGCTCCTTGGGGTGCAGCGGCCCAAGGTGGAAACCACCGAAGAGGTGCTCGACGGGTCCGCGATAGGTCGAGGCGAAGGCCAGGAGAAGGCCGAGCGCCACGCTGGCCGCCAGGATCCGCAAAAGCTTGGACCTGGCCTCCGCGCCCAGGCGGTAATCCCCCCGGCGGTGCAGGGTGACCAGCATCATCACCACATTCAGCCATGAGGCGAAGCTGGTGGCCGCGGCGATGCCCTGGACCCCGATGAAATGGAACAGGGTCACCCCGGCGGTGATATTGGCCACCACCGAGACGATGGCGTAGCGCATCGGTGTCTTGGTGTCCTGCCGGGCGAAGAAGGCCCGGGTGACGATCTGGGACAGGACAAAGGCCGGAACCCCCCAGCCATATTGGCGAAGGGCGAGCGCCGTCTGGTGGGCGTCCGTCAGATTGAAGGCGCCCCGGGTAAAGAGGCTGTCCACCAGGAAATAGGGGATGGCGAACAGGGCCGCCGCCGCCGGCAGGGTCAGGGCCATGGAGAAGGTGATGGCCTCATCCATCGCCGCCCGGGCGCCGGGATGGTCCTCCGACTGCACCGCCCGCGCCAGACGGGGCAACAGGGCCACCCCCACGGCCACCCCGACCAGACCCTGGGGCAGCTGGTAGAGCCGGTCGCAGAAGGCCAGCCAGGAGCGGGCGCCGTTGATCGGCGAGACCAGCACCGAGGAGACGAACACATTGATCTGGCTGACGCTGGCGGCCACGGCCCCCGGCACCGCCAGGGCGATCAACTGGCGGATCTCCGGGGTCAGGCGCGGCAGGCGCCAGTCCACTCGGGCGCCCGACTTTCGCACCCCCCACCAGAGCAGGGCCGCCTGGGACACCCCCGCCACCAGCACCCCCCAGGACGCCGCCTGGGCCGCCCCCACGGGGCTGTGGGCCGGCAGGACCGTGACCAGGGTCCACAGGTTCAAGAGGATCGGCGCGGCGCTGGACAGGATGAAGCGGTTGCGGGCGTTCAGCACCCCGGACAGGTGGGCGTAGATGGCCATGCACGGCAGGTAGGGCATGGTGATCTGGGTCAGCAGGATCGCCAGCTTGAACTTGTCCGGGTTGTGGGCGAACCCCGGGGCGATCAGGTACATCAGCCAGGGCATGGCCAGCTCGGCCAGGACGGTGATGGTCAGGGTCGCGGCGGCCAGGGTGGCCATGGCGTCGGCGGCCAGTATATCGGCCTTTTCCTCCCCGTCCCGGGCGAGCGCCCGGGCATAGGCCGGCACGAAGGCCGCGGCGAAGGCGCCCTCGGCGAAGATCCGGCGAAACAGGTTGGGAAAGGCGAAGGCGGTGTTGAAGGCGTCGGCGGCGAAGGTCGCGCTGGCGCCCATCCGATAGCTGATGGCCAGATCCCGGGCGAAGCCCATCACCCGACTCACCAGGGTCAGGCTGGAGATGACCATCGAGGATCGGATCATGCCCGACCGCGCCGATGGGGCGGAAGCGGACGGGGTCGCGGCGGCGGGTTGGTCGGTCACCGGCGGGCGGTACGCTGGGGACGGGTTCGGGTCAAGGCGAGACGGCCCCTATGCTGCATCCCAACCCGCCCGCTTGCCTTAGCGCGCCGCGCTGGCCCGGGCGCGGGACAGCCTCAGCCGCCCGCCCGGGGTCTCGTTGGGCTCGTCGTCCAGCACCTCGGCCAGGACCGTCTTCAGCCCCTGCATCTTGCGCGCGTCGGTCAGTTTGTGGCCGTCCTTGCCGCAGACATAGAAGACGTCCACCGCCCGCTCCCCGTAATTGTCCACATGGGCGGACAGGATCGACAGGCCGGCGTCGGCCAGGGTGTGGGCCAGGGCGCCCAGCAGGCCCGGACGGTCCCGGCCGGTGATCTCGACCACGCTGGCGTCCTCGGAGGCGT
>JARLIP010000198.1 GCA_031291685.1 Caulobacteraceae bacterium | reverse complement strand
TCGACCCCATCGAGGGCCGCGCCCGCCCGCCGGCGGACTTCGACTTCACCGCCATCGACCGTATCCAGATCGTCGCCTGCGGCACCGCCAGCTACGCCGCCCAGATCGGCCGCTATCTGTTCGAGCGCTTGGCCGACCTGCCGGTGGACGTGGAGATCGCCTCGGAGTTCCGCTACCGCGATCCGGCCGTGCGCCCCGGCACCCTGGCCGTGGCCGTCTCCCAGTCAGGCGAGACCGCCGACACCCTGGCCGCCCTGCGCTGGTGCAAGGCCAAGGGCCTGACCACCGCCGCCATCGTCAACGCCCACCAGTCGACCATGGCCCGGGAAGCCGACGTGATGTGGCCCACCCATGCCGGGCCGGAAATCGGGGTCGCCTCCACCAAGGCCTTCACCTCC
Organism: Caulobacteraceae bacterium; assembly: GCA_031291685.1. GTDB lineage: Bacteria > Pseudomonadota > Alphaproteobacteria > Caulobacterales > Caulobacteraceae > Poindextera. The sequence goes on along the minus strand of JARLIP010000198.1, from coordinate 6,607 downwards.
CAGGTCTCGGTCCTGACCGCCCTGGCCGTGGCCGCCGCCGCCCAGCGGGGCAAGATCGACCGCGCCCAGGAGGCCCATCTGGTCCAGGTGCTGCTGGAAGCCCCCCGGCTCCTGGCCGAATCCCTCCAGGTCGAGGACACCATCCGCGCCCTGGCGCCGGAGATCGCGAAAGCCCGGGACGTGCTCTATCTAGGCCGCGGCCCCATGTATCCGCTCGCCCTGGAAGGCGCCCTGAAGCTTAAGGAAATTAGCTACATCCACGCCGAGGGCTATGCCGCCGGCGAGCTGAAGCACGGCCCCATCGCCCTGGTGGACGAACAGACCCCCGTGATCGTCATCGCCCCCACGGACAGCTTCTTCGAAAAGACCGTCTCCAATATGAGCGAGGTCCTGGCCCGGGGCGGCCGGGTGATCCTGATCACCGACGAGGCCGGCGCCGCCCACGCCCCCGAGGGCGCCCGCGTGATCATCACCCCCACCTGCGATCCCGTGATCGCCCCCCTGGTGATGGCCGCCTCGATCCAGCTCCTGGCCTACTATGTCGCTGTCCAAAAGGGCGCCGACGTCGACCAGCCCCGCAACCTGGCCAAGTCGGTGACGGTGGAATAGGAGCGGGATCATCCCTCCTCCCCTGCATAGCGCAGCGGCGCGGGGGAGGTGGCGTGGGGCGCAGCCCCGCGTCGGAGGGGGCGCGCGAAAGACCGGAGCGCCCCCTCAGTCGGGGTTGCACCCCGACAGCTCCCCCGTTCTTCGAACAGGGGAGCAAGACGGTTCGCAGGCTCAGCCCCCTACCCGTAATGCCCCCGATACCATTCCACGAACCGGGGCAGGCCCTCTTCCAGGGACACCTTGGGGGCATAGCCGGTCAGGGCTTTGAGCTTGGAGACATCGGCATAGGTGGCGGTCACGTCCCCCGGCTGCATGGGACGCATGATCTTGTTGGCCTCCTTGCCCAGGGCCTTTTCCAGGGTGGAGATCATGTCCATCAGACCCACCGGGCGGCTGTCGCCGATATTGAGGATGCGCTGGATCTGCGGCTCCGCCGGACGGTCCAGCACCCCGACCACCCCATCGACGATATCGTCCACATAGGTGAAGTCCCGGGCCATGGCCCCCTCGCCGAACACCTCGATGGGCTCCCCGGCCAGGATCTTCTGGGTGAAGGAGAAATAGGCCATGTCCGGCCGCCCCCACGGGCCATAGACGGTGAAGAAGCGCAGTCCCGACTGGGGAATGCCGTAGAGGTCGGCATAGGTGGCGCTCATCAGCTCGTCCGCCCGCTTGGTCGCCGCATAGAGCGACTTGGGCGCGTCCACCGCGTCGTCCTCGGAAAAGGCGCCCGCCAGGCCCCGGTCCCCATAGACCGAGCTGGAGGAGGCATAGACCAGGTGCAGGAACCCCGGCGCCGCGCGGCAGGCCTCCAGCACCGAAAGGTGGCCGGTCAGGTTGGCGTGGGCGTACGCGAAGGGGTTGTCGATGGAGTAGCGCACCCCCGCCTGGGCGGCCAGGTGCACCACCCGGCGCACCTTGTTCTCCAGGATCAGGCCGGCGAAGGCGGAGGCGTCCGCCACATCCATCCGCTCCAGGCCAAAACCATTGCGGGAGGTCAGGGTCGCGGCCCGGGCCTCCTTCAGGGCCGGCTCGTAATAGGGCACGAAGTTATCGACCCCGATCACGGTCTCCCCGCGATCCAAGAGCCGCTCGGCCACCGCCCGGCCGATGAAGCCGGCCGCGCCCGTCACCACGATGGGGCCTTCGTCAGCCATGATTTCCGTCCTCGCCCGCGCTAAAGACCGCTAGGTAGCTTAACGCCCCGATGCGATAGGAGCGATGGCCCCCTTAAGCCACAGAAGTGTCGAGACCGTTGCGAATATTCCTGTTCGGCCCCGGATACAGCGCCAAGGCCCTCGCCCGCCGCATGACGGCGCGAGGCTGGAGCGTGGCGGGCGCGGCCCGGAGCCAGGCCTCCCGCGAGGCCTTGGCGGCCCTGGGCGGCGAGGCGGTCGATCCCACCGACGCGGGGGCCCTGGATCTCGCCCTGATGGCCAGCGACGCGGTCCTGATCAGCGCCGCCCCGGACGAGGACGGCTGCCCGGCCCTGCGCGCCCTCGCCCCCACCCTGGAAGCCGGCGCCTGCCCCGGCTGGATCGGCTATCTGTCCACCACCGGGGTCTATGGCGACCGCGGCGGGCGCTGGGTGACCGAGGCCAGTCCCCTGGCTCCGCAGTCCGAACAGGGCCGCCGCCGGGTCGCCGCCGAGACCGGCTGGCGGGATCTGGGCCAGCGCCTGGGCCTGGTCGTGACCACCTTCCGCCTGCCGGGGATCTATGGCCCAGGCCGCTCGGCCTTCGACCGCCTGCGCGAGGGCGCCGCCACCCGCACGGTCAAGCCGGGCCAGGTCTTTTCCCGAATCCATGTGGAGGATCTGGCCGCGGCGCTTGCGGCCTCCATCGACCGGCCCCGGGCGGGGGCGATCTACAATATCTGCGATGATGAACCCTGCCCGCCACAGGACGTGATCACCCACGCCGCCGCCCTCCTGGGCGTCGCGCCGCCGCCGGAAGTCGCCTACGATCCCACTAAGGTCAGCGCCCCCAGCCGCCGCTTCTTCGCCGAGAGCAAGCGGGTCGCCAACGCCCTGGCCAAGGCCGAACTGGGCTGGCGTCCCGCCTATCCCACCTATCGCGAAGGCCTGGCCGCGATCCTGGCGGCCGAACGATAGAACCCTTCCCCCTCAATGGGGCGTTGCAAAACGCCCATGCGTCCTCACATGGGGATTTGTGAGGACGCACGATTAGCGCGGCGGCTCCATCGAGGGGGAGAGGCTAAAGCGCGGGCCCCACCTCCTCCACCGCCGCCAGCAGCCGGGCGATGTCCTGGGGACGGGACAGGCGGTGGTCGCCGTCGCGGATCAGGGTGAAAACGAGGTCCTGGTCCTCGATGGCCTCGGCCAGGGCCAGGGCATGGCGCCAGGGCACGTCGGGGTCCTCGCCCCCTTGCAGGATGCGCACCGGGGCGCCGATCCGAACCGGGCCGGGCAGGATCGACCAGCGGGCGCCGTCCTCCAGCAGCTCGCGGGTGATCGGATAGGGATCGCCATAGTCCGACGGGCGCATCCACACCCCATGCTCGGCCAAGGCCCGCTGAGCGGCCGCGTCCATTTCGGGCGCCATCAGCCGTTCGGTGAAGTCGGCGGCCGGCGCCAGCAGAACGAGGCCCGCCATCCGCTCGGGCCGGGCCATGGCCACCAGGCATGACAGCCACCCGCCCATGGACGAGCCCACCAGCACCAGCGGCCCCTCGGTCAACTGGTCCAGCACCGCCAGGGCGTCGCCCCGCCAGCGGGTGATAGTCCCCTTTGCGAAGTCCCCGGAGGACTCCCCATGGCCGAAATAGTCGAAACGCAGATAGGCGCGCCCTGTCCGCGTCGCCCAATCGGCCAGGGCCTGGGCCTTAGTCCCCGCCATGTCCGAGCGAAATCCGCCCAGCCACACCACCGTGGGGCCCGCGCCATCGACCTTCGCCCAGGCGAGCCTTGCGCCGTCATGCTCCAGATGGCCGCGCCGCTCGACCGGTTCCGCCGCATTCATCGCCGCACTCTCCTGCTCGCACGCATTTATCCGGCGGCCATAACCGACTATGCCTAGCCCCGTGACGCCACCGCTTCCCTTCACCCTTTTGCAGGTTACGCCGGAACTTGAAACCGGCGGCGCCGAGCAGACCACCATCGACATGGCCGCCGCCGTGGTGCGGGCCGGAGGCCGGGCCCTGGTCGCCTCCCGGGGCGGGCGCATGGCCGGCTGGCTGGCCGAGGCCGGGGGCGAGTTGGTCCCCATGCCGGTCCAGAGCAAGAACCCCCTGATGATCCTGGCCAACGCCCGGCGCCTGGCCGAGCTGATCCGCCGGGAAAAGGTCGACCTGATCCACGCCCGCTCCCGCGCCCCGGCCTTCAGCGCCCTTTGGGCCGCGCGGGCGACGGGGATACCCTTCGTGGCCACCTATCACGGGGTCTATGAGGCCAAGGGGCCGCTGAAGCGCTGGTACAATTCGGTCATGACCCGGGGCGCGGCGGTGATCGCCAATTCCCACTACACCAAGGCCCACATCCTGGCCGAACACCGCCTGGCGCCGGACAAGGTCATCGCCATCCCCCGTGGGGTAGACCTGCGCCGCTTCGATCCGGCCCTGGTGACGCCGGAGCGCGTTGATGCCCTGCGCTCGGCCTGGGGCGTGGCCGCGGACGATGCGCGGGTGAAGATCCTGCTGGCCGGGCGCCTGACCCGCTGGAAGGGCCAGGGCCTCCTGATCGAGGCCGCCGCCCGGCTCAAGGCCAAGGGCCTGGACAACTTCCTGATCCTCTTGGTAGGCGACGACCAGGGCCGCGACGGCTACCGCGCCGAGCTTGAGGCCGCCATCGCCAAGGCCGGGCTGGAGGGTCAGGTCAAGCTGACGGGCCATTGCGCGGACATGCCGGCCGCCTATCTGATCGCCGATATCGTCGTGGCGCCGTCGCTGAAGCCCGAGCCCTTCGGCCGCACCGCCGTGGAGCCACAGATCATGGGCCGCCCGGTGATCGCCGCCGCCCATGGCGCCACCAGCGAGACGGTCGAGGCCGGCCAGACTGGCTGGCTGGCCGCCCCGGGCGATCCAGAGGCCTGGGCCGACGCCCTGGCGAGCGCCATCGCCCTGCCGGCGGCGGAGCGCCTGGCCATCGGCCAGGCCGGGCGGGCGCGGGCCACGCGGCTCTATTCGGTGGACGCCATGTGCGAGGCGACCCTGGATGTCTATGCGAAGGTTCTGGAGACGCGGGCGTGACGGCCGAGCTTGGGCAAATCAAGAAGATCCTGGTGCTGAAATTCGGCGCCCTGGGGGATTTCGTCCAGGCCCTGGCCGTGGCCAAACGCATCCGCCTGGCCCATCCGGGCTCCCACATCACCCTCCTGACCACCCCGCCCTTCGAGGCCCTGGCCAAGGCCAGCCCCTATTTCGACGCGGTGGAGACGGACGGGCGCCCAAGGAAGTTCGGCCAATGGCTGGCCATGGTCCGGCGGGTGCGCAGGGCGCGCTATGACCGGGTCTATGACCTGCAAACCTCCAACCGCTCGGGGATGCTGTTCCAGATGCTGCGCCCCTTCCCGCCGCAGTGGTCGGGGATCGCACGGGGCTGCGACCTGCCGCACCGCAATCCCGACCGCAACTTCATGCACACCCTGGAGCGCCAGGCCGACCAGCTGAAGGACGCCGGCATCTGGCCGGACGCCCCGGTCACCCCCGGCTCGGCGCCCCCGGCCGACCTGTCCTGGATCATCGATACCGTCCCCGACCCGCGACTACCCGGCGCCAAGCCCTACGCCCTGTTCGTACCCGGGGGCTCGGCCCATCGGCTGGACAAGCGCTGGCCGACCGAATTCTACGCCGAACTGGCCGCGCTGCTGGTCGCCCAGGGCCTGGATGTGATCGTCCTCGGCGGGCCGGAGGAAAGCGCCCTGGCCCAGACCATCCAGGCCAAGGCCCCGATCGAGGACCTGACCGGGCGCACAAGCTTCTCCCAGATCGCCGCCCTGGGCGCCCGGGCGGCCCTGGCTGTGGGCAATGACACCGGCCCCACCCACCTGATCGCCGCCGCCGGCGCCCCGACCGTGGCCCTTTTCTCCCATGCCTCGAACCCGGCCCTGTGCGCGCCCCGGGGCCGGGTTACGGTTCTGAGACGGGAATTTCTCGATAAACTCCCGGTTTCGGAGGTCGCGGCGGCTTGCGCGGCCCTTATTCGGGGTTCAATTACGGTCGATTAACGGCGGCGCCTTGATAGATCAGGGGCGCTCCTTCATATTTCATATGTGAGGCCAGCTATTGAGCTGCCGCACATTTTACCAACTGTCCCGGAGAAGCCGACTATTCGCCGCCCCATGCCCGCGCCACCATCCAAGGATGGTCCGCGCATTAATGACGAGATCCGTGTCCCCCGCGTTCTGCTGATCGATGAGCACGGCGAGAAGCAGGGAATCATGCCCACCGCCTCCGCGCTAGAGGCCGCCGAAGAGGCGGGCCTGGATCTCGTCGAGGTGTCGCCCAACTCGGATCCGCCGGTCTGCAAGATCCTGGACTATGGCAAGTACAAGTTCCAGGAGCAGAAGAAGAAGGGCGAAGCGCGAAAGCGTCAAAAGCTGGTCGAAATCAAAGAGATCAAGCTGCGCCCCAACATCGACACCCACGACTACGATGTGAAGGCCAAGGCCATGCACCGCTTCTTCGAAGAGGGTGACAAGGTCAAGGTGACCCTGCGGTTCCGCGGCGGCGAGATGCGCCACCCCGAGCTGGGCATGAAGCTGCTGCAGCAGGTCAAGACGGACTTCGAAACGGTGGCCAAGGTCGAGTACGAGCCCCGCATGGAAGGCCGCCAGATGATCATGATCCTGGCCCCGCGCTAAGGATCAAGCGCCTCCCCGGCTCGGCGAGCGGGGGAGGTTTTCGTCCCGAGGCCCGGCCCAGACGGTCGAATCAGACTGCGCAACCCCGCTCATCCCCCACAACGCAGCGTACCACGCGCAGCCGGGGCCCATCCCCCTGGGCCGAAACGGGCGCGCCCTCGTGGAATACCCCCAGGGCG
>JARLIP010000197.1 GCA_031291685.1 Caulobacteraceae bacterium | reverse complement strand
ACGCGGATGTCGCTGTCGCTGACCACCAGAACCGGGTGGCGGGCGTGGGCGGCGATGTTGATCAGGTTGGCGACCTTGTGATTGGCGCCGTGCGGGGTCGCATCGACCACCAGGGTGATGTCGAGGTCCGGATGGGCGGCCTTGACCGCCTCCACCACCGGAATGGCGGGGTCATCGGGGCTTTGCACGCCGAACAGGATCTGGACCGGCCCGGAATAGGCCTGGCGGCAAAAGCTTTCCAGGTTTTCGGCCAGGCCCGGCTCGAACCCGTGCAGGGGCTTGATCAGACTGACCGCCGGACTGCCGGTCGGACCGTCTGGCGCCGCTGGGGCGGTGGCGGCCATGAAGCGTCTGACCAGCACGCTGGCCGTGAGGGCGTAAAGCCCGCCCACCGCCCCCAGGGCGAGCAGTATCCAGCCCAGGCCGGACAGGATCTTGATCGGGTTCACGGCCGCGCTCGCCGCCCCGCGCCCTCAGGTCTCGCGCCCGATGAGATAGTAGGGCAGCAGGCGCAGGGGCTCGGCCACCGGGCCATAGACGGCCACCGCGTCCGCCGCGGCGGCGGCCAGTTCCTCGGCCTGGCGCCGGGCGCCCTCGACCCCATGGATCGAGACCAGGGTCGCCTTGCCCTGGTCCTGATCCTTGCCCACGGCCTTGCCGGCCGCCTCGGCCGAGCTGGTCACGTCGATCAGGTCGTCGGTGATCTGGAAGGCCAGGCCAAAGTCCCGGGCGTAGCCGCGCAGGCGCTGGCGGTCCTCGATCGTTCCGCCGCCCAGGATGGCGCCGGCCTCGCAGGAGAATTCGAACAGGGCGCCGGTCTTCATCCGTTGCAGGAGGATCACCTCGTCGGGGGTGTGCTCGCGGTTGGGGGCGTCGATGTCCATCATCTGGCCGCCGATCATGCCCTCGCTGCCCCCGGCCTTGGCCAGCAGCGCCACCAACTGGCAGCGCACCTCGGCGTCGGGGTGGGTGTCGGGATGGGCCAGGATCTCGAAGGACAGGGTCAGCAGGGCGTCGCCGGCCAGGACCGCGGTGGCCTCGTCGAACTTGCGGTGGGTGGTGGGCTGGCCCCGGCGCAGGTCGTCGTCGTCCATGCAGGGCAGGTCGTCATGCACCAGGGAATAGGTGTGCAGGGCCTCGATCGCCGCCGCCACCCGCAAGGCCCGGGCCTGGGGCGCGCCGAACAGCGCGGCGCTGGACAGGACCAGGAAGGGACGAAGGCGCTTGCCGCCCGCGAACACCGCATAGCGCATCGCCTCCTGCACGCGGGCGTGCAGGCCGGTCGGGGCGGGCAGGATTTCGGCCAGGGTCTGATCCGTCTGGCGGGCGGCCTCGGCCAGGGTCTGTTTCAAACCGGCGACGGGATCGGCGTGATCGTTCAAGGCGCGGCTCCTGGCGAGAGACTTGGGCGGGGGCGAAAGAACTGGGGCGAAAGAACTGGGGCGAGAGACTTGAAAGCGGCGTAATGGCGAGCGCCGCCGCCGATGGCAACCCCGAGAAGGGCGCCGGGAAAACAAGCTAGACCCCATTTTCGAACGATTTCTGCAATAAGCACATTGCGGTCGCCGATTCAGGGCATAGATGATAGCGACTCGCAAACGATCGGGTGCGGGCGGTGGGGCATATTGGCTCTAGGCGCCGGATTGAGTTGGCAATAGGTGCGCCCGGAGGCGAATAGCGCTACATGCGGACAGGACTTGGACGGAACGCTATCATCAGCTTGCCGAGCGCTGACCGCCAGACCGGTGATCAGCAAGGGCCGGGCGAACCGAAGTGGAGCTATGAGATGCGTGTGATCCTGGCCCAGCCGCGCGGCTTTTGCGCTGGCGTCGTGCGGGCCATCGACATTGTCGAGAAGGCGCTCGAGAAGTTCGGGGCGCCGGTCTATGTGCGCCACGAAATCGTTCACAATCGCCATGTGGTCGAAAACCTGAAGGCCAAGGGCGCGATCTTCGTCGAGGAGATTTCCGAGATTCCGGACGGCGCCCACACGGTGTTCAGCGCCCACGGGGTGGCCCAGTCGGTGGTCGCCGACGCCAAGAGCCGCGGCCTGCCGGTGCTGGACGCGACCTGTCCGCTGGTCTCCAAGGTCCACGCCCAGGCCCGCCGGTATGTGTCCAAGGGCCGCAGCCTGGTGCTGATCGGCCATGCGGGCCATCCGGAGGTCGAGGGGACCATGGGTCAGGTGGACGCGCCGGTCTATCTGGTCTCCACCGAGGCCGACGTCGAGGCCCTGACACTGGCCAAGGACGAGCCGATCTCCTACGTCACCCAGACCACCCTCAGCGTCGATGACACCCGCGCGGTGATCCAGGCCCTGCGGGCCAAGTTCACCAATATCGTCGGTCCCGACATTTCCGACATCTGCTATGCGACCCAGCACCGCCAGACCGCGGTGCGGGACCTGTGCAAGGTGGCCGACATGATCCTGGTGGTGGGTTCGACCAAGAGTTCCAATTCCAACCGCCTGTGCGAGATCGGCCGGGAGGAGGGCTTGCCCAGCTACCTCATCGCCGATAGCGAAGACTTGGATCCGACCTGGCTCGAAGGGGTCAAGGCCATCGGTCTCACCGCCGGCGCCTCTGCGCCCGAGGAACTGATCCAGGACGTGATCGAAGCCCTGCGCCGCCTCGGCCCTGTCGAGCTGGAGCATCTGCCCGGGGTCGAGGAGAATATCGAGTTCCGCGTTCCCTCGATCCTGCGGTCCAGGCCGCGCGTCGCGGCCGTCTGAATATCCAAGGAGCCTTACAGTGGCGATACCGATCTGGCAGGCGGCGCGCATTGGCGCCTATATCGCCAAACAGCACCTGACGGGCGTCAAGCGCTATCCCCTGGTTCTGATGCTGGAGCCGCTCTACCGCTGTAACCTGGCCTGCGCCGGCTGCGGCAAGATCGATTATCCGGACGAGATCCTGAACCAGCGCCTGAGCTTCAGCCAGTGCATGCAGGCGATCGACGAATGCGGCGCGCCGGTGGTCTCCATCGCCGGGGGCGAGCCCCTGCTGCACCGGGAACTGCCGGACATCGTGCGCGGCTTCCTGGCCCGCAAGAAGTTCGTGATCCTGTGCACCAACGCCCTGCTGCTGACCAAGAAGATCGATCAGTACGAGCCCAATCCGGGCTTCACCTGGTCCATCCACCTGGATGGCGATCAGATCATGCACGACAAGTCCGTCTGCCAGGACGGCGTCTATGACATCGCGGTCAAGGCCATCAAGCTGGCCAAGTCCCGGGGCTTCCAGGTCAGCGTCAACTGCACCTTGTTCCAGGGCGCCGAGCCGGAGCGGGTCGCGGCCTTCTTCGACGAGATGAAGGCCCTGGGCCTGGACGGCGTGACCGTCTCGCCCGGCTACGCCTATGAGCGCGCCCCGGATCAGGAGCACTTCCTGAACCGCACCAAGACCAAGCAGCTGTTCCGCGACATCCTGAAGCGCGGCAAGGGCGGCAAGGCCTGGTCCTTCACCCAGTCGACCATGTTCCTGGACTTCCTGGCCGGCAACCAGGCCTATGCCTGCACCCCCTGGGGCAATCCGACCCGCACGGTGTTCGGCTGGCAGCGGCCCTGCTACCTGCTCGGCGAAGGCTACGCCAAGACCTTCAAGGAGCTGATGGAAGAGACCAAGTGGGACGACTACGGGGTCGGCAACTATGAGAAGTGCGCCGACTGCATGGTCCACTCCGGCTTCGAGGCCAGCGCGGTGCAGGACATGGTCAAGCATCCGCTGAAGGCCCTCGGCGTGGTCATGCGCGGTGTGCGCACCGACGGGCCGATGGCGCCGGACATCTCCGTCGCCAACCAACGCCCGGCCAAGGCCTTCTTCGCCGATCACGTGGAAAAGAAGCTGGCCGAGATCCGCGCCAAGAACCCCAAGGCGTCCAAGAAGGTCGTCAATGTCGAGGAAGAAGTCTAGGGGGCTTTGGACTCGTTTCCTCCCATGCTTCGCGTAGCGATGCGGGGGAGGTGGCGCGGGGCGCGAGCCCCGTGACGGAGGGGGCGAAATGACCGTTCGAACGCCCCCTCAGTCGGGGTTTCACCCCGACAGCTCCCCCGTGAGGCTTCGCCTAACAGGGGAGCGGAAAACGGGTCGCCGTCGCGGATTTCTGAAACAGGTTCACGCCGCCTGCGCCGCCCTGGCGTTGGCGGCGTTTTCCGTTTTCGCGCCTGTTCAGGCCGCGCCGCAGCCTGCGGTTCCGATCGCCGCGAGCACGCCGGCGGCCTATGTCCCGCTGATCCTGTTCTCCATCGACGGGATTCGCTGGGACTATCTGAACCGGGGCGTCTCGCCGACCCTGTCGGCCCTGGCGGCGGGCGGGGTGAGGGCCGAGCGGATGTTGCCTTCCTATCCCTCGATCACCTTTCCCAACCACTACACCCTGGTCACCGGCCTCTATCCCGACCACCACGGCATTGTCGCCAACACCTTCCAGGACCCCGCCGCGCCCGGCGGCGTCTTTCACATGTCCAGCAAGGACGAGGCCTGGTGGGACGAGGGCACGCCCCTGTGGGTGAGCGCAGAGCGCCAGGGCCTGCCCACGGCCACGGAGTTCTGGCCGGGGTCTGAATCGGCGATCCACGGGGTGCGCCCCTCGCACTGGGAACCCTTCAACCAGGGTAAGCGGGCGGATCAGAGGGTGGATTCACTGCTAGCCTGGCTGGACCTGCCGGCGGAGCGGAAGCCCCGGTTCCTGAGCCTCTATTTCGACGCCGTGGACACCGCCGGCCATTTCCATGGCCCGGACTCCGAGGCCGTCAACACCGCCGTCGCCGCCACCGACACGGCCATCGGCCACCTGATCGAGGGGCTGAAGGCCCGGGGGATCGCCGCCAACCTGATCGTGGTGTCCGACCACGGCATGGCCGCTGTGGCGCCCGACCATACCGTCTGGCTCGACGACGTGGTCGATCCCGCCGCCGTGCATGTGGTGTTCGCCGACGCGGTCTCAGGGGTGGATATCCCCGAGACCGCCGCCGGCCACGTGGCCGAAGCCAAGCTGTTGGCGCCCCACGAGCACATGACCTGCTGGGATAAGGCCAAGGTCCCCGCCCGGCTGCACTATGGGACCAACCCGCGTGTGCCCGACGTGGTGTGTATGGGTGAGGTCGGCTGGCTGATCGAAACCCGGGCCGAACAGGCCCGCCGCCATTTCCACCTGCAGGGCGAGCACGGCTATGACAACACGGCTCCCGAGATGGGCGCCCTGTTCATCGCCAACGGCCCGGCCTTCAAGGCGGGGACGGTGATCCCGCCCTTTCCCAATGTGGACGTCTATCCGCTGATGGCGAAGGTGCTGGGGGTGAAGGCCGAGCGCAACGATGGAGATCTGGCGGGGGTGCGGGGGGCGTTGGCCGGGCGGTGAAGTGTGCTGGGCCTCAGTACATTAAATACTCGGGAGGGATCGGAAATGTGGATGAATGCCACAAACCAGGGTCGGAAATTATTTGAAAAAGAATTGTTGCGGGAGCGGGTGCTTGTCTATGGTGATTGCGATGACGGCACGCTTTCTGAAATTATTCGTGTAGCTGAGGTTAGGTTGGGAGGGCAACAATCTGCATTGCTATCGGTTCGTCAGCGTGGAATTTCGTTTGCGGCATTATGTTTAACATTATGTATTTGGATTTTATCTTCCATTAATAGCTTATTTAAGCTTCCGGATGTATATTTATTTATGACATCCGGCATCGCTTATGGGGTTGGGTTTGGGGGGTAATTGTTGCGATAATTGGGAGTGGATCCGGTATGGAATTGGCGGGATTAGATCCGCCATCGGCGGGGGATTGGTTGTCTTGGCCGCCAAATAGACGTGAAATATTACTTGTATTGACTGAATACTATAGTAGATCTGTTCGAAATAACACTGAATACATAAATAAATGTAATAGAAATTTTTTAATTGCGCTATATTCGATAATATCATTTACGTATTTAGGCGCATGCGCGGGGGTGGTTATTAATAATATTGATATGAAACCTCCGTATAGGAATTTCCTCCTTTTAAAGGAGCCGGCAACCCCTTATGATTGCGGAAAGGCCTCAGTTGTTTGTGATCAGTGGGCTTGGAAGGTCGCGCATCAACTGACCGTCGATAGAAATTCTGTCGATAGGAAAAAGTATATGGCTAAAACAATATATGATTGTCGTAATAAAAAGTTTTTTTGTGATGCTGAAATGTGGCAAGCATTACGTCAAAATGAAGATAATTGATAGATTATTCAGGTATTAATAGGAATAATATTGATCAATAGTCCGGAAATATTCTTTAATTAAATTATTTCCTTGGTGTGTAAAATGATGTTCTGAATTGAAGGGAATTAAATTTGGCGGGATTAAGTGCCAAAAGTCCGAGGCTGGGAATTTCAACAAAAAATGGAAGCCGAGCGTTGACTAACGAATGGAAGCCAGTGTGAATTTCAAGGCGTGGCCACCTAAACAGACTGTCAAATGGGTGCTGATGGGGCACCCGTCGACCGGGTGGGCCGACTGTGGCGATGGCGGCGGCTTGTGGAAGCTCACGCGCCTGCGATTGGCAGCGGTTTTGCGCTGAACGCGATCAGGCGGTCCGGTTCGGAGGCGAACCATGCGTAGGTGCCCCAGGCGAGGCTGCTGACGGTTTTGCGGAAGGGCTGGCCCGCGCGGTCGAGATAGGCCGTGACGAAGGCGACATGCTGGGATGGAAAGCCGGCGCCCTCCGAGATCTGGAGCAGGGCGGCCTTGCGGGCCTCGTTGACCGGTCCGTCCGTATGCACCACCTCGACGAAGACGATCAGGGGATGGGTGGGGCCCAGATCCACCAGCACGATGTCGGGCAGGCTCTTGTCGGCGGGGATGGTCAGGCCGATGGCCTTGGCCAGTTCGTCGTCCCGGGCCACGACCTTGTTCCCGCTTTCGCTCAGGGCGATCACGCCTGGCTTTCGCAGGAACCTGGGGGCGAAGACCTCGATCACGGCCTTGGAGATATCGGCGCTCGGCCCCATCGACATGCGCCGGGTTTCGCCATTGGGGAAGGTGACGAGTTCGTATTCGCCGCCGCCGGCCGCGCCCTTGCGGACGATGGCGATGCGGGCGAGGGCGCCGGGGTTGAGGTGTTTTTCCCGCCAGGCCGCCGCCCTGGCGATGAAGGCGGCCTCATCCAGGTCTGGCGCCAACAGGGCGGCGAAATCGGCCTGCAGCGCATAGCGGCCGGCGGGGGATGTGGTGGCCAATCCCGGTCGTTCGATCACCGCGCCGTTCTGGATGAGGGCGTAGCGGATCGTGTCGTCACGGATGGATTCCCGGGTGTTGACCGCATACCAGCGCCCCGGAACGTCCGCCTTGCTCGGCCGGATCGAGGCCTCGGCCCAGGCAAGCCGCGCGGCGCCGTCATCCTGCTGTGCCTGGAAGGTGGTCATGCGGGTGACCTGATCGGGGCGTATCCACCGCTCGGCGCCTTCGATGGCTCCCGCATAGAGCATGACGAAGATCGTCCTGGCGGAGATCTCCCAGATCGAATGGTCCCGGTTGGCGGAACCCTCCGGAAATATAACTGGCAGCCGGGCATGGATGTCCTGCCAGGACAGCAGGGGCGGAAGGGTCATGCCTTGTTGAGTCCGTAGAGGCCGCGCAGCGCCGCCTCGATCGAAGCCTTAGGCGCGCCACGTGCGACCAGCCGCTCGATCGGGGCCATGGCCGAGGCCGAGGGCAGGGGGATGGCCTCCAATTCGAAGGCGGACACGGCGACGCTGCCGCTGATGCAGCGGAACACCTGATCGACCGTGTCGCTGTTGAGCACGGCCGCGACGGTCGCCGGCGAAACCTTCGGCGCGGCGATCGCGCGCACCATGTTCAGGTGGTTTTCGACAATGACGCCGCCGTGCGCCTCGATGAAGGCCTGGGGCAGTTCGGCCGCTATCAGGCGTCGGTGCTGTTCCTTGGCGGTCGTGCGCTGAACCAGCACGCAACCGCGATCGACGACCAGCCAGTCATCGCCCTTTTCGATCTTGAAGTATGGGGCGTGGTTTCGCTTGTCGGCCCGGAACACAAAGCGGCCATCCGCCGTCACGGCTTCGGCCCAGATCAGGGGGTGCGCGCCGCGACCGGCCCGGGGGCGCAGCTGCGGCTTGAAGCGATTCCAGACCAGGGGGCCGGTCGATACCCCATAGCCCCAATCGGCAAGGCGATGGGCCAGGCCCTCAGCCCCGGCGATCAGCCGGGCGTGGGCCGGTTCCCGGGGCGCAAGCCACGGCGAGGCGGGGTCCTCAGGCAGGGCGACATCGCCATTCCGGGTGAGCCGGGCCTGCTGAGCGTTGTCGAGGTCGAGATAGTGGGTCTGGAAGCGCCTGGGGGCCGCGCCCTTCTGGTAGAGGGCGAGCAGGGTTTCCTGCAGAACGCCGTCAAAGACCCCCTTGCGCGCATGAACGAAGTCGATGGCGACAGGAGGCGCCTCCGCCGCCAGCAAGCGCCGCAGCGCCGCGAAATACTGGCCGCCCAGCACGCTGGTCGGGGTGAGGTAGGCGATCACGCCGCCCGGACGGGTCCATCGCAGGGCGATATCCGTGAAAACCCCATAGAGGTTGGCGTGGCCGTAGAGGCCGCGCGCATATCGGGCGCGTTGAGCGTCCGTCAGCTTGACGCGTCCATAGGGTGGGTTGCCGATAACGAGGTCATGGATCTCGGCCGGCTCCTCGTCGAGGGTGTCGCAAACCTTGACGAAGACAGGAATGTCGCGGCCGCTGGCCTGGGCCAGGTCGGCGAGCGCGATCTCGATCGCGGCCTGGGACAGGGAGGCGGCGTGGGGGTCGATCTCCATGCCGGACAGGCGGGCGCCGAGCTGGGCGAGGACGAAGGCGGGCTCGCAGCCGGCCAAGCTCGCGCGCATCCGGGCGGCCGCCTCCAGAAGAAAGGCGCCTCCGCCGCTGGCGGGATCGAGAACACGGGCCGATGTCCAGTCGACGCCGCCCTCGGTCGCCAGATCGAGCAGGCGCTTGGTCAAGGTTTGGGGCGTGTAGAACGCGCCGAGCGCGCTGCGGGCCTTGCCTGGAAGCAGGGTCGTGTAGAGGCCGGTGAGGCTGTTGCAGCCTTCGGTGACGGGGAGCGCGGCCGCCAGAGGACCCATCGAGCGGGCTAAGAGTTGCGCCGCGTTGTCGAGCCTGCCCTTCATCCTTGCAAAGGGCTGACTCAACCGCAGCCCTGGCCTGATCTCAGCGGCCAGGCTCTCGATGGCTGTCCGGGCGAACAGGGCGGCCTGGTCCCTGCGCTGGGCCTCTGGAATCGCCTCGGCCCAGGCCCGCGCCATGAAACAGGCCAGGGAAAGCTCGGCTCGGATAGGCGCCAGGTCGGACGATTTGGCGCAGCGGGCGTTTGGCTTTGGTTGCGTCGCGCTCATGGTTGTTCATAAATCTTTGATATTATTCGGAAAATATAAAATTCTCATTGGTCGTCGTCCGCCCGTGCGCGATCGTTCGGGCGAACGGATCCATCTTTCATGCGCCGCCGTTGGTGTAACGCATCGGCCAGATCGCGCCGACATTCAATTAAGCCAAATCCGGAACATATCAAGAACATTCTTCTCGTGAAGAGAGTTTGAGCGTTCTACGATTCGGCGATCTGACCTATGACCGCCGATGTTGTTCGCTGTTTTGCGGAGCGCCGACGGTCGCAAAAATGATGCTCAGCAAGCGTTCGGTCGAGCGCGCCAATGGTGAATGTCATCGTTCCTACTTAAACTTGGGGTAGATCATCCTTTGGGATGGGGTGGTGATTTTCCGTGGAAAATCGCTTGGCGGACCTTGGCGTCATTGAGGACGTCTTGGGAAATATTTCGCCCTTCTGTCCGGTATTGTTCAGATGAGGGTGATCATGAAGACCAACCACAAGATTCGGCTGGCGTTGCTTGCGAGCGTTGCGTTCGGCGACCTGCTGTTCGCGGGCGCGGCCCTGGCGCAGCAGAGCGCGGCCGCCAATGTGGACGAGGTCGTGGTGACGGCGGAGCGGCGCTCCGAGAACGTTCAGAAGGTGCCCATTTCGGTCGGCGTGCTGTCGGGCGAGGCCACGCGCTCGCTCCTGGCCGGCGGCGATGACACCCTGCTGGCCCTGTCGGGCAAGGTTCCGGGGCTCTATGCGGAAACCACCACGGGGCGGATCTTCCCCCGGTTCTATATCCGGGGCCTGGGCAATATCGACTTCTATCTGGGCGCCTCGCAGCCGGTGGAGATCATCCAGGACGACGTGGTGCTCGAGCACGTGGTGCTGAAGTCCAATCCCGTGTTCGACACCCAGCAGGTGGAGGTGCTGCGCGGGCCGCAGGGGACCCTGTTTGGCCGTAACACCACCGCCGGCATCATCAAGTTCGACAGCATCAAGCCCAGCCAGACCCCGCAGGCCCGGGCCCAGCTGTCCTATGGCAGCTACAACACGGTGGATTTCGATGGCGGGATCGGTGGGCCGCTGGTGGCCGACAAGGTCGCCGCGCGGGTGTCCGTGCTCGTTCAGCACCGGGACAACTGGGTGGATAACACCTATACGGGGGTCAGCGCCGACGGCACGGTCAGCCCGAAGAAGAACGCCATGGGCGGCTTTGACGAGCGGGACGCGCGCCTGCAGTTCCTGGTGACCCCCAACGATCGCCTGACGATCCTGGCCTCCGGCCATGGGCGCGACTATGACGGCACATCAACGCTGTTCCTGCGCGGCGCCATCACCAAGGGTTCCAATAGCGTCAACGTCCCCCGGGACAAGGTGGCCTATGACGAGGCCGACAATAATCCGCAGGCCTACAAGACCTACGGCGGCTCCATCAACACGGCCTATAATTTCGGTCCGGCGACCCTGACCTCGATAACCGCCTATGAAACCACCTCGGGCCATAGCCGGGGCGATACGGACGGCGGGGCGGCGGCCAATTTCGGCAATACGGGCTATGGCCAGTCCGAGGGACAGGTCAAGGATCTGGGTCAGTTCAGCGAGGAACTGCGCCTGGCCAGCAACGGCGCGGACCGGCTGAAATGGCAGTTCGGCGGGATGTATTTCAGCTCTCGCGACGTCACCGACTTCTTCCAGCGGGCTTATTTCCTGACCACCTCCGCGCATAACCCCAACAACTGGGTGGAGTTGAAGGATCTGAACAACTCCTGGGCGGTGTTTGGTCAGGTGGACTACAAGATCCTGCCGGATCTGACTTTGACGGCGGGCATCCGCGAGACCGAGGACACCAAGCAGACCCGCCTGGTGAAGACCGCCAATACGATCGCGAACGCGGTCACCTATACCGGCCGCCGGTTCGTGAAGATGTCGGCCACCGAGCCGAGCTGGGACATCAGCCTGCTCTATCAGGTGAACCCCGATGTGGCCGTCTATACGCGGCTGGCCCGGGGCTTCCGCGGGCCGACCATCCAGGGCCGCTCGGCGGTGTTCAACTCGGACTTCACCACCGCCACGTCGGAAAAGATCCTTTCCTATGAGGCGGGGGTGAAGAGCACCCTGTTGGATGGCAAGCTGCGGCTGAACGCCACCGGCTTTGCCTATCAGGTGGACGACATCCAGCTGAACGGCAACGATTCCAACGGCAACGGCGTGTTGTTCAACGCCAACAAGGCCATCGCCTACGGGATGGAAGCCGAGGCGGAATGGAAGCCGATGGCCAATCTGAGCCTGAACGCCGGCCTCAGCCTGCTGCACAGCGAAATCCAGGACAAGCGCGTCTATGCCCAGGTCTGCGCCCTGAACGGGGTTGTGGTCTGCACCGTGGAAAACCCGACCATCAAGGTGGGGAGCAACACCTTCGCCCAGATCAATGGCAACCCCCTGCCCAACGCGCCGGAGTACAACCTGAACTTCAGCGCGCGGTATGACCTGCCCTTGAACAATGGCGGCAAGCTGTTCGCCGCCACGGACTGGAACGTGCAGGGCTACACCAGTTTCGTGCTCTATAAGACCAAGGAATTCAACTCGAACGGCAATTTCGAGGGCGGCCTGCGGCTGGGCTATACGAGCCCGGGGCGCGGCTATGAGCTGGCGGTCTTCGCCCGCAACCTGACGGACGAGAAGAACCTGAAGGGCGTGATCGAGAACTACATGGCCGCAGTCTATAACGAACCCCGGATCATCGGCGTCTCGCTGAACTACAAGATGTAGGAGGCGCAACCCTCAGCGCAACTTTGCTCCCCCCACGTCAAGTTACTGGATTCACTTATTTGGGGATGGCCGGAAACCCTTTCTCCCACAAGGGGAGAAGGGCAAGTGGTGGACGCCATAGCTTCAAGAGGCGGCGCTAAACGCCCCCGCAGCCCGCTCCAGCGCGCGAAACCCCGCCTCCGCCTCGCGGGCGGTGCGCAGGAGGGCGGGGAGCTGGGCGGGGTTTTTCGCCAGGGACCAGAGCACGGCTGTGATGTCGGGCTGGCCGTCAGGGCGCAGGCCGGCCAGGGCGGCGGCGGGCAGGGTGTGGTCGGCGGCGTCGGAGACGGCGCGGACCACGGCGAAGGCCAGGCCGTGGCGGGCGGCGATGCGGGCCGCGATGTGGGATTCCATATCCACGACCTTGGCGCCCGTGGCCCGATATAGGGCTTCCTTGTCGGCGACGGAGCCGATCATGGCGTCACTGGCGGCGACGTCCGCGCGTTGGGCGCCGGGCAGGGCGGCGGCGAGGCGGGCGGTCCAGTCCGCGTTGGTGGTCCAGCGTTCGCTTCCGGCGATGACCGCGTCCCCCAGGATCAGGTCACCGGCCTTGAGCCCCGGTGCGAGGGCGCCGCAGACACCGAAACTGAGCAGAAAACCCTTCCCCCTCCCCAATCTGCTGGGCGATGGGGGAAGGGCAGGATTGGGGGTGTGTTCCCGCGGGTCGGGCGAGGGGCTTTGTTTGGCGCCCAATCGTGTTTCGTTCGGAGACTCACTGCCAACACCCCCATCCCCGGCCCTTCCCCCATCGAGGGGGAAGGGAGGGAGGGCCGCGAGCGCCGCTTCCAGCCTAGCGTCAAGAGCCTTGGAGTCCCCCCCTCCGATCACGGTGGCTGTGGCCGCTCGGGCGATGATCTTCGCCTCGCGGACCATGCCGACCACGGCGATCAGGGGCGAACGTTCGCCCATCACATGCCGAAGGCGACTTGGGGGGTGTTGGCGCGCTTGAGGTTGCGGAAGCGGGCCATGGCCCACAGGGGGAAGAACTTCGAATAGCCATGGTAGCGCAGGTAGAAGACCCGGGGAAAGCCGCCGCCGGTATAGGTGTCCTCCGGCCAGACGCCGCTCTCGTCCTGATTGGCCTGGAGCCAGGCCACGCCCCGGGCCACGGCCGGATGGTCGGTTTCGCCCACGGCCATCAGGCCCAGCAGCGCCCAGGCTGTCTGGGAGGAGGCCGAGGGGGCCGGCTCATAGCCCTTGTAGTCGAGCTTGTAGCTGTCGCAGCCCTCGCCCCAGCCGCCATCGGGATTCTGGATCGAGATCAGCCAGTCCACGGCCTTGCGGATCATCGGGCCCTGGGGATCGACCCCGGCCACGTTGAGGGCGCACAGGGCGGACCATGTGCCATAGACATAGTTGACCCCCCAGCGGCCGAACCAGCTGCCGTCCTTCTCCTGCTCGCGCTCCAGATAGGCTAGGGCGGCCTTCATGCGAGCTGAGTCGAGGGGCTCGCCCAACTGGGCCAGCATGGAGACGCAGCGGGCGGCCACGTCCACCGTGGGCGGATCGAGCAGGGCGCCGTGGTCGGCGAAGGGGATATTGTTGAGGTAGTGATAGGTGTTGTCGGCGTCGAAGGCGGCCCAGCCGCCGTTCTTGCTTTGCAGACCCTCGACCCACTCACGGCCCCGGTCGATGGACATGTCATAGTCCGGCCCGGCGGCGTTCTTTTCCCGCGCCCGGTCCATGGCCATGACCACCACGGCGGTGTCATCCAGGTCGGGATAGTGGGCGTTGTTGTACTGGAAGGCCCAGCCGCCGGGGCGGACATTGGGGCGTTGCTCGGCCCAGTCGCCGGCCACGTCCAGGACCTGAAGGGGCTTGAGCCATTTGAGGCCGCGCAGGGCGGCGGCTTCGGCCTCGGGGCCGGCGGCCTCCAGCAGGGCGTGGCTGGCCAGGGCGGTGTCCCAGACCGGGGACAGGCAGGCCTGGCAGTAGGCCTCGTCGTCCTTGACCAGCAACAGCTTCTCGATCGCCCGGCGGGCGGTGGCGCGGTTGGGATGGTCCTCGGGATAGCCCAGGGCGTCGTACATCATCAGGGCGTTGGCCATGGCCGGGAAGATGGCGCCCAGGCCGTCCTCGCCGTTCAGCCGTTCATCGACGAAGGCCACGGCCTTTTCGATGGAGCGCTTGCGCGTGCCCTTGGGGAAATGGGGTTCGACCACCTGGAGCGCCTTGTCCAGGGCGAAGAAGAAGCTGGCCCAAGGCTCCTTTTGGTGGCTGCTCTTGTGGATGCCTCGCAGGGCCTTGGGATCGCCCACGAACAGCTCGTCGATGGTCACGCCGCGGGGATTACGGGCCAGGGGCTTCAGCGCCCGCAGCACCAGCAGGGGTACGATCACGGTGCGGGCCCAGTAGGAGATCTTCAAGAGGTGGACCGGGAACCACCTGGGCAGCAGCATGATCTGCACCGGCATTTCCGGCACGGCCTTCCAGGTGACCACCCCGAAAAAGGCCAGCAGGAACCGGGTGAAGACGTTGCAGGTTTCAGCGCCGCCGCGTGCCAGCAGGGCCTCGCGGGCCCGCTTCATGTGCGGGGCGTCCGGCGAATCGCCGATCATTTTCAGGGCGAAATAGGCCTTCACCGTCGCGCTGACGTCGAAGGGGCCGTCGTGATAGAGCGGCCAGCCGCCATGGTCGCCCTGGATGCGGCGCAGATAGACGGCGATCTTGCGTTCCAGCTCCAGGTCGTCCGGCTCGGCCAGATATTGGCGCAGCAGGATGTATTCGGCCGGAATGGTGGCGTCGGCCTCAAGCTCGAAAACCCAGTGGCCGTCCGGGCGTTGCTGGGCGAGCAGGGCGTCGGTCGCCCGGCCAACCGCGCGGTCCAGCGCGTCCAGCGAAACTTCAGAAACCGGCGCGGGCCCGATGGCGGCGTCGTTCATGGTCTTTAGATCCTATTTCCCCGAGACAGGGCGCGGAAGGTTAGGTCCGCGGCCCTCTCGCCCGACCGTATCGCGCCCTCGATGGTGGCGGGCAAGCCCGTGTCGGTCCAATCTCCAGCCAGAATCAGGTTGTGCCAGCGGGTGCGCGCGCCCGGACGTTTAGCTGCTTGATCCGGCGTCGCTTCGAAAGTCGCGCGCCGTTCCTTGACGATTTGCCAGGCCGGCGGGCGTTCGCCAAGTCCGTGAACGGCGGCGATGTCGCGCCAGAACAGGTCCGCCAGGGTCTCGCGATCCAGGTCCACTAGATGATCGGCGCCGCTGACGGTGACGGACAGGCGATCCTCAAAGGCGAAGATCCATTCGGCCTTGCCGCCGATCACCCCGACCATGGGGGCGGCGCCCGGCGGGGGGGCGATCTTGAAGTGGGCGTTGACGATGGGGGTGAAGCGGTCGGGGACGGTCAGGTCCGGGACCAGGGTCTGGGTGATCCAGGGGGGCGTGGCCATTACCACCACGTCCTGGGGACCGATCTCGATCTCGCCATCGGGCAGGGTCAGGGCGGCGATGCGCTCGCCCTCATAGCGCGCGGCGCGCACCCGCTGGCCCAGGCGCACCCGGGCGCCCCTGGCGGCGAGCCAGGCGAGGGCCGGATCGATGAAGGCGGCCGAGAGGCTGGGGTGGGCGATGCGGGGGCGGTAGGCCCGGCCGCCCTTGGCCAGGGTCTCGCGGATCACCGCCCCGGCCAGGGCCGCCGAGGCCGCCGCCGGATCGGTGTTGAGCGCCGCCAGCAGGAAGGGTTGCAATAGCCGCTCCCACAGGGGGCCGGAGCAGGTCATCACCTGGTCGATCCGCTGGTCCGGGCGGGGATTGAGCAGGGCCAGCAGGCCCAGATAGTCGGAAAGCTTCGTCCCCGGCGCCCGGCGGGCGGCGGACATGACCCACCAGGCAAGCGGCCCTTCATTGGGCCGGATGGTCCAGCTTTGATGGGAGCGCACGTCGTGGAAGCTGAACTGGGCCTTGGCGGGGCCGGCCATGCGGTCCTCGGCGCCGATGGCGCGCAGGAAGGCGAAGGTGGCGCCATTGCCGGATAGAACCAGGTGGTTGCCGTTGTCGATGGTCATGTCCAGGGCCGGATCGACATAGGAGCGGCAGCGCCCGCCGGCCTGGGCCGCGCCCTCGATCACCTCGACGGCGACGCCCTTACCGGCCAGGGTCACGGCCGTGGATAGGCCCGCCAGGCCGCCGCCGATCACCCAGACCTTGCCTGCCCCCTCGGGCCCACTCATGCCAGAAACCCGCGGCGGATCAGGAGCCAGATCAGACGCGGCTTAGACAGGCTGACCCGGTCGCGGGGCAGGGCCCAGCCGATGGTCTCCATGCGGTCCAGGATCTCGCCATAGACCGCTCCCATCACCCGGGGGGCGATCAGGCGGCCCCTGGGCCGGGCGGCCATGATGGCGTTGGCCTTGGCGTAGTGCTGGCGGGCCTTGGCGGCCACCCAGCGGCAGGCGGCGTCCAGGCGCGGATCGGCCACAACGGCCAGGGGCTCGCGGGCGGTGATTCCGGCGGCCTCCAGGGCCTCCAGGGGCATGTAGAGGCGGCCGATGCCGGCGTCCTCATCCACGTCCCGCAGGATATTGGTCAGTTGCAGGGCCCGGCCCAGCTCGAAGGCCAGATCCAGGCCGGGTTGGGTGTCCATGCCGAAGATGCAGACCGACAGGCGGCCCACGGCGCTGGCCACGCGGTCGCAATAGAGGTCGAGCACATCGTAGGTCGGCGCGACGATGTCGGCGTCGACATCCATCTGCATGCCGTCGATCACCGCCAGGAAATCCTCCTTGCGCAAACCAAAGCGGCGCACCGGCTCGGCCAGGAAGACGGACAGAGTGGCGGGGGCGCCGGCGTAGAGGGCGTCCAGGTCCGCGCGCCAGGCGTCGAGCTGGCGGCGGCGCTCGGCCTTCTCAAGCCCGGCCTCGT
>JARLIP010000196.1 GCA_031291685.1 Caulobacteraceae bacterium | reverse complement strand
GATGCGCATGTTCTTGGACTTGCGCTGGCGCAGGCTCTGGGTGGCCAGCACGTGCTCGACCTCGGAGGTGCCGATGCCGTGGGCCAGGGCCCCGAATGCGCCGTGAGTGGAGGTATGGCTGTCGCCGCAGACGATGGTCATGCCCGGCTGGGTGCGGCCCTGCTCGGGACCCACCACGTGGACGATCCCGTTACGGATGTCGCCCATCTGGAAATATTCGATGCCGGCGGCCGCGACGTTGCGCCCCAGGGTCTGGAGTTGCAGGCGCGCCTCCTCGTCCTCCACCGCGTCCACGCCCTTGTCCTGGCCTTCGGTGGGCACGTTGTGGTCGGCCACCGCAAGGGTCAGGTCCGGGCGGCGCACGGGGCGATGGGTCGCGCGAAGGCCGGCGAAGGCCTGGGGCGTGGTCACCTCGTGGATCAGGTGCAGGTCGATATAGAGGATGGTCTCCCCGTTGGGGTCCTCGGCGACCCGGTGGGCATCCCAGATTTTGTCGTAGAGCGTCTTGCCAGTCATGGTCGGCATGTAGTGCGCGGCCTCCCCCAAAGTCTAGAGGGGAGGCCCGCTTAGGAGCCTCGCATCACGCCAGGCGAAGGCTCGCGGAGGGCGTGGCCGGCGTCAGGCTGCCCTGCCCGATCAGGCTGGCCCGCACCGCCGTGTCCAGATCCGTGCGCGGCTCCTCACCCAGGACCGCCTTTAGCCGGCTGTTGTCCAGGCGCAGGGGCTGGCGCCACAGATAGCGCATCTCCAGCAACTCCCGGAATGTCTCGGCGAAGGGCGCCGCCAGCCAGGCCACCGGCCAGGGGAAGGGGATGATCGCCGGCCGCGCGGGGGCCACGGCCCGGCGGATCGCCTCGGCCATCTCCCGTCCGTCCTTCAGCCAGTGGCCTTCGAAATGGAACACCTCGAAGGCGCTTAAGTCGTCCGTCCGCTCGCACAGGCGGGCCATGGTCTCGGCCAGATCCGGCAGATAGGCCCAGGCGTGACCCACCCCACGGCGACCCGGATTCAGGATCAGGCTGACCGGCTTGCCCGGCTGGATCATGGCGCCGAACCAGTTGTTCCCCGAGCGTGGGCCGAAGAAGTCCCCGGCCCGGACGATCAGCACGGGAACGCCCTCGGAGGCCACCTGGGCCAGGCGCTGTTCCATGGCCACGCGGATCGCGCCCTTGCGGGTGCGGGGCCGCCGCGGGGCGGTCTCGGCCACCAGGGGAAAGGTCTCGGGGCCGAAATTATAGACCGTGCCGGGGAACAGGATGCGCGCCCCGCTGGCCCTGGCCGCGGCGATGGTGCTTTCCAGCATGGGCAGGGCGGTTCCGGCCCAGTTGCGGTAGCCGGGGGGATTGGCGCCGTGCACGATCAGGTTGGCGCCCTGGGCCGCGGCGATGACGCTGGCGGCGTCCATGGAATCGCCCTTGACCCACTCGATCCCATTCAGGCCCGAAGCGGCCTTGGCGGCGGCCTGCGGGTTGCGGTTGAGGGCCCGGATGCGCCAGCCCCGGGTCAGCAGGACCCGGGCGACTTCCCCGCCGACGCCGCCGGTGGCGCCGATCACCAGGGCCAGGGGGCGGTCGGGGTTGGATGGGATGGACATGGGGTGTCTCCGTTGATCTGGTCCAAGGATCGCGCGGAACACCATCAAACGGAATTGCGTGAATTCGAAGGGTGATTATACATATTCGTATGACCAGGCCCCCGGACTGGGATCTCTACCAATCCCTGCACGCCGTGCTGCGCGCCGGCAGCCTGTCGGCCGCCGCCCGGGCTCTGGGTCTGACCCAGCCGACCGTGGGCCGGCATGTGGAGCAACTGGAACAGAGCCTGGGCCTGCCCCTGTTCACCCGCTCGCCCCAGGGCTTGAAACCCACCGATTTCGCCCTGCGCCTGGGTGGTTATCTGGAATCCATGGCCTCGGCGGCGGATGCGGCCCTTCGGGAGGTGTCCGGCGAGGTCGATCAGGTGGCGGGGGTGGTGCGGGTCACCGCCAGCCAGGTGATCGGCGCCGAGATTCTGCCGCGGATCCTGACTGAATTTCGCGAGGCCCATCCCCAGGTGGTCATCGAACTGGTTCTGTCCAACGCCAATGAGGATCTGCTCCGGCGGGACGCGGACATCGCCGTGCGCATGGTGCGGCCCGCACAGGCGGCCCTGACCGTTAAGCGGGTGGGGATGATCGGCCTGGGGCTGCACGCCCATCGCCGCTATCTGGAGGCCCACGGAACGCCGGAGCGTCTTAGCGATCTGGCCGGGCACGCGGTGGTGGGGTTCGACAGGGAGACGGCGGCGATCCGCGTCTTGCAGGCCCAGGGTGTGGACCTGAGCCGCGAGATGTTCGCCTTCCGCTCGGACAGCGATCTGGCCCAGCTGGCGGCGATCCGCGCGGGATTCGGCCTCGGGGTCTGTCAGTATGGGATCGCCCGGCGCAATCCGGACCTGGTGGCGGTCCTGCCCGAAGCTCTGGGCTTCGAACTGGAGACCTGGATCGCCATGCACGAGGACTTGAGGAACAGCCGCCGCATGCGCCTGATGTTCGACCACCT
Source organism: Caulobacteraceae bacterium (assembly GCA_031291685.1). Taxonomy (GTDB): domain Bacteria; phylum Pseudomonadota; class Alphaproteobacteria; order Caulobacterales; family Caulobacteraceae; genus Poindextera. The sequence continues at coordinate 246 of JARLIP010000196.1, read as the reverse complement.
GGCCCGGGCCCTGACGGCCTATGCGGCGACCTCGCGGAGGCCGGAGGCGAGCGTGTAGGGGAAACTCCTCCTCCCATGCATCGCGAAGCGAAGCGGGGGAGGTGGCATGGAGCGAAGCTCCGTGACGGAGGGGGCGCTACGAACGTCCGAACGCCCCCTCAGTCAGGACTGCGTCCTGACAGCTCCCCCGTGTGGCTGCGCCAAACAGGGGAGCAGATCTAATACCAGTTCAATCAGCCTTCGGTG
>JARLIP010000195.1 GCA_031291685.1 Caulobacteraceae bacterium | reverse complement strand
TCGACGGCTTCCCGTTCGAAACCGCGGATTCCGCCGAGCTGAACTATCGCAAGACCGTGCGCGAGACCATGCTGCGCGGCATCGCCAATTCCCGCTTCGCCCTCTACCATCACGTGGTGCGGCGCGCGGTGTCGCCGACGTTCGAGGGCGCCTTCGCCGACCCCTTCAGCGAGGCCCTGGACGAGGCCTGGCGGGGCCAGTTGGCCAGCCGCAAGCTCTATGTCAACGAGTTGTTCCTGACCTTGGTCCGCCGACCAGCCCAAGGCCAGGCCGGCCTGTTGCAGGGCCTGTTTTCAGGATTATCCAGAGGCGCCGGAGATGCGGCCCAGGGCGTGGGACAAACCCGAGAACGGGTGGCCCTCGACGCCGCCCGCGACACCCTGATCTCGTCCCTGGAAGCCTACGGCGCCCGCCTGCTGACCACCTATCTGTCGCCGTCGGGCCTGTGCTCCGAGCCGCTGGAATTCCTGTCCCTGCTCTACAATGGCGATCTGCGGCCGGTGCTGGCGCCCACCGGCGATGCGGGCCAATACCTGCCCTATCGCCGAGTGAGTTTCGGGGCCGAGGCCCTGGAGCTGTCGCCCGCCGGCGGCGATGCGGGCGCCTTCGCGGCCATGGTCTCGGTCAAGGACTATCCGGCCCAGACCGCGCCCGGGATGCTGGACGACCTGCTGCGCCTGCCCTGCGAGATGGTGCTGACCGAGAGCTTCGGTTTCGTTGACCGTCAGGCGACCCTGGACCGGATGAACCTGGCCCTGCGGCGAATGCGCGCCGCCGACGACGAGGCCCTCAGCCTGAGGCAGGACCTGACCACGGCGAAGGACGACGTCGCCGCCGGCCGCTCCGCCTTCGGCGAGCACCACCTGACCGTCATGGTCAAGGCCCCGGACCTTGCCGCCCTCAACCTCGCCGCCGCCGACGTGCAGACCGCCTTCACCGAGTTGGGGGTGATCGCGGTGCGCGAGGACATCAATCTGGAGGCGGCCTACTGGGCGCAGTTTCCGGGAAACTTCAAATATATCGCTCGCCGCGCCCTGGTCTCGAGCGGCAATTTCGCCAGCCTGGCCAGCGGCCACAACTTCCCCGTGGGACAGGCCGAGGACAACCATTGGGGACCGGCGATCACGGTGCTGGAGACCACCTCCGCCGGGCCCTACTATTTCAATTTCCACAAAGGCGACCTGGGCAATTTCACCGTCATCGGCCCCTCGGGCGCCGGCAAGACCGTGGTCCTGACCTTCCTGCTGGCCCAGGCGCAGAAACTGTCGCCCCGCACGGTCTATTTCGACAAGGACCGGGGCGCCGAGATCTTCCTGCGGGCCATTGGCGGTCGCTATGACCTGTTGCGGACCGGTCGGCCCACCGGCCTCAATCCCCTGTTGCTGGAGGACACGCCGCGGAACCGCCGCTTCCTGTGCGAATGGGTCGCCAAGCTGGTGTCCCGTCAAGGCGAGGCGCTGGATACCGACGATCTGGCCCAGATCACCGACGCCGTGGACGCCAACTTCCTGCAACCCAGGGAATTGAGGCGACTGCGCTATTTCGCCGAACTGTTTCGCGGACGCGGGCGGCCCACGGCCACGGACCTCGCGGCCCGGCTGGCGCTGTGGTGCGACGGCGGCGACTACGCCTGGCTGTTCGACAACGCCGCCGACGGCCTGGATCTGGACGCCGTCACCCTGGGCTTCGACATGACCCAGGTGCTGGACGACCCCGCCGCGCGCACGCCAGTGATGATGTACCTGTTCCATAGGGTTGAGCAGCGCCTGGACGGCTCGCCGACCATCATCGTCATCGACGAGGGCTGGAAAGCCCTGGACGACCCCGCCTTCGTGCAGCGCATCAAGGATTGGGAAAAGACCATCCGCAAGCGCAACGGCATTGTCGGCTTCTGCACCCAGAGCGCCTCCGACGCCCTGTCCAGCCGCATCGCCAGCGCCATCATCGAGCAGGCTGCGACCCAGATCTTCATGGTCAATCCCAAGGCCCAGGCCGAGGACTATTGCGGCGGGTTCGGCCTGACCGACCATGAGCTGGACCTGATCCGCACCCTGCCGGACACCTCGCGCTGCTTCCTGATCAAGCATGGGACGGACAGCGTGGTGGCGCGGCTGAATCTGGCGGGCCTGCCCGACCTTCTGACCGTGCTGTCCGGCCGGGAATCCACCGTGCGGCGACTGGATGAGATCCGCTCCATGGTCGGCGACGATCCGGCGGCCTGGCTCCCGCTGCTTCTGGAGCGCCGCTGATGGCCAGCGCCTGCCCCGCCCCCGCCGTGGATGCGCCCCTGGTGCGCGGTCTGCTCGACGTCACCGACTGCCACGTGCGTGAGTTGGTTCACACCGGCTACGGCGCCCTGTTCCAGGGATCCGACGGTCTGGCCGGGGTGCTGACCGCCCTGATGACCCTCTATGTCGCCCTGATCGGCTATCAGCTGATGCTCGGTCGCATGGACCTGCGGATCGGCGATGTGACCCTCACGGCGGTGAAGCTGGGCGGGGTGCTGGTCTTCGCCACCCAGTGGGACAGCTATCAGGCCCTGGTCTTTGGTTTCCTGTTCGACGGCCCGGCCCAAATCGCCACCCAGATGCTGCACAGCATCGGCCCCGACGGCTCAGGGGATGTGTTCGACGGACTGCAGCGGGCGTTCGACGCCCTGTCGGGAGCTTCGAGCGCCTATGCGCAACACTCGCCGCTGCAGGCCTCGCCCCTGCTCGGCGGCGCCGGCTTCGCCGCCCTGGCGCTCAACGGCTCGGCCAGCCTGCTCCTGTTGTCCAGCCTGGGGGTTATACTGGCCTCCAAGATCGTCCTGGGGGTGCTGCTGGCGACCGGGCCGATCTTCCTGGCCCTGCTGCTGTTCGAAACCACCAAGGGCCTGTTCGAGGGCTGGCTGCGCGCCGCCCTGGCCTTCGCCTTCGCCCCCCTGGCCGTCACCTTCCTGCTGGCGGTGATCCTGGCCATCCTGGAGCCTTCCCTCGCCCAGCTGGCCGAGTTGCGCGACAAGCCCGCGCCGGCCCTCGGGCCCGCCTACAGCATCTTCACCCTGGTGCTGGTGTTCACGGCGGTGTCCGCCGGACTGGTGGCCGCGTCGGGCGTTATTTTCGGCGGCTTCAAATTGCCGGCGCGCACCCAGGCCCGCCCGCGAGAGCCCCTCAACACCGCGCCACCGCCGGCCCAGATCGTCACCGAACCGTCCCGCGCCGCCCGCATAGCCTCGGCGGTGGCCAGCCAGGGCCGCCGCGCGCCCAGCCTGGTGATCGACAGGGGCTCGGACCCGGGACCCGCCCCCACCTTCGGCGCGGGCGTGGGCGCCCAGTCGTCCGCCAGCCGCGGCCAGCCTCACGGCCATATCGACACCCCACGCCTGGGCCAGCCGCCACGCCGGCGCGCCAACCCGCGAACCCTGAGCCGCCCGCTTCCCAGGAGGCCCCAATGAACCACCCCCTCCCGCCATTCCGGCGCGCCCTGGACTGGATCAACCCGGCGCCGGGCGACAGTTGGAGCGATGATCCGATCGAGCGTCTCGAACGCGCCCGCCGCGTCGCCACTATGGTCGCCGGGGTCGCCGTCGGGGTCGCGGTGCTCGAAGCCGTGGCCCTGGCCGGGCTGGCGCCGCTGAAGACCGTCGTGCCCTACGCCATCACGGTGGACCGGCAGACCGGATATGTGGAGACGGCGCGGACCCTGCAACCCGGCCCCCTCACCCAGGACCAGGCCATCGCCCAATCGACCCTGGTGCAGTACGTCATGGCGCGGGAGACCTTCGACGCCACCGATCTGCGCGACGCCTATCGCAGGACCACCCTGTGGTCGTCCGGGGAAGCCCAGCGGCAGTACCGCCAGGAGATGCAACGCTCCAACCCGGCAAGCCCGCTTAATCTCTACCCACCCACCACCGTGGTCTCGACCACCATAAAAAGCGTCTCGATGCTCAGCCCCGGCAGCGCCCTGGTGCGGTTCGACACCACAAGGCGGGACGCCGGCGCCACCGGCGGAGAGCGACGGGCCTGGACCGCGGTGGTCGGGTTTCGCTACGCCGGCGCCCCGATGCGGATGGAGGACCGGTTCCTCAATCCCCTGGGCTTTCAGGTTCTGCGCTATCGCCGGGACGCCGAGACGATCGCGCCGACGCCGGTGCGGTTCGACGGCCCCCTGGGGACCGCAACCCCATGAGACCCGCCCTGATCTTCCTGTCCCTCGCCAGTCTGCTGGCGGCGGCGCCCGCGCTGGGGGCCCAGGCGCCCAAACCCGGCGCCGTCGATCCCCGCATCCGCGCCCTGCCCTACGATCCGGACCAACTGGTGATGCTGCGCGGCCAGCTGGGTTTTCAGATGATGGTCGAATTCGCCCGGGACGAGCATATCGAGAACGTCTCGGTGGGGGACGGCCTGGCCTGGCAGATCACACCCAACAAGCGGGCCAACCTGTTGTTCCTGAAGCCCCTCGACGCCGGCGTGATCACCAATATGACCGTGGTCACGGATCAGCGGCGCTACAGTTTTGAGCTCAACGCGGTCAAGGCCAGCCGCCCCGCCGATCGTACCTATGTGGTGCATTTCATCTATCCCGAGGCGGCTACAACCCCGGTCGCGGCGCCGGTCGCGCCGCCGCCGCCCGTTCGCGCCAACACCCGCTACAGCTATCTGGGCGGCCGCGCCCTGCTGCCATCCGTCGTTTTCGACGATGGACGTTTCACCTATTTCCAATGGCCGGAGACCACGCCGACGCCCGCCCTGTTCGCCATTGCGGGCAAGGGCGGCGAGACCCTGGTCAATTACGGCGTGCGCGACGGCTTTCTAGTGGTCGAACAGGTCGCGCCCCGCTTCATCCTGCGCAATGGCGCCGACACCACCACCGTCATCAATGACGGCTGGCGCGCGCCTGAACCAGGGCCTGACGCGCCGGTTCCCCACGACGCCAGCACTGCCCGAGCGGCGAAGACGGAGGCCGGCCAATGACGTCGCAAGACCCGAACGAGTCCGGCGGGCCACGGCGACCGACCGTCGCCCCCGCCCAGGCCACCGGCGGCGCCTGGCCCCTGTTCGCGGGCGCCGCCGCCCTGGGCCTGATCGCCTTTCTGTGGCTCAGCCATCAGCGGCATCCGGCGCCGGAACCCTCGACGGCGCGCAAGCCGCCAGCGGTCGAGGCCACCCTGCCGCCGTCGGAGTTGGCCCAGATCGAAGCCGCCGCCCGCGGCCAGTCAACACCCCCGGCCGCCGCCGCTCCCGCTCCCGTCGTCCTGCCGGCGTCCGTGGCGCCGGCGCCCCTTCCGACCGCCGCGTCGCCGATCATCGGCCTGGGCGGCGACAGCGACCGCGCCCAGCGCCTGAAATCGCCGCTCATGATCGTCGATCTGCTGGCCTCCCCCGCCGGGCCAAGCGCGGCGCCATCGGGGGAAAAGGGAGAGAAAGGCGAGAAGAGCGAAGGCGGCAAGGCCGGCGGGGCGAGCCGTCTGTCGGGCGAAGAACAGTTCGCCGAACGCGTGGGGGCTGGCGAGCCCGATCAGGCCAGGGCCAGCGCCCTGCGCAACAAGGCCCAGGTTGTGCCCCAGGGCGCGATCATCCCCGCGGTGCTGGAAACCGCCCTCAACTCCGACCTGCCCGGCTTCGCCCGGGCGGTGGTCAGCCGCGACGTGCGCGGGTTCGACGGCAGCGCCGTGCTGATCCCCCGAGGCAGCCGCCTGATCGGCCAGTACAAGAGCGGCGTCAGCCAGGGACAGTCCCGGGTCTTTGTCATCTGGACTCGGCTGATCCGCCCTGATGGAGTGTCGATCCAGATCGGCTCGCCGGCGGCCGACACCCTCGGCCGGGCCGGGCTGGACGGTACGGTGGATCGCCATTTCATCGAACGGTTCACCGGCTCGATCCTGCTGTCGGTGGTCAATGCCGGCGTGGCGTCGCTTTTCCATGGGCCAAACACCCAGATCGTCATTGGGTCGAGCCAGGAAGCCGCCGGCCTGGCGGCGACCATCGCTCCGCCCACCGTCATCCCCCCCACCATCAAGGCGCCGCAGGGCACGCCGGTGCGGGTCTTCGTCGCCCGCGACCTGGACTTTTCCTCGGCCCTCGGTGCGGAGTCGTGACCCTCGCCATCTCCCGGCGCGGGGCCTATCTGGACGCCTATCTGCGGCCTCTCGCGCCCTGGCTGGATCGGCCGGATGTCACCGACATCTTCGTCAACGGCCCCGGGGAGGTCTGGATCGAGGCCACCGGCGGACGCAGCGAGCGCCACGCGGCGCCGGATCTGACCGATCAGAGCCTGTGGCGCCTGGCCACCCAGATCGCCGCCCTGACCCACCAGGGGATCAGCCGTGAGCACCCCTTGCTCGGCGCCACCCTGCCCGACGGCGCCCGGGTGCAGATCGTGGCCCCTCCCGCGACCCGAGGACCACTGGCCATGGCCATTCGCAAGCAGGTGGTCCGTGACCTGTCCGTGGCGGACTATGCCCACGCCGGCGCCTTCGACGAGGCGACCACCGGCGAAGCGCCGTCCTCGGCCGAGGACGCGCGGCTTCAGGCGCTGCTCGATGAACGCGATATCGGCGCGTTTCTGAGCCAGGCCGTGCAGGCGCGAAAAAATATCCTGATCTCGGGCGGCACATCGTCGGGCAAGACCACGTTTCTCAACGCCCTGCTGAAGGAAATCCCCGCGCGGGAGCGCTTGATCACCATCGAGGACACCCCCGAGGTCCAGACCCCGCAACCCAACGCCATCGGCCTGATCGCGGTGCGGGGCGGCCAGGGCGAGGCCAAGGTCACCACCGAGGATCTGTTGCAGGCCTCACTGCGCCTTCGGCCCGACCGGATCATCCTGGGCGAGCTGCGCGGCGCGGAGGCCTTCAGCTTTCTGCGCGCCGTCAATTCCGGTCACCCCGGGTCGATCACCACGGTCCATGCGGACAATCCCGCCGCCGCGATCGACCAGATCGCCCTGATGGTGCTGCAGGCCGGCGCCCAGCTGGGCCGGGCCGAGATCACCCACTATGTGCGCGGCGTGATCGATGTCTCGGTGCAGCTGTCGCGCCGCGATGGCCGGCGCGGCGTCAGCCACATCGCCTTTAACCCACGCTGAACGCGAAACGGCGACGCGCCCTGGGGGAAGGCGCGTCGCCTAGACGTCGAGGCCGTAGGCCTCGCACGGTCCTGGCTCACTTTGGGGGTGGGGACATGGGCCAGGATCGTCTGTTTCGCCAAGAAATACAGATATCTTGGCCATAGTCTTCAATGTCCGCATCCAAACCCCGCCGACGCGCTCGACGCGCCGGCGGGGTCCGGATCAGTGCAGGTTGGTCGGCGCGGCGGCCGGATCGACCGGGATCACGTCGCCGGACTTGACCTTACCCGGCGTCGTCGCCGGATCGGCCCGGAAGTCCTGGCCGAAGCCCGCTCCGAACTTGTCTTCCAGCTTCGGCGGCGCCGGAGGCGTCGGCGCGCTGGATGAGCCGCCGGAGCAGGCGGACAGGCCGATGGACAGGCCCGCCGCGGCGATCAGTATGGCTATGCGCTTCATGGCTTTGGCTCCTTCAGCCGCCTGCTCAGCGGTGGGCCGAGAGCGGAGAGCCGCTCAGCGGGGCGTTGAGGTAGGGGAAGGAGGCCTGCATGTCCCTGGCGCTGATCGGCGCGCCGTCGGTATAGGGGACGGTTCCGGTGGCGGCGTCAGACGGCTTGCACAGATTAAGGTCGGTCGGCTTGCCATTGATCGGCACCGGATAGCAGAGAGCCCCCATCGCCACGCGCAGGGTGATATCCACCGTATCGTCACCCGGACGGCGGCCATTGGGATAGCCGGCCAGATCATCGCCCGCCACGCCGAGGTTCTTCTGCGCCGCCTGGGGCGTCGGGAACACGCCGGTGTTCAGGCGCATCATTTCCGAAGGCGTCACCGTCTTCAGCTGATTGAGCGTCTTGATCCCCATCAGGAAGGTCGCGACCAGATCGTTGCGGGGGAAGTTGGTCGGGGCCAGATCGGGAATATTGGTCCCCAGGGTGGCGTTGACCGGCGCCTTGAACAGGGTGTTGAGGATGGCCGGGAAGGTCGGGTTGGTCACGTAGTTGAGGAACTGACCGTCATTCTTCGGGTCCGAGGCGTTGAAGTTGTCCTTGTCCGGAACACCGATGATGAGTTCGTTGACCAGGGGCATGCCCAGACGCGAAACCTGGGTATAGGCTCCGCCGGACAGGGTGGGCTGGGCGTAGGTCGGGTTGGGATCGACCAGGCGCGCCTGGGGCAGGCTGGCGGTCTGCCAGGCGCCGATGACGCCGTTGCCTTGGCCGGTGAGGCACTCGATCGGCACTTCAAGGGCGATGCTGGTCACGTTCTTCTTGCCGACCAGTTCGTCATTGGCCCGGTTTTGGGTGATCCCGCCCGGGAAGCCCTTGCCATCGCCAGCGCCGGGGGCGCTGTCGCCCTCGATCGGGATGATATTGACCAGGTCAAAGATCGACCCGAGGTTCACGGCGAAGGCCTCGGCCCGCTGCCCGACGAACACGCGGCCCGGCGTGGGGCAGCTGGGAATATTGACGTCGTAGATGAATTGGTTGGCGTAGGCGTTGTAGTCCTTGAAGGTCTTCACGCCGGCATTGTCCAGCGGCTTGGTGAAGGTGGTCCCGCCCCCCTTGGCGTTGGTCACCGCCGCCCGGGTTCCGGTGTGGCGATCTCCGGTTATCAGGGTGACGGTGTAGGATTCCGTTTCACCCAGATTGGCGTCGCCGTCCTGGCTGACCGGCCCGACATGGCGCAGGGCGATGGGATTGGTCTTATCGCCCACCTTGAGGGTCACGCCCGTGTTGCCCTTCAGCGCGTTGCTGAACTTGAACTGATAGGTCAGGTGTTCCTGGGCGTCGCCGACGTTATCGACGTGGATCTCATAGACCGCGTCCGGGTCCATGGTGAAATAGTTGGGGCCACCGCCCGGATCTTGCAGGGGTTGATAGTTGGCGATGAAGGTCACGAACTTATCACGGCCCGGCTCGTAGCTGCGGAACATGTAGAGGTCCGTCGAGTCGGTCTTGGGCAGTTTGGTGATCCCGGGCGCCTCGCGGTGGCTGGAGGCGAAGCTCGGCGATGCGCCGGCGAAGGCGGTCGTGGCCATGAGGATGGCGAGACCACCTCGGATTCGTCTATTCACAAGTTCCTCCTGATCGCAGCGCGATCCTGTTCACGACCCCTGCACCCGTTACGGAGGGGAAGGCGTTTGGGATGCCCGCCGCGACGGCGTTTTCGCGCGATCCGTCAGCGCTGGATCAGATCGCCCCAGCGCCACTCGCCAGACCCCACGGCCAGAACCAGGGTGGTCCCGCCCTGATTGGCGAACAAAAACAAAGGCCCACGATTGAGCTGCGCGGCGCAGGCCGGCGGGGGGGGGGGGGGGGGGGGGGGGGGGGCGGGGGCGGGGGGGGGGCGCCCGCCCACACGCCCCCCCACAATAAGAGACACACAACCATCACC
>JARLIP010000194.1 GCA_031291685.1 Caulobacteraceae bacterium | reverse complement strand
GTTCCAGATCTTCCTGGCCACCGCCGCGCCCCTGGTGGACCTGGCGGTGGTCTGGAGCCTGATCTCGGCCAGCCTCGATCACTTCTTCCATCCGGTGGAATGGGGTTCGGACAACCTGGTCCAGGCGCTGCTCTACTGGGCGGTGTTCATCTTCGTCGACCTTTCGGCGGCGGCGCTGGGCATGGCGCTGGAGAAGCGCGCGCCCTGGAGCGACCTGCCCTGGATTCCGGTCCAGCGCTTCGGCTACCGCCAGCTGATGTACTATGTGGTGGTCAAGGCGGTGATCACCGCCGTGCGCGGGCCGATGGTCGGCTGGGGCAAGCTGGAGCGCCGCGCCACCGCCGCCGTCGGCGCGCGAGGCTGACGCCGCGGGAGGCCCAATCCCGAAGGTCTCAAGCGTTGCGCCTGCGAAAGCCGGCGCCTATAACCGCGCCGACGCGAGCCATCGCGGGCCCCCTTCGTTCGGGGCGATCCTTCCCCTTCCAGCAAAGCGGCGGCCGGACCGAAATGAACATCCATGAGCATCAGGCCAAGGCGGTCCTGCAGGGCTTCGGCGTCCCGGTTCCGCGCGGCTTCGCGGCCTTCACAGTCGACGAGGCGGTGGCGGCGGCCGAGACGCTGGGCGGGCCGGTCTGGGTGGTCAAGGCCCAGATCCACGCCGGCGGCCGTGGCAAGGGCGGCGGGGTCAAGGTGGTCAAGTCCATCGACGACGTCCGCGCCGAGGCCCAGCGGATGCTGGGCATGACCCTGGTCACCCACCAGACCGGCCCCAAGGGCCGCGTCGTGCGCCGGCTCTATATCGAGGAAGGCGCGGCGATCGCCCGCGAGCTCTACCTTTCGATGCTGGTCGACCGGGAGACCAGCCGGGTCTCGGTGGTGGCCTCCACCGAAGGCGGCATGGACATCGAGGAGGTGGCCCATTCGACGCCGGAAAAGATCCACACCTTCTCCATCGACCCGGCCACGGGCGTCTTCCCGCACCATTCGCTGATCCTGTCGAAGTCCCTGGGCCTGACCGGCGACCTGGCCAAGCAGATGCGCGGCCTCCTTCCGGCGCTCTATGACGCCTTCGTCTCCAAGGACATGTCGCTCCTGGAGATCAATCCCCTGATCGTCACCGGCGACGACAAGCTCAAGGTGCTCGACGCCAAGGTCGGCTTCGATGACAACGCCCTCTTCCGCCACGCCGACATCGTCGCCCTGCGCGACGAGACCGAGGAGGACGAGAAGGAGATCGAGGCCTCCAAGTACGACCTCTCCTACGTGGCCCTGGACGGCGAGATCGGCTGCATGGTCAACGGCGCGGGCCTGGCCATGGCCACCATGGACATCATCAAGCTCTATGGCGCCGAGCCGGCCAACTTCCTGGACGTGGGCGGCGGCGCCTCGAAGGAGAAGGTGACGGCGGCCTTCAAGATCATCACCAAGGACCCCAACGTGAAGGGCATCCTGGTCAACATCTTCGGCGGCATCATGCGCTGCGACATCATCGCCGAAGGCGTCGTGGAGGCCGTGAAGGAGATCGGCCTGAAGGTGCCGTTGGTGGTCCGCCTGGAGGGCACCAACGTCGAGCTCGGCAAGCAGATCATCGGCGAGAGCGGCCTCAACGTCATCGCCGCCAACGATCTGGCCGACGGCGCCGAGAAGATCGTCAAGGCGGTGCGGGGCGGGGCCTAGCCCGGCGAACCGTTCGGCCATCCATCTGAATTGCAACCACGCCGTCCGGCGCCTCTGGAAAATCCATGTCCATCCTGATCGACAAGAACACCAAGGTCATCTGCCAGGGCGTCACCGGCGCGCAGGGCACCTTCCATACCGAACAGGCCATCGCCTACGGGACTCGGATGGTCGGCGGTGTCTCGCCCGGGAAGGGCGGCTCGACCCACGTGGGCATCCCGGTGTTCGACACGGTCGGCGAGGCGGTTGAGGCCACCGGCGCGACCGCCTCGGTGATCTATGTGCCGCCGCCCTTCGCCGCCGACGCGATCCTGGAGGCCATCGACGCCGAGGTCGCTCTGATCGTCTGCATCACCGAGGGCATCCCGGTGAGCGACATGATCACGGTCAAGCGCTCGCTCTCGGGCTCCAAGTCGCGGCTCATCGGGCCGAACTGCCCGGGCGTGCTGACGCCCAACCAGTGCAAGATCGGCATCATGCCGGGAAATATCTTCAAGCAGGGCTCGGTGGGCGTTGTCTCCCGTTCCGGCACGCTTACCTATGAGGCCGTTTTCCAGACCAGCCAGGTGGGCCTGGGCCAGACCACGGCCGTCGGCATCGGCGGCGACCCGGTCAAGGGCACCGAGTTCATCGAGGTCCTGGAGATGTTCCTGGCCGATCCGGCCACGGAATCGATCATCATGATCGGCGAGATCGGCGGCTCGGCCGAGGAGGATGCGGCGGAGTTCATTAAGCACTCCAAGGTTAAGAAGCCGATGGTCGGGTTCATCGCCGGTCTCACCGCCCCGCCGGGGCGCCGCATGGGTCATGCTGGCGCCATCATTTCGGGCGGTAAGGGCGGCGCGCAGGACAAGACGGCGGCGATGCAGGCCGCCGGCATCCGGATGTCGCCATCGCCTGCTGGACTCGGGCAGACGCTGGTGGAGGTGCTGAAAGGCGCCTGATAAACTGTACTGAAACGGGCGAGCCGCGCTCACTTACCACTCCGCGGCGACTCGCCGGAGATCGGAGATCATGGCGGACGACTCCAGTATCGCCCCAGGGCGATTGAACCAGGTTCTCAGCGAGACCTCGTTCCTCTACGGCGGCAACGCGCCCTTCGTGGAAGACCTCTACGCCCGCTGGGCGAGCGATCCGAACGCGGTCGAGCCCTCTTGGCGGGCCTTCTTCAGCTCCCTGCACGAGCAGGTCGACGCGGTGAAGAAGGCGGCCGAGAAGCCGGCCTGGGCGCCCAACGGAAACGCCGTCCCGGCGGCGCGACCGGAGTGGTTGTCGGCCCTGGATGGCCTCTGGCCGGCGGTGGAAGCCAAGCTGGGCGCCAAGATCGTCGAGCGCGAGCCGGTGGCCAGCCCGACGGCGGTGCGGGCCGCGACGCTGGATTCCCTGCGCGCGATCATGATGATCCGCGCCTACCGCATGCGCGGCCACCTGGCGGCCAACCTCGATCCCCTGGGCATCTCCGAGAAGGAGGACGCCAGCGAGCTCGATCCGGCCAGCTACGGCTTCGCCGAGAGCGACTACGACCGGCCGATCTTCCTCGATTTCGTCCTCGGCCTGGAGTCCTCCACCATCCGCGAGATCCTGGCCATCCTGCGCCGGACCTACTGCGGGGACGTTGGCGTGCAGTACATGCACATCACCAACCCGGACGAGAAGGCCTGGCTGCAGCAGCGGATCGAGGGACGCGACAAGGAGATCGTGTTCACGCCCGAGGGCAAGATCGCCATCTTCAAGAAGTTGATTGAGAGCGAGACCTTCGAGCGTTTCCTGAACAAGCGCTTCCCCGGCACCAAGCGCTTTGGTCTCGACGGCGGCGAGAGCCTGGTCCCGGCCATGGAACAGATCATCAAGCGCGGCGGCGCGCTGGGCGTTCAGGACATCGTGCTGGGCATGCCGCACCGGGGCCGGCTGAACGTCCTGGCCGCGGTGATGGGCAAGCCGTACCACGTGATCTTCCACGAGTTTCAGGGCGGCTCGTCCCTGCCCAATGACATCGAGGGCTCCGGCGACGTCAAATACCACCTGGGCGCCTCGTCGGACCGCACCTTCGACGGCAACAAGGTGCATCTGTCGCTGACCGCCAACCCCTCGCACCTGGAGATCGTCAACCCAGTGGTGATAGGCAAGGCGCGGGCCAAGCAGGCCTTCCTGCTGCGCGAGGACTCCACCGCCGGCCGCAGCCACGTCATGCCGCTGCTGATGCACGGCGATGCGGCCTTCGCCGGCCAGGGCGTGGTGGCCGAGTGCTTTGCGCTCAGCGGCCTTAGGGGCTTCCGCACGGGCGGGACCATCCACTACATCGTCAACAACCAGATCGGCTTCACCACCAACCCGCGCTATTCGCGCTCCAGCCCCTATCCCTCGGATACGGCGCTGATGGTCGAGGCGCCGATCTTCCACGTCAATGGCGACGCGCCCGAGGCGGTGGTCTACGCCGCCAAGGTGGCCACCGAGTACCGGCAGAAGTTCGGCAAGGACGTGGTCATCGACATGTTCTGCTATCGCCGCTTCGGCCACAACGAGGGCGACGACCCCACGATCACCCAGCCCTTGATGTATTCGATCATCAAGGGTCACCCCTCGACCCGGGAACTCTACTCCCAGCGTCTGGTGGCCGAGGGCGTCATCACCCAGGAGGAAGTCGATCGCCTGGTGGGCGAGTTCGAAAACTTCCTGTCCGCCGAGTTCGAGGACGGCAAGAGCTACAAGGCCGACAAGGCCGACTGGCTCGACGGCAAATGGGCTCACATGGCCCTGGCCGAGGGCGAGGACCGGCGCGGCCAGACCGCCGTGCCCCTTGGCCGGCTGAGCGAAATCGGGGCCAAGATCACAACGATCCCCGAACATCTGAACGCCCACAAGACCGTGCGCCGGGTGATCGAGAACCGACATGAGGCCGTCGCCAAGGGCGAGGGTCTGGACTGGGGCACCGCCGAGCACCTGGCCTTCGCCAGCCTGCTCGACGAAGGGGTTCCCATCCGCCTGACCGGTCAGGACAGCGTGCGCGGCACCTTCGTGCAACGCCACTGCGACCTGATCGACCAGACCAATGAGGAGCACTACACGCCCCTCAACAACATCCGCCCCGGACAGGCCCATTTCGAGGTGATCGACTCGGCCCTGTCGGAAGAGGCGGTGCTGGGCTTCGAATACGGCTTCTCCCTGGCCGACCCCAATACCCTGACCCTGTGGGAAGCCCAGTTCGGTGACTTCGCCAATGGGGCCCAGGTGGTGATCGACCAGTTCATCTCGTCCGGGGAACGCAAGTGGCTGCGGATGTCGGGCTTGGTCATGCTGCTGCCTCATGGCTATGAGGGCCAGGGTCCGGAGCACTCCTCCGCTCGGCTGGAGCGCTACCTGCAGCTCTGCGCAGAGGACAACCTGCAGATCGTCAACTGCTCGACCCCGGCCAACTACTTCCACGCCCTTCGCCGGCAGATGCACCGCCAGTTCCGCAAGCCCCTGGTGGTCATGACGCCCAAGTCGCTGCTGCGGCACAAGAAGGCCGTCTCCAAGATGTCCGAACTGGCGGAGGGTTCGTCCTTCCACCGGGTCCTGTGGGACGACGGCGAGCGCGACAATGGCCTGACCAGCGTCAAGCTCAAGGCCGACAAGGACATCCGTCGGGTGATCCTGTGCTCGGGCAAGGTCTATTACGACCTCCTGGACGCCCGGGAAGCTCAAGGGGTGGACGACGTTTACATCCTGCGCCTGGAGCAGTTCTATCCCTGGCCGATGAAGTCCCTGTCCAACGAGCTCAGCCGTTTCACCGGCGCCGAGCTGGTCTGGTGCCAGGAAGAGCCCAAGAACATGGGCGGCTGGACCTTCGTTGATCCGTGGATCGAGCTGACCCTGGCCAAGCTGAAGATCAAGGCCAAGCGCGCTCGCTATGTGGGTCGCCCGGCCTCGGCCTCCACAGCCGCGGGCCTGATGAGCCGCCATACCCGAGAGCTGAAGGCCTTCCTCGCCGAAGCCTTCGCCCTGTAGTTCGCCCCACCCGTACGACGAAAGAAAAGGGGGGCGTGCTCGCCCCCCGATGAAGGAGCACTAACCCCATGACCGACATCATGACGCCGGCGCTCGGTGAATCTGTTACCGAGGCGACGGTGGCCCGCTGGACCAAGAAGGCCGGCGAGGCGGTCAGGAAGGACGAGGTCCTGGTCGAGCTTGAAACCGACAAGGTCTCCCTGGAAGTCGTGGCTCAGGAAGACGGCGTCCTGACGGAAATTCTCGCTCCCGAGGGCGAGACCGTTACCCCGGGCGCCGTGCTTGGCCGCGTCGGCGCCGGCGCCGC